>JAQSYD010000034.1 GCA_029256325.1 Clostridia bacterium
AGATATGTTATTATAAATATTGATATTATTATTTATTTTATTAAACTCTGGGAGGTTATGATGAATAAGGAAAAACTTTTTACAGCATCCTTAAGCGAAGAAGATGAAAAGGTGGAAATTCACGATATAAGGAGGCTGTTTTACGTAGCTTTTTTTGGCGGGATCATTCCTCTAGTAGGCTTAGCAGCAAAGTTGGCAAGACAGCTAAAAGTAGATAGAAAAACCATTATGCTGCTAGCTGCATTAGGTGCTGTGATACTTATTGGCAAATATGCCATTGCGTTTACGCTATTTGACGGACAACCGATTATGGATAGAAGAACCTTAAGCTGGATCTATAAGGCTGGCAGCTGCTTGTTATATTTAGCTTGCTATAAAGTTATGAAAGAAAAGTTTGCAATTCATATTGGCCTTGGCGGAGAGATAAAACCAATATTATGGGATGCCTTGGCTTGGATTTTAGCAGGTACCCTTGCCGAAGCAGGAATTGCGATGTTTGTATCATGGTTAGCATCAATCCTATAATATTGAAAAGCAGTAAGAAAAGAAGGCTAAGGAGGGCATTGTTTTGCAGTATGAAAATACACAAGAAGCTAAGTTGAATGAGGCCTTGCATTATTTTGACATACAAAGATATGAGCAGGCTTTGGACGCTCTTTATATGGTATTGTCTGAAGCACCTAATGATGGGTTTGCTTTGTATCTGGCGGCATACTGTCATTATAATTTGGACAACTATAAGGAAGCAGCAGATTACTGCGTTGAAAGTATGCAGCAGGGCTTTGGCATGCTGGAATGCAATTACCTTTTAGGCAGAATATATATGGACAATGATGAGCTGGTGAAGGCTGAACAAAGCTATATTGAAGTGCTGCGCAATAATCCGCACCATGGTCCTGCTTTGGCTGCTTATGGCATGCTTATGTTAAAAACAGGTCATGAAAAAAAGGCGAAGGAACTGATGGAAGAAGCCATGAGGGTTGATCCTGAAGATGCTGTAGTATTGCATTACAAGTTCATGTACTATTTATTTAAAAATAAGAAAAGTGAGCAAATCATTGTACTGCAAAGATTTATTAACAGCACCGGCAATGAAGTGGCAAAGCTTATCAACATGGGAATCTACAATATGCACAATAAAAACTACAAAGCTGCTCGTGAAAATTATAGACAAGCCTTCCTTTTGAATCCAACAGATAAAAACCTACTTGAGATTTTGAAGGAATTAGATAGAGAGTGTAATATTTTATATTTACCGCAGCGGTTTATTAACAAAGTAGGACCAGCTGTTTTGTGGATATCCTTTATAGCGCTTTATTTTGTACTTGGGCTGCTAAAGCTATATAATATTCGAATGGTAGTTGTAATGGCATATTTGATACTTGTACTGTACAGCTGGGTACTTGTACTTGGAAATGCTTTTGTGAATCTATTGAAGAATATTTTTAAAGGAAAAAGACAGCATGAATGATAAAATATTTGAGCCTACCTTAGTCAATGACGAAAGTTATAAGGATTTATCCTCTTATAATTTGGAAGCTTTATTTGTACTTGCAATACTGGGTGGAATCACACCCATCATAATTAAAAGTTTAAAGAATGCAAAGCTGCTTAAACTGGAAGGCAGACAAAGAAAACGCATGGGCATCCTTGCGCTGACATTGTGGTTATGTGAGTTTGCACTATTTGGTATTTGCAGCAAATTTAATAATTACTATGCTGCAGTAAATGTTGCATTATATTCAAGGCTTGCAAGTCTAGGATTCTACACATATTTTTATATGATGATGAGATCCAAATACAAGGCTGTCAAGTTCTTTAATGGGGAGCTTGAGCCAACAATTCCAATTATAATTGGTTGGACTATTGCAGGATATAATATTGAACTTTTAATGGTGCTGGTTGCAAGCTTTATTATAAGTCTTTTTTAAGAGGTGATAGGAATGGAGAAAATAGATTTAATCAAGAAAATGCTTGAAAGCGATCCCGAAAATGCTGAAATGTGGTGTCTGCTAGGTATGGAATACGCTGCTGCTGGCAGGGTTAATGATTCTATGCTTGCTTTTTCCGAAGCACTGAAAACTTGTAACGATGATATGAAGCTTAAGATATCTCAGGAGCTTGTTAAGCTTACTGCATCTATGGGCAAGATGCAGAATGAAAGTAATGTGGATAGAGGGAGTTACATATCCTTAGCACCGGAAGAAGAAAATGATAAAGAACAGGATTCCGAACAGCAAGACAGTGATCATAAGATCGTGCCCTTTGATGTGATACAAGGGGGGAGAGTTGAGAAAGGTTCGGATTTTGAAACAGCTCCTACGATTGCTTTTGAGGATGTAGGAGGACTGGAGGAACTAAAAGAAACCATACGAATGAAAATTATCAAGCCCTTTGTAAATCAAGGCTTGTTTGACAAGTTTAAAAAGAAGGTCGGTGGAGGTCTGCTGCTATATGGACCGCCAGGCTGTGGTAAAACCTTTATGGCAAAAGCCACAGCAGGAGAATGCAAGGCCAATTTTAAACCGGTGCATATTACGGATATATTAGATAAATATATTGGTGAAAGTGAGCAAAATGTCAGAAATATTTTTGCTACAGCTAGGGCGAGAAAGCCATGCATACTATTTTTTGATGAAATAGACAGTATAGGTTTTAACAGAGCTAAGCTATCCTCAGAACATTTACGACCTGTTATAGATCAGCTTTTAACTGAAATTGAAGGTATAGATTCCAATACAGACAAGCTTCTGATTATTGGAGCTACAAATATGCCTTGGGATGTAGATCCAGCCTTCAAAAGACCCGGACGATTTGATAAAATGATTTTTGTACCACCACCGGATAAAAAAGCGAGAGCAGTCATATTTAAGCTGAAGCTGCAGGAAAAACCAATCACTGAAATGGATTTTGAGCTTTTAGCAAATAAAACGGAATTGTATTCCGGAGCTGACATAGAAAATGTTGTTGAGGCTGCAACTGAAAATGTAATTTCAGAGATTATGAAAACAGGATTTGAGCGAGAGATAAATATGAAGGATATGCTCACAGCTATTGATAACACTAGACCATCAACAATAGAGTGGCTAAAAACAGTTAAGAACTATGTAAAGTATGCAAATCAATCTGGTTTGTATAATGACGTGGAAAATTTCTTAAGCAAGAATAAAAGCATATAAGATATTAGAAGTATAAACACTATTTACCAGTGAGTAAATAGTGTTTTTTTAATGTCAATAAATATCAAATGTAAAAAAAGTGTATCCAACAAACAACTTACTTGACGAGTACAAGTTGTCTGTGGTAAAATATAAAAAACAAACAACTTTACTACAAAATTTAAGTTGTTAGTTACGAAAATATATAAAGCACACATATTAGAAAGGAGGACGACACATGAAAACATTAAAAACAGGGATTGTTAAGAAACATGTAGGTGAGTCTATAGAACAAGAAGGATATGAAATGAGACTTATAGTTGAGAGAGAACTTGAAGAGGTTGTTGCTTTACAAGGTCTTGTCTACAGCAAGCTTCCAAATAAACAAGTACTTTACATGGATAGCTACGATGAAATGCTGACTGATATGAATTTGGGAGCAAAAATAGTAGGCGTATTCAACCAAAATCAGGAGCTAATCGCTTACCGTTATGTAGGCTTTCCAGGATATGACGATAAAAATTTAGGATATGATATTAACTTACCGCATAAAGAACTAGGCAAGGTAGTACATTTAGAAACTACTGTCGTTCATCCTGACTATAGAGGAAATGGTCTGCAAAGCTTGACCTTGCAGCAAATGATTCCGGTTGTTAAAGAAATGGGATATAAACATATGCTTTGTACTGTGTCACCACAAAACTATTTTAGTTTGTTTAATATAATGAAAAATGGATTAAAGATTAAAGCGCTTAAGAGAAAATATGGTGATGAGAACACTGGTAAAGAAGGACTTTGGAGATTTATTCTTCATAGAAATTTAGAGCCTGTATCACTATTAAATCCTAGAGAACTTTTAAAGACATCAATCAGTGATCTTGAAAAGCAAGAAAAGCTGATTAAAGAAGGTTTTATTGGCTACTGGTTATTTACAGAGAGTAAGGAACTAAGCTATGTTAGATTTGACGGCGCTTTAGTATAATAGATAAAAAACTGAATCCTTTGTGGATTCAGTTTTTTTTTTGCAAAGTTTAATTCAAAATTTATACAAGTTTACCATAAATTATTGACAAATATTTATCAAGATTATATAATGAACTTGTTCGTTGAACGGGTTCGCGACACGTAAATGTGTTAAATAAATATCAAACTAGACTCCTTGTCTTGTCAAAAATGCAGATAGGCTGCGTTTTATATATAAAATTAAGGAGGAATGGAAATGAACAAAAAAGTTCTATGTCTGCTGCTTGTTGCGGTATTTATTCTATCAAATATTGTATTTGCCTTTGCAGACAGTACTTACACTGTAAAAGAAGGAGATGTACTGTGGAAAATTGCAAAGCAGAATAATCTTACTTGGCAGCAGTTAGCTGAAGTCAACAAATTGACAAATCCACATTTGATTTATCCGGGACAGGTTTTGAAGCTTGATGACAAGTCTGCAGATGCAGTAGCATCCGCTAGTACAGGTGAGAGCAGTTCAACAAAGCCTGAAACACCAGCAGCTGAACCAAAGGCAGATGCATATGTAGGAGAAGGTAAAGGCGTACATGGAAACATTAAGGTTGGGGTAACTTTAAAGGATAATAAAATAGCTGAAATCGAAGTGTTGTATCAAGATGAAACTCCCGGGGTAGGAGATGTAGCCATTGAACAGCTTGTCAAGGATATCGTTGTGTATCAGAGTGTGGCTGTAGATACAATAGCAGGAGCTACAATATCAAGTAAAGGTCTTTTGACTGCAGTGACCGAAGCCTTAGAGAAATCCGGGCTAGGAATGGCGAGCTTCCTGAAGAAACCAGAGAAAGCAGTTGCCTCTTCTAAACTGATAGAAAAGAAGGCTGATGTAGTCATCATAGGCGGCGGTGGAGCCGGTCTTGCAGCAGCTGTTTCTGCCCATCAAAATGGAGCAAAGGTATTGGTTCTAGAGAAAATGCCAAAGGTTGGCGGGAATACAATCATTTCAGGTGCAGCATTTAATGCTGTTGACTCTAAAAGACAGACGGCAGCCGGTATAGAGGACTCCATAGAAAAGCATTATACACAAACCTTTGAAGGTGGAGATAAGCTGGCTAAGCCGGAAATGGTAAGAACTTTCGTTGAAAAGGCATATCCGGCATTGGAATGGTTAGAAAGCTTGGGAATGAAGTTTAAAGATGAAATATTCACAGTTTTGGGTGCTTTATGGCCAAGATCTCATAAGCCCATTGAGCCATTAGGCACAGGATATATCAATACCTATATGAACTATGTCAAAGCAAACAGCGGTGATATTGAAATAATGCTGAACACTACAGCAACAGAAATCATTGTTGAAGGCGGCAAAGTTGTTGGTGTTAAAGCAGAAAATAAAGATGGAAAAATAACAGCAATAGCCAATAAAGGGGTCGTAGTGGCAACTGGAGGCTTTGGCGCAAATATCCCGATGAGAGACAAATTTAATAAGATTTGGCCTTCATTGACAAATATAAAGACCACCAATCATCCTGGAGCTACTGGTGATGGTATACTGATGGCTGAAAAGATTGGTGCGAAGCTTATCGGTATGGAACAAATACAATTGCTTCCAATGGGAGATCCCAAAACAGGAAGTCTTAGTGGAAATATTGAGCAAGGTGTAGAAAATCGTATATTTGTAAACAAAGAGGGCAATCGTTTTGTTGACGAAGGTGCACGCAGAGACGTTATGACAAAGGCACTGTTTGAACAAACGGATGCAACGATGTGGGTTATACTTGACAAGCACTCCTATCCAACTGGAGATACAAAGAATAATTTTAACGAAACAATAGATCAGTTGGTTGCTGAAGGTAGAGCATACAAAGCTGATACCTTAGAAGATCTTGCAAAGCAAATAGGTGTAAGCCAAGATAACTTGAAAAAATCAGTAGAGGGCTTTAACAAAGCAATTGGAAGCGGTGTGCCAGATCAGTTTGGAAGAACTCTTTTTAAAGACAAGATTGATACAGCGCCGTTTTATGCAGGTGCTCGTGTACCAACAGTACATCATACAATGGGTGGTATTGAAATTAATCCAAGTGCGCAAGTGCTGGATACCAATGGAAAAGTGATAGCGGGTCTATATGCAGCAGGTGAAACAACCGGTGGAATACATGGTTCTAACCGTTTAGGCGGTAATGCGCTTCCGGATACAGTTGTATTTGGAAAAATAGCCGGAGAAAGCGCTGCGGCAGGAAGATAATTCTAATATGAAAGGCTGTGAGGATTCACAGCCTTTCATATTAGTTACATAATACTGTACTTACACAGTGATGGATTTTACAAGTCTATTGATGTAAACAGACACCTCATTTACCAAATCAAACTGACCGTCATACAAACACCAATGATAAATCACACCTCTTATAGCAATAAATAAAAACTCTACAATTTCATCAGAGGTCATACTCCTTATAATTTCTCCGGCTTCTTGCCCATCTTCAATAATATCTCTAAGAATTGCCTGTAGGTATCTACCCTTCGTTATAAATAAGTTATTACGAACACCATATAACTGTTTTACAAACTCTATTCCTCTGTCTACATTGTAATCAGCATATATTTCAAAATATATCTTGACCCTGTCTATAGAACTGCCTGATTTAAGCTTATCCATTACTGAATTTTTAAAGTATTCATCTATTTGTCTAAACACCTCGTTTAGAATGTCATTTTTAGATTTAAAACAGTTATAAAAAGAACCTATGGATACCCCAGCAGCTTTGCAAATTTCTTCAACCTTAAGATTTTGGAATCCCTTTTCCTCCATCATTTCTAAAGCAGTTTTATAAATGATTTCTTGCGTATTCTGAGCTTGAATTTGTCTTTTCGTCAATTCCCTTTCAAACATAACATTCTCCTAACACTATTAAAGTTCATGTTATTATTAATGATTCATCTATATTACATTATATTAAAGTAAAATATTTTGTCAAATTATAGATAAAAAATTAACATAACATATTGACAACAATTTAACATTTAGGTAAAATGAATTTGTTCGATGAATGCATTCATTGAAAATGTTATTTTTATAACAAGTGATTCGGTTATGGCGCCTACGAGCTGAATTCGGAATTTATAATTTTATAGGGGGAAAGAATGATGAGAAAAGTTTATAGATCATTGGCAATGCTGCTTGCAATAATAATGATATTTGCACTTGTTGGATGCCAATCAGCAGTTCCAACAAGCAGTTCAAGTTTATTTAAAGCCGGTACATATACAGGTGAAGCTGAGGGTATTCACGGAATGCTTCAAGTAGAAGTTACTGTAGATGAAAATAAAATAACAGAAGTTAAAGTTGTAAAGCATGATGAAACACCGGGCGTAAGTGATACAGCAATTACAAACGTACCAGCAGATATAATGAAATATCAGACACTGGCTGTTGACACAGTAGCTGGGGCATCAGTAACAAGCAAGGCTATAATTGAAGCTGTCACAAAAGCGCTGGAAAAAGCCGGTGCTAACATAGCTAATTTGCAGAAAAAGCCTGAAGTTAGTGCAACAACTGGACAGACCATAGAAAAGCAAGCGGATGTTGTAATCATAGGCGGTGGCGGTGCAGGGCTTGCAGCAGCAATTTCTGCACATGAAAATGGAGCAAAGGTAATTGTTATAGAGAAAATGCCGAGAGTGGGTGGAAATACGATAATTTCAGGATCTGCTTTCAACGCTGTTGACCCTGTAAGACAAGAAAAACAAGGGATAGAAGATGCGGTAGAAAAGCATTACACACAAACCTATGAAGGCGGCGATAAGCTGGGAAATCCTGAACTAATAAAGACTTTAACAGATAATGCATATCCTGCAATCCAGTGGTTGGAGAGCATGGGCATGGAGTTTAAGGACGAAGTATTTACGGTACTAGGTGGTCTATGGCCAAGAGCGCATAAGCCGGTTAAGCCATTGGGTACAGGATACATCGAAACATATATGAGCTATATTGAAGCAAATAAGGCTGATATTGAGATTATGGTAGATACAAAAGCTACAGAAATCATTATGGAAAATGGTAAGGCAGTAGGTGTAAAAGCAGAAGGCAAAGAGGGCAATGTTATACTTAAGGCGAACAAAGGTGTAGTTGTTGCTGCCGGTGGCTTTGGTGCAAATATAGAAATGAGAGAAAAGTATAACAGCATATGGCCTTCACTTCAGAATGTGAAGACAACAAATCACGTTGGGGCTACTGGTGACGGTATGGTTATGGCAGAAAAAATCGGGGCTAATCTAATCGGTATGGATAAGATACAGTTGCTGCCTATGGGAGATCCTGAAACAGGCAGTCTTAGTGGTAATATCGAGCAAGGTGTAGAAAACCGTATATTCGTAAACAAAGACGGCGACCGTTTTGTTGACGAAGGTGCACGTAGAGACGTTATGACAAAGGCATTATTTGAACAAACGGATGCAACGATGTGGGTAATTGTTGATAAGCATTCATACCCAACAGGAGATACAAAAAATAACTTTAATGAGACAATAGATCAGTTGGTAGAGCAAGGCAGAGCATATAAGGCCGATACAATAGAAGATCTTGCAAAGCAAATCGGTGTTAGCCCGGAAAACTTGAAAAAAGCAGTAGATGAATTTAATAAGGCTGTTGAAAAGGGTGGCAAGGATGCGCTGGGCAGAACTTTATTCAAGGATAAGCTGGATTCTGCTCCATACTATGCAGGTGCTCGTGTACCGACGGTACACCACACAATGGGTGGAATTGCAATTAACACCAGCGCACAGGTACTGGACAAAGATGGAAAAATCATACCAGGATTATACGCAGCAGGAGAAGTTACTGGAGGAATTCATGGCAGCAACCGCTTAGGCGGAAATGCTTTGGCTGATATAAACGTATTTGGTAGAATTGCCGGAGAAAGTGCTGCAGCAGGAAAATAAGACAATTGAATAGATAAAATTTAGCTTACTTGTGAGTCAGCGCTGCATCCCCCATAGATAGATGCAGCGCTTTATTTTTATTAACCATCCTTTATGCATCTGCATATTATGTAATAGTTTCATTTAAAGGAGAGGTTGAAAAATGAATCCCTATAATAAGATTTATTCACCAATGCAATTTTATGGGCAGCCCTATGCATGTCCTATGAATCCGGGATATATTTGTCCCTTTTATCAACCAATGGAAGAAGATGATTTTGAGGATCTTTATAATGAAGAGGATGAAAAATATCTCGAGGGTGACGATATGATGCGTCAAAGGCCACAAGATATCAACAGAATTATGGCACGTATTAACCAACAGTTTAACAATTTCTATACTGAACTTCAAAGATATGGAGTTCAAAGGGTTGTAACACGCAATATTTTCAGAAATATAGTGACTTATGTGTTAAGAAATGAAGATAATTATGCTGGAAACATTACTCAAAAAACAAATGCACTATTCAATGCTTATAGTCGTGATAATGCAAGAATATTTACTATTCTAAGAGGATATGGTGTACCAACCAATCGTATTAATCAAATCATCAGAGCGATTATTCGTTTCACCTTGGAAAATATTGAAGAAGCACCAACTATAGGCTGGAGCCAATGGGAGGACCTAGGTGGTATATTAACCTCCGGTCCTGCAGTAGCATCCTGGCAGACGAATCGTTTGGATGTATTTGGACGAGGACAGAATAACGCGCTTTGGCACAAGTGGTGGGATGGCAGCCGCTGGAGTGAGTGGGAGGACTTAGGCGGAGTATTGACATCTTCTCCTGATGCTGTATCTTGGGGACCAAATAGAATTGATGTGTTTGGAAGAGGACAAAACAATGCATTATGGCATAAATGGTGGAACGGTTCAAGCTGGAGCCAATGGGAAGATTTAGGTGGGGTATTGACCTCAGACCCTGCAGTGGCATCCTGGCAGGCGAATCGTTTGGATGTATTTGGACGAGGACAGAATAACGCACTTTGGCATAAATGGTGGAATGGAATCCGATGGAGTGAATGGGAAGATTTGGGTGGAGTACTGACCTCGGCACCCGCAGCTGTATCTTGGGGACCAAATAGAATTGATGTATTTGGGCGAGGACAGAATAATAGTCTATGGCACAAATGGTGGAATGGAATCCGATGGAGTCAATGGGAAGACTTAGGCGGTGGTGCAATAAGTTCAGCACCTGCAGCTGCATCAACGGCTCCTAACCGCTTGGAGGTTTTTGCACGTGGTGGAAATAACCAGCTGTTATTTAGGACCTGGAACGGAAGCAGGTGGAGTGGATGGCAGTCCCTAGCAGGGGTATTGACCTCGGAGCCTGCGGCAGTATCATGGGGTGGCAATAGACTTGATGTTTTTGCTAGAGGACAGAATAATCATCTATGGCATATCTGGCGACCATAAAGCGCATTATTAATAGTTATCTGAAGCTTTGCATCAAAGTTTTTTAAGAAATGCAAAACCCAATTCCCCCGGAGTTTCCCATTAGATATGAATGGTCAGCTAAATATTTGATTTAGTATATATTCCCTCTTGTAGAACAAAAGCCGCTGATTAGCGGCTTTTATTTTTTTCTATTGATTCAAAGTTTCGTATAAGCATGTTTTTTCCACGCCAGCTAAAGGCTCTATTCTTATAGCGTCTTAAAAACTCTTTGTTGGAGATTTCCTGCAACTCTTTATATTCAATATTGCTTTTAATGTTCTCGCTAAACTCACTTATTGGAGTATGCTTGACATCTGCATTGTGTGGGCATACATCTTGGCAAATATCACAGCCATAAACCAGAGGGCTTTTACCCAAAATCTCTAGTTCCAGCTCTGTTAATTCACTTTTTTTCTGTGTAATAAAAGAACGGCACCGTAAGGGGTTGATATCAAAATCACCAAGTATAGCACAGCCGGGGCAGCTGCGAATACATGCTCCGCATTGAATACAGGTTCTGTCCTGCGGTTTGTCAGGTGCAAAGGCATAATTGTTTATGATATATCCAATAAATACATAGGAACCATATTTGTCCGTAATGATATGAGCATTCACGCCAAAGTAGCCCAAGCCAGCCAAGCTAGCTAAATATCTATCCACCAAGGGACCGTTGTCTACAAATGCCTTATATTCAAATCCTGGAATTCTTTGTTTTAAGAAAGCACCTATCTGCTCCAGTTTAGCTTTTGCTATTACATGATAATCTAAGGAAAAGCTTGATTTTGAAAGATTAGCATTTTCATTGCTTCCGACAAAATAAGGAAATAAGCAAACAATTACAGATTGGGCATTCTCTAAGGTAAGCTTTGCATCAATTCTGCGGTTGAAATCTTTCTCTTCAAAACCTGTAATATGGTTTTGGCTTACTCTCTTTTTCCACCTTTCAGCCAGCTCATGATAAGGTCCGGCTGGGGCAATACCAACATATTCTATATTTAAGGATAAACAATAATCGTTTAATTCTTTTTTCACTTGTTTTACTCCTTATAGGGATTGCTTTTTAAATATTATACCATTATTGCATTGTTTTAAATATAAACCCTTTGATAAAGATGGTTATAAATAATTATTTAAATGCACATAGTAATCTTACAAAAGTGAAAGATAAAAATTCATTTTGAAAGAGAAATCAATTTGAAGATTTCTCTTTTTTTGGTAAAATTGATATGGAAGAAGATAATAAGACAACAATATTTGCAATTAATGTCAATTATAAAAAACTTTTGGGATTTTGAAGTAATTCATCAATATATTGCGTATATACTTATGAAATCAATTATGGCATTATAGGATAGAAGCAATTTCTGTAGAATAAAATCAAATCTTTCATATAATTATTAATATAATCATTGCATTATGATTATGAATCAGTTCAAATCAAAAGGAGTGATCTATTTGACGTTTATAAATTATGCTGTGGATTTAATTGCAAAAATTAATACATTGATTGAACACGCTGTAAGCAGCGGCGGCAGTTTAGCATATATAATCATGTTCCTTATTCTTTTTGTCGGAGCAGCTTTTGTATTTACAGCACCGATGCTTCCAAGCGTCTCACTAATATTTTTGGTAGCTTCGCTTTCTGTTGCAGGATTGTTAAACCCTTTTATATCCTTTATAGTTTTAATTGCAGCCATTGCATTAGGAGATTTAACCTCCTATTATATCGGAAAGATTATTAGACATAGGGTAATAAATAATAAGAAAATACCATTTTTGAAGGATGCATATATAAACCGTACAATTTTACTATATGAAAAGGCTGATTTTTTATCTATCGTTTTTGCCAGATTTACACCGGTTATCGGCTCTTTTGCGCAGTTTGTTGCAGGTACAATCAATCATAATATAGGTACCTTCTGTAAAAGAAATATCATAGGCGGGGTAATATGGCTGTTAGTTAATTTTGCCGGTGGGTATCTGGTAGCATCCATTCCGGGAATTAAGAGTAATTTTACATTGATTTTTATGCTAGTACCTTTTGCTTCATTACTTGTGAGCGGTGGTTACTATATAGCAAGAAGTATTGGTATTGCAGGTTTAATAAAAAGAGCATAAATGCTTGAATATCTTGAATAAATAAAAGGCTGTGAGAAATCATGGTCTTTTATTTATTGAATCATCGTATATCTGGTAGTTGACAGGACATAAAGTAAAGTTTACAATTTTGAAACATAAGTTTACATTATTGAGAACTTTATATTGAAAAAATACGTCATAATGATAACAAGAACATATTAAAAAATATTTTATGAAATACAGGAGGATTTATCAATGACATTTTTTAAACTTATAAATAAGAAATTCGTAAAGCTTGGGTTAATATCTGCTTTATCTGCATTTTTAATAGCAGGTTCATTAACAGGCTGCACTGCAAGCACGAAGCCAGACATTGATCCGGCTCCGTCCGTACAGGAACCACAAGTCAATGATGCAGCAATCATGGAGGATTACAAAAAGCTGATAGAAAATAGTGCGCAGCCTAAAGAAGTATTTGAGTTTTTAGATGAAAATGCTAAGGTGTTAACGAAGGAAAATGTTGCGTTGATTATGAATGATCTAGAAAAGCTTCAAAAGGAATATCTTCCTAAGTTAGAAGAGAAGTACTTTGAAAGCACAGAGCTGCAGAAAGAGCTTATCGATCTATATATAGCAAAAAAAGATATTAATTATATCAATGATACCAGCAATATTGAAACAGAAGCTTTGAAAAGCTTAATTGATGAAACAAGAAGAAGCGGTTACAAGGTTGAAACAGCCGAAGGGATGTTTTTCCCAATAGTAGACTATAGTGCTTATAAGTCTTATGCGCAATACATTTCTGATGATTTAAAGGCTTATATTGAAATCATGGCGTTAGAATCAGATGATGTACCTGCAAAGGATGCAGCCCTTGTAATCGGCTGGGATGAAGTAATTGATAGAGCTACAAAGCAAGAGGCGTTCATTAAAAAGTATGCAGATTCAAGCAAGCTGCCTGAAGTAAAGCAGCTTTATAATAAATATCTAACCTTTACTTTCCTTGGACTAAATAATACGCCTTTGTTTAGCTATGATGGAAATGTAATGGCAGAAGATGCAAAAGCAGTTTACACAAAGCTTGATTTCAGTGCAAATGACAGTGAATATATGCAATCCTTGAAGGGCTTTATGGAGCTTTTGAAAAACAGCAACTACAAATTGACTCCGGAAATCGATAAATATAGAAAGGCTATTATAGGCAATTAATTTAAGAAATAAATGTAGAAAATGATCACCCTTTGTGGTGGTCATTTTTTTGTTGTACAATTAAGACAAGTATAATATTTCTCATAAATGGACTTCAGAATATGTGAAGCCATAAAAGAGTATATTATAACAGAAATTCATTAGTGAGGTGTGGACATGAAGTATAATGTTTTAATAGGTGGTGCTGCAGGACTGGGCATAGATACGATCAGTATTTTGGTTGAAAAAATATTGAAGCGAAAGGGTTTTTTCATCTACTCCAACAAGGATTATATGTCAAGAGTCCGAGGCGGTCACAATTTTATTCAAGTTAGATTTGGGACTGAACCTATCTACTCTCATTGGCCGGAGTTGGATGTGATCATTGCTTTGGACAAGGAGACTGTTGAATTTCATGCAGAAAGACTCTGTGCAGCAGGGGTGATTATTTGTGATGAATCCCTGAAAATCGAGTATAGCAGAACAGTTAAGGCGCCTCTGGCTCAAATGGCAGCCGAAGTAAAAAATCCAAGGGCCTTAGGATCTGCCGCTGCAGGTGCTTTACTTAAAATATTTGGACAAAATCTAGAGTTGGTGAAAGAGGTTTTTATTGAAAAGTTTGAAAGGGAAACTGCAGAATCCAACTATCATGCATTTCAATTAGGCTATGAATATGCTCCCAAGTACTTTGAAATATCAGCCGCCAACAAGGATAGTCATATACTGATAAATGGCAATGCAGCTATTGCGATGGGTGCATTGGCAGGAGGGGTCAGCTTTTATGCTTCCTATCCTATGACACCTGCTACCAGTATAATGACCCAGCTTTCTATGAGACAGGATGACACAGGTATCGTAGTGGAACAGGTGGAGGATGAGATATCTGCCATTAATATGGCACTGGGTGCTTCTTATGCGGGTGTTAGAGCAATGACAGGCACTTCGGGCGGTGGTTTTGCACTTATGGTTGAAGCCTTGAGCCTTCAAGGTGCAATGGAGCTGCCTTTGGTTGTCGTAAATTCGCAGCGTCCGGGACCTTCCACCGGAATAGCCACTCGCACAGAACAAAGTGATCTGGACTTTGTACTGACAGCGGGACATGGAGAGTTTCCAAGGATGGTACTGGCAGTCAGAAACCCGGAGGATGCTTTTTATCAGACAGCAAGAGCCTTGAATATAGCGGATCAATATCAGGTATTGGTTATTATACTTACAGATCAGTATTTGGCAGATGCTGCCCAGACCATTGAGCCTTTTGACTATAGCAGGATAAGTATAGACAGATATTTTGCTGAAGCAAAGGACATTCAAGGGGAAAGATATAAAAGATACATGCCCACAGAAAGTGGAGTTTCTCCCAGAATCATACCCGGGAAAATTGCTGGTGCTGTGGTGTTGTCTGACAGCCATGAGCATAATGAATATGGTCATATATCGGAGTCAGCAGAAATACGTACTGCTATGATGAATAAAAGAATGAAAAAGCTGGAGCTATTGGCACAGGAAATACAAGAGCCAGAGTACTTTGGCGTAGAAAAGCCTGATATGCTGCTTCTAGGATGGGGTTCTATGCAGGGACCCATGAGAGAAGCGGTAGAGCTACTCATGCAAGAGGGAAAACCTGTAGGAGCCTTAGTGTTTGGAGATTTGTATCCGCTTCCTACCAAGCTTTTGAAGAAATATGCCGGCACAGCCAAAAAGCTTATCAATATAGAACAAAACTTTACCGGACAGCTGGCTAAACTTATTAGACAGGAAACAGGAATATTTATGAATGACAGTATATTGAATTATAATGGAAGACAACTTGATTCTTATACCATTTGTTCAAGATTAAAAAAGGAGGTGCTGTAAATGCTAGACCCAAGGATTTACGATGTAAAAGATGAAATATCCTGGTGTCCCGGCTGCGGAAACTATAATATACTCCCATCCTTGAAGCAAGCTTTGGCAGAATTGGAATTACAACCTCATCAAGTCGTTATTGTATCCGGCATAGGGCAAGCTGCCAAGACACCACATTACATGAACGCAAATGGCTTCAACGGTTTGCATGGCAGAGCAGTGCCGCCGGCACAGGGAATGAAAATTGCGAATAAGAATTTAAAGGTCATCATACACTCAGGGGATGGGGACTCCTATGGTGAAGGCGGCAATCATTTGCTGCATGGAATCAGGAGAAATGTAGATATCACACATATTGTACACAATAACCAGATATATGGATTGACCAAGGGGCAAGCTTCACCGACAACTGCCTTAGGGCAGAAAACTACCATGCAGTTTGATGGCAATACCTCCGACCCTATCAGTCCTTTAGCCCTTGCTGTTTCAATCGGCTGTGGATTTGTAGCCAGAGCCTTTTCCGGAGACAAGGAGCATCTTGTAGAAATAATGAAGGAAGCTATAAATTACAAGGGCTATGCCTTAATCGATGTACTACAGCCCTGTATAGCCTTTAACAAAGTAAATACCTTCAAGTGGTACAAGGACAGGGTATATAAAATTGATGATACAAGCTATGATAATTCAGATAGAGTAGCTGCCTTTCAAAAGGCTTTGGAGTGGGGAGACAATGGAATTCCCTTAGGAGTATTGTATAGACAGGAAAAGAGTACATATTTTGATAGAGTAAGCTATTTGGAGGAAGGTCCGGCTCTTGTGGACAGAATATGGCAGCCAAAAGACGCAGAGCGATTTATGGAGGATTTCAGATAGTTCATAGTATCAAAGCAGAACTTACAGCTAATAATAACTATGTTTAAATTATAAAAGCCAAACACTTTGCCTAAGGAATAACTTGCTGAAGTAAGGCTTCTCCCGCAAAGCAAGGCTTCTGATGCTGTTGAAGCCGATGGAAGCAAATTTGTTCCTTAGAAAGCAAAGAAAATGTTTCTATTTGAATGTTAAAGCCAAACACTTTGCCTAAGGAATAATTTGATGGAGTAAGGCTTCAGAGACCCAAGAGGAATGCCTCTGAAGGAGCTTGCTTTGTCAGACCTCGGAGCTGCATCCCGCAAAGTAAGGCTTCTGATGCTGTTGAAGCCGATGGAAGCAAATTTGTTCCTTAGAAAGCAAAGAATATACTGCTAAATACATAGTTAGAAGGTGTTACTATGGAGAATAAAAAGGAATTCAAAAAAGTAGGAACTCATGACGGTAGATTTCATCTAAAGGAATTGGATATTGTCTACGATGTTGGGGATGGAGAGTTTGATCATCATCAAGTGGATAAAGAATTCAGAGAAAGCGGCACACCCTATGCAGCCAGCGGCTTGATATGGAGAAAGTACGGCAGGGATGTTGTGCGCATCAATGCCCCGGATTTTTCAGATGATGAAATATACAATGTGTTCAGATACATAGACAGAAATCTTATAGAGGCTATTGATGCTTCAGATAATGGTATCAGAGCTGCCATGTCAATTATCCCGACACCGAATATTTCTTCAATAATATCTAATTTTAATCCGCCATGGGATGCTGATACCGAGAATGAGGATGAGTATTTTCATCAAGCGGTTAAATTAGCAGACATTGTTTTAGGAAATGCCTTGGCACAGCAAATATCTACCGTGAAAGCGAAGGCGCATATCGCAGCAGCTTTTGAAAGGCGTCCTAGACCGGAACTGCTGGTGCTGGAAAGATCCTACCCTTGGGCTAGAGTTTTAAACAGTATAGACAGAGAGCGGCAGGTACAATTTGTAGCTTTTCCCAGAGAAGAGGAATACCTATTGCAAACAGTAAGAGGCAGCGGAGGTTCGCTAGGGAACAGAAAAAGCCTACCGGAGGCTTGGGCTGGCAAAAGAGATGAAGAGCTTAATGAGATCATCGGAATTGATGACGGGATATTTTGTCATTCAGGCAGGTTTATCGCAGGCGCTAAATCTTATGAAAGCATATTAAAGATGGCAGATATCGCAATTGAAACCCCAGAAAATAAGCCGCCTAAGAGATTTGGGCATGTACTGCGAAGATTTATTACAAAACAGCTTAAATCTATCGGGCTGATAGAGGATCAAGGAAGAAAATAACAGATATCAACATCCTTCAAGTATATAGAGCTTGTATGTTATACTACACATATGAGCTTTTATTTTGGGAGGATATGATGTTTGATACTAGATATAAAGTAACTGAAGAAAATGTATGGACAGGCCGTATAGACAGTGAAACCAACTATGATGCCTTTAGACTGCATCAATGGGTTCAACGAATCGATTTGAGAAATGAGACTATAGAACTTGATACCGGCAGGCTGGGAATTGCTTTTATAGGGTTTTGCTGTGATGAAGGTGTTAGGAGGAATCTTGGCAGAGTTGGTGCAGCGAAAGGACCTGAAAATATTAGAAAAGCATTGTCAAATCTACCCTGCAGGTTTACGCAGGATGTAAGGATTTTTGATGCAGGGGATATTGTTTGCGAGGATGACAACCTAGAGCAGAGCCAAGAGATATTGGCAAAAGCTGTAGGCAGGATATTGGGTCTAAACCTATTTCCTATTGTGTTAGGCGGAGGCCATGAAGTAGCCTTTGGGCATTACATGGGGATATTAAATCACTTGAGTGAAGTCGAGCAAAAGCCTAACATAGGGGTAATAAATTTTGATGCACACTTTGATTTGCGTCCTTATCCAAATGGCGGCAGCTCCGGAACTATGTTCAGACAAATCGCTGATGTATGTGAATGCAAAGGCATGAAGTACTCCTATTTCTGCGTAGGTGTTCAGAAGCACAGCAATACCATTGAATTGTTCAGGACTGCAGAAAAACTGGGTGTACAGTATGTATTGGAAAAAGATATAGAAGGAAATAGATTCGCACATGATATTTCAAACAGTGACGAAGGCAGCATCATGGAGCGTTTAGACAGCTTTATTAAGCAAAATGACCATATCTATATCACCATATGCGCTGATGTGTTTTCTTCTGCCTTCGCACCGGGGGTAAGCGCAACACAACCGTTGGGGTTGCACCCTGAGGCAGTATTGAAGTTTATCAAGCACCTGCTGAAGTCTCAAAAAACCGTCAGCTTTGATATAGCGGAGGTATCCCCAAGATTTGATTTGGATAACACGACTGCAAATTTAGCGAAGGTTTTGATATTTGCGGTGATAGATACTTTGGCATCAATGAAAAACTTATCTTTGTAAGGGGAGGTTTCCATGCCTTCCCGTAAAAAAAGCTAAACTTGAGGTTATTCAAGTTTAGCTTTTTTATTCCTATTTTTCCTGCATAGCCTTCCATTTTGCCAAAGCATCTGCCATTGCATCATTAATAGGTTCTTCTTTTTTCTGCTGTTGCATATATTTTGCTACAGTACGCTTGTCACTGCTTTCTGTTTTATCTTCCATTCTCTTATTAAAGCTGGAGAGCTTTTCGCGATAACCGCAGCTGCAGGTGAAAATTTTGCCTTCTCCTTGCCCCTTAAGCTCCATTTTCTTGTGACATTGAGGACAGCGGGCGTTGGATATCTGGGAGACACCCTTTCGATAGCCGCATTCTCTATCAGAGCATACCAGCATCTTACCTTTTTTACCCTTGACCTCTAACAAAAATTTACTGCACTCAGGACAGCGTTCTCTTGTCATGTTTTCATGCTTATAGGCTTCGCTGCTGGCAATGACTGCAGATACCAGCTTAGATGCATGTGTTCTTATATGATTCATAAAGGCTTTGGAATCCGCTTTGCCCTTGCTTATTTCATAAAGCTGCTGTTCCCATTTTGCAGTAAGTTCAGCAGAACGAAGCTCTTCGGGAGCCAAGTTTATTAGTTGTATTCCCTTGGCAGTTGGGAAGATTTCCTTGCCCTTTCTTTCAACATAAAAGGTACTAAACAGCTTTTCAATAATATCAGCTCTTGTTGCCGGTGTGCCCAAGCCACTGGTTCTATCCAAGGCTTCTCGAAGACTTTCATCTTCAATAAACTTACCGGGGTGCTCCATGGCTGAAAGTAAAGTTGCTTCGGTATATCTTGCAGGTGGTTTCGTTTTTCGGTTCATGGAGTTTACTGATATGAATTTCAGCTTATCACCTTTTTGAAGGTTAGGTAGTGCTTGCTCGCTATCTTCATCATTATTGGCTTCTGAGCCGCCCTTGTCATCATATACAGCCTTCCATCCCATAGCAGTAGTAACTCTTCCCTTTGCAAATAGCTGCTCTCCTGAGGCTTCTACCTTGATTGTAGTCTGCTCATATTGATATGCAGAGCTTAATACTGCAAGAAAGCGTTTCGCAACCAGGTCAAATATATTACGCTCCTCAAAGCTTAAGGCTGAAAGATTCACCGACTGCTCAGTAGGTATAATTGCGTGGTGATCACTTACCTTTTTGTTATCCACCAAGCGACTGGTGGTATTAATTTTGTTGCGCAGCAGCATTTGTGCCATTGCTGCATATGGGCCAACTGCCATACTTCTCAGTCTGTCCGGCAACGTCGGTACGATATCTGTGGTAATGTGTCTGGAGTCTGTTCTGGGATAAGTAAGTACTTTGTGTTTTTCATATAAGGATTGCATGATGGATAGTGTCTGTTTGGCAGAATAGCCATACCGCTTGTTGGCATCACGCTGCAGCTCCGTCAAATCATAGGCTAAAGGATGGGGCTCGTTTTTAGCTTCCTTTTTAACCTCAACTACGTTTCCTGTCTGTCCTTGCAGCTTTTGTGTGATTGCTTCAGCTTTAGCCTTATCAAACAGCTGTGTATTGTTGCTGCTTTTATCCCGCCAGAATAAGGTAAAGCCATTCACTTTTGCTTCAATAGTCCAATAATCCTTAGGGATAAAGCTTTTAATTTCATTTTCCCTTTGTACGATCATGGCAAGGGTAGGGGTTTGCACTCTTCCAGCGGAAAGCTGTGCATTATACTTACAGGTAAGGGCACGGGTTACATTCAACCCTATAAGCCAATCTGCCTCTGCACGGCTTTGAGCTGCATGGTATAAATTCTCATAATCTCTGCCAGGCTTTAAGCTGTTAAAGCCTTCCCTGATGGCCTTGTCAGTCTGCGAAGATATCCATAGGCGCTTAATCGGCTTCCTAAAGCCTGCTTTTTCTATGATCCAGCGAGCAACCAACTCACCCTCTCGCCCTGCATCTGTTGCAATAACAAGACTCTCTACATCAGGCTGCTTCAGCAGGTTTCGTACAACACCATATTGCTTGGAGGTCTCTTTTATGACAGCCAACTCCATTTTGCTTGGCAGCATAGGCAAATCCTCCAGATTCCAAGCTTTATACTTATTATCATAAGCCTCCGGATCAGCTAATGTCACCAAATGGCCTAATGCCCAGGTTACTATATATTTTTGACCGATTAAGCAGCCATTGCCGTTTTGATTGCAGTTCAGTACCTTTGCTAAATCTCTGCCTACGGAAGGCTTTTCGGCTAATACTAATGTTTTTCCCATTTTAACTCTCCTTGAATAAATAGTTCTTGCTTAATTAGTTTATCATTGAAGCAGCCTATTTACACTATTTTTTTGCGCATATGAAAATGTGCTATAATAATTCTATAATTTACATATTAATTGGTAAACTAATAATATTTACAGTATAATACTTACATAGTAATACTTACAAAGGATAAAGAGGAGATAAACATGACTGCTACATTTTTAGATTTAGGATTAAATCAGAGCTTAATTGAGGGCTTGAAAAAACAAGGCATTGAACAGCCTACAAGTATACAAGCCAAGACGATACCCCTAGGCTTTGAAAATAGGGATATCATTGGACAATCCCAAACCGGCAGCGGAAAAACTCTCGCATATTTGCTGCCTATATTTCACAAGGTGGACAGCTCAAAGCGTGAAATGCAGGCGATTATTTTAGCACCCACCCATGAATTGGTTATGCAAATTGAGAAGCAAATAAAGACTTTGGCTGAAAACTCAGGAATTCCTGTAAAATCTGCAGCTATCATAGGGCAGGTAAATATCGAAAGACAAATAGAAAAGCTGAGAGAGAAGCCCCATATCATCGTAGGCTCTGCAGGAAGAATATTAGAGCTTATCAAAAGGAAAAAAATCAGTGCCCACACGGTTAAGACCATTGTCATTGATGAAGGCGATCGAATGCTGGATGAGAACAATGCCAGCAATGTGAAGGATATCATTAAAACCACCATGAGAGATAGACAGCTTATGGTGTTTTCTGCAACGATAAATGATAGGACAATGAGTATTTCCAAGGAATTAATGAAGGACGCAGCCGTTGTAAAAGCAGAAGAGCAGGAAAAATTAAACCCAAATGTAGAGCATATATACCTTTTGGCAGAGCAGCGCGATAAGATCGAAATATTAAGAAAGCTCATTGCGGCAATTGAGCCTCCAAAAGCCATCGTATTTATCAATAAAAGTGATGAAATTGATATCACTACCTCCAAACTAAAATTCCATAAGCTAAATGCCGTAGGTATTTATGGAACAGCAGAAAAGGAAGAGCGTAAAAAGGCTTTGGAGGGCTTTAGAAGCGGCAAGAATCAGCTGCTGGTGGCTTCAGATTTAGCTGCCAGGGGGTTGGACATTCAAGATGTAACTTATATATTTAATTTGGATTTGCCAGCAGAGCCTAAGGAATATTTACATAGAGCAGGCAGAACAGGCAGAATGGGTAAGGAAGGACTAGTCATCTCAATTGTAACAGCAAAAGAGGAAGCTCAGATTAAAAAATACCAAAATGCCTTTAAGTTGAATATTGAGCAGAAAGAAATCCATATGGGCGCTTTAATTGAGCCGGGCACCAAAAATGAAGCTGCTAAAAAGCAGATTAAAGCTAAAAAATAAGTGTGAAAGTTCTTTAACAGTCATTGCATATTTCAAATTAAACTGCTATGGAAAGCAGTGTGTAGATCAGCATAAAAGGAGTAAAAAAACCTGGTGTTTACTTAACACCAGGTTTTTGTGTTTCTATTTATTTTTTAAAAATTCCAAAAGGCTTGCCCACAGGAAGAAATTCTCTTCCAAAGTGTGGATTCAATACTGCAGCAGCGGACCCATAGAAGGAACACATTGCAATAACAAACTCTGAATAAGCGGCTAACGTATGTGGGAATTCTCCGCCTATTCCAAAGGAATCAAGGGTTAAACCGATAAATAGAAAATCGATTAAGAAGAATATGATAAATAGTACCTTGTTTGTTTCCATAGCACCTATTGTCATAATCACTGAGAATATGAGGTAGCCTAAGAAAGCAAATCCTAATTGCTTTGGATCAACGCCTGCTTGAAGGCTTTGACCAAATACACCTGCTTTGATCATCCAGGATGCAGCTACGCCAAACCAGAAAAGTGCATAAGCACCAAATGCAGTTGTACCAAAGGTGTTTTGTCTTTTGGAATCATTAATACATGCGAATAATTGCGCAAAGCCACCCAAGAAGATAGCCCATGGAATTATGAAGGAAGTACCCTCAGTAATACCAAGCTTTTGAGAGGATGCGACCAAGGTTACCATAGCAAGACCAAATAGTCCTAGGGCAGATGGGTCGCAGTTAAGAATTTTTACGTTTTGAGTTTGGTTGTTGTTCATAAACAGCCTCCTTAAAAATAATCACTATAATAAGCTATCAAAAAAAGTCGAACCTGTCAAATGTTTGTCGAAGTATAGAAGCTATATACCTAATAAAATATTACATTTTGATTTCTAACAATATTATTGTTGACTTAACCAGCTAATTTTGATACACTACATTTTAATATATTTAAAACTTTGTATTAATACTAAGAGTAAATATCGTTCTAAAATCGAATAAAAAACGATGTGGTACAGAGGCCGCGGTTGTCATAAGTATTATGGAACAAACCATAAAAAAGGGTCATCCGCCGAAATGCGTAATGAAGGTTATGCATTGGGACTATGCTTAACAAGTATAGTACTGTCTTGAAGAAATTGCCCAATTTCTCAAGGAGTGCTTATCATGTCGGGGCAAGAGGATTTGTTTTTTTTGAAACAGCTATGGGTTCCTTTTGCCTATAGCTGTTTTTTGTTTACGTAAAATTATTCATATGAAATGAGGAGATATTAATGAGAATATTTGGAACTACAAGCATCAATGAAAAAGGGATTTTATCTATAGGCGGCTGTGACACAATAGAATTAGCGAAAAATTATAGTACGCCTTTGTATGTAATAGATGAGGAATTGGTAAGACAAAATTGCAGAATATTTAAAGAATCCTTTACAAAAAATGGGTTGGAAACAGAGGTGATTTATGCTTCAAAGGCTTTTATGAATTTAGCCATATGTAAAGTGGTCTCAGAAGAAGGATTGGCTTTGGATGTCGTATCCGGAGGAGAATTATACACTGCAATAAAAGCAGATTTTCCAGTGGAGAAAATATACTTTCATGGAAATAATAAAACTGCTCAAGAGCTGCAAATGGCTATTCTTGCTGGTGTCGGAAGAATCGTAGTGGATAATAGCCATGAGCTGGAGCTCATAGAAGAGATATGTCAGAACTTAAAAAAATCAGTTGACATCTTGTTAAGAGTAAATCCAGGTATCGAAGCTCATACACATGCATATATACAAACATCTAAGAATGATTCAAAATTTGGAGAATCTATATTCAGTGAGAGCTTGGGTGCTACAATTGAAGGTCTGATGAGCAGCAGCCATATTAGGCTTAAAGGCCTGCACTGCCATATAGGCTCACAGATTTTCGAAGAAGAATCCTTTTATTCTGGGGCAAATGTTATGCTGGAATTTATTGCAAAGCAAAAAGCAAATTATGGCTTTGTTACGGAAGAGCTTAATCTTGGTGGCGGCTTTGGCGTATATTATTCAAAGGGTGACGAACCTGTAGATATAAGAAAATGCTTAAAAAATATGCTGGGCATCATCAGAGATGAAGCCTCACGTTTAAACATTAAAATACCCAAACTGATGATTGAACCCGGGAGAGCGATTGTAGCCAATGCAGGAACCACTTTGTATGAAGTTGGCGCTTTAAAAAGAACCTATGGAGGTAGAGACTATATATTTGTTGATGGTGGCATGACAGACAACCCAAGAACAGCACTATATGATGCCAAGTATGATGCGATTATTGCTAATAAGGCAGAGTCGGAAAGCAATATGCTTTATACCATTGCGGGCAAATGCTGTGAATCAGGAGACATACTTATTAAAGATATTGTGCTGCCGGAAACAAAAAAAGGGGATATTCTGGCTGTATTAAGTACTGGAGCGTATAATTACAGTATGTCAAGCAATTATAATAGAATACCTCGTCCGGCAGTGGTATTTGTAAGAGATGGTAAAGCGAAGCTGGCTGTTAAACGTGAAAGCTATGAGGATGTTCTAAGAAACGATATGGTGGAATAACGCGAATTAGGAGGAGATAAGTATGGCAGTTGTTGTACAAAAATATGGGGGTACATCCGTAGGAACCATCGAAAAGATTAAAGCAGTTGCAAAAAAGGTTATTGAAAGAAAAGAACAAGGAAATGAAATGATCGTTGTTGTATCTGCCATGGGAAAAACAACAGACAGCCTGATCACTATGGCGAAGGAAATTTCTCCGAATCCGGATAAAAGAGAGCTTGATATGCTTGTATCTACAGGAGAACAAATTTCAATTGCTTTGCTATCAATGGCTTTCCATGAATATGGTTATAATTCAATATCTTTGACTGGCTTTCAGGCAGGGATAAAAACAGATGGCTTGCATACAAAAAATCGCATTACAGATATTGATATAAAAAATGTGAAGAAGAATTTAAATGCTGGTAGAATTGTAGTAGTTGCAGGCTTTCAAGGCATAAATGAAAATGGAGATATCACTACACTGGGAAGAGGCGGATCGGATACTACCGCCGTTGCCTTGGCTGCTAAGCTAAAATGCGCATGTGAAATATATACGGATGTTGAGGGTGTTTACTGTGTTGATCCAAGAGTTTACCCAAAGGCAAAGAAGCTTCATTCTATCAGCTATGAGGAAATGATGGAAATGGCCAGTCTGGGAGCCGGGGTAATGGAAACAAGGGCAGTGGAGTTGGGCTTTAAATATAACATACCTATCTATGTGGCAATGACCCATGGAAATAAAAAAGGAACAGTAATAAAGGAGTATGATGATACGATGGAAGGTAAAGTAATAACAGGACTAACTTTAAACGATGATGTACTCATGATCACTGTGAATAATGTTGAATACAAATCAAAAAATATAGCTCGAATTTTTGACAAGGTAGCAAAACACAACATTAATATCGATATGATAAGTCAGACAGCACCCTTTGAAGGTTATGTAAATGTATCCTTTACTTGTTCAACGGATGATAATTACTCAATAGACGCTGCGGCAAATGAACTGCAGACTGAAATACCCGGAATTGAAGTCAGCAAGGAAAGCGATATCACAAAGCTTTCAGTAGTCGGCATCGGTATGATGAAGCAATCTGGGGTAGCTGCAAAAGTGTTCAATATTTTTTCGGACAACAACATTGAATTCAAACAGGTTACGACTTCGGAGATAAGTATAAGCTATACAATCAATACATCAGACAAGCAAAAAGCAGTGAATGCTTTAGCGGAAGCATTGGATCTAAGAGCTTAAGCTATACAGCTTAAGCTTTTTTTAATTCTTATTTACTAAAATTTAACAAAAACTTCATCATTTATTAATCAACATGATGCCATAACGTGATATAATAATGATGTAAGGAGGTGAGAAGATGAGTTATTTAATGGATTATCATATACATTCAATTCATTCAACAGATGCCATAAGCAGTATTTCTGAAATATGTCAAAGTGCCGTCAATAAAGGTATCAATGAGATTATCATCACAGATCATTATGAACCAAGCAATGGTGATGAACTATATACAATCTATGATCAAAAGAGCTATTGGGCAGAAATTACAAAAGCGAAGCAACTGTTTAAAGGTAAGCTGAAATTGAAGATGGGCGTTGAATTAGGGCAGCCGCATATATTTAAAGAGGGCTCTGAAATTGTTATGAAAGACTTTCCCTATGACTATGTCATTGCTTCAGCCCATAAACTGCCTGATGGCAGGGATATGTCCGAGCTTGATTATTCGACGATATCAATTGAAGATGTATGTGCCATGTATCTTGAACAAATCAATATGCTGATTGATTGGCAAAACTTTGATTGTGTAGGGCATTTAGACTTAATAAAAAGATACAGTGCCAGCACTTATGGCAAGAACCTATCCTTGACCTGCCAGTATGAGCTTTTATCTCAAGTGTTGAGAAAGCTTATTGCTAGTGGAAAGGGAATTGAGATTAACACTTCGGGCTTAAGGCAGACGCCTAAGGAAACAATGCCGGGGCTGGATGTATTAACTTTATACCATCAGCTGGGAGGAGAGATTCTAACCATAGGATCAGATGCACATAGAGCAGAAGATGTAGGTAAAGGAATTAGAGAAGCACACGCATTGGCAAAGAGTGCAGGCTTCAGATTTATAACCTCATTCCATGAAAGAAAACCGGTACAAATACAAATAAGTGATCAAAAAGCATTTTCAGCAAGCCAAAGGTAACTAAACCAAGGTTAAGCAGCTGAAGATGCTTTTTTTATTTTATTAATAAAGACTTGATAATTATAAAATAATTGTGGATATTGTTATCAAATAACGATAAAATATTTCTAGATTATGAAAAATTTACAAGAGGGTTTATTTATATTTGGGGGTACTAATTGAATGAGTTTGTCAAATAATATGGTGAATATGCAGCAGCCATATCTAAGAGTTCAGGATAACGTTGTTGACGATATGAACGAAGGCTTTACAGCAATGACAGGTTATAGCAGAGAAGAAATCAAAGGAAAAGCTATCTTATATGTGTTAAATGATTTATTAAAAATGAATAAAAATGTAAAATGTGTAGATGAGCTGAATGATATAGAAAGCTTTTTCTTTTTTAATAAAATAGCAGATTTTAAGGAAGCAAGTATTAAAGTTCAAAGAGATAGGGACTGTAATATTTTTTATTTGATATTTCAGCAATGCCCACTTATCAGCATCAATAACTCTTTAAGCTATACACATCAATTGATATCAGACAACTTGGTGGGAATTGCTATATACAGTGCTGAGGATTTCACTCTGCTGAAAGCAAGTAAGGAATATGAGAGAATAATATGTGATCTTCATCAAGTAAATAATATTGTAGGAAAAAAGGTAAGTGATTTTCATATCAGCTGGATGAAAAGCCTTGCCAGAGAGAGCTGGGAGAAGGCAATTCATACGAAAAGTACAGTCCAGAATCTTGAGCATTCCATCTTAAATCCAGCAACTGGAAAGATTGAGTATTTTGATGCCAGCGTTGCACCAATATTGGATGGCAATCGAGTTAAGTTTCTTGTTGTCAGCATGAACAATGTAACAGAAAAAGTTAATTATAGAGTAGAAAATGAGAAAAAGGCATTAATGATTAAAAAGCAAAAGGAGCTTTTGGAAACAGTTATAGAGAAACAAAAGGATTCAGTTTTTATAATAGATAAGCAGGGTAATATTATTTTAAACAACAAAAGTGATGAAGAAGAGTATGGAAAGCAATTATTTACAATAAGAGACCTTTATCATGCAATAGATTATTATGATGAATCAGGGAACAAATTGAGCTTTGAGGAGATGCCTCTTCATCGAGTAATGAATGGAGAGGTAATAAATGATATTAAGCTGAAGCTGAAGAGGGGTGAGCATACAAAATATTTGAACCTAAATGGCACCCCAATCTATGATAAAGAGGGGAAGTTCGAGCACGCCTTCCTGTTTGGACAAGATATGACTGAAGTTATGATAAGCAGGCAGCTGATTGTAGATCAGAAGGAACAGCTGGAAGCCATTATGGAGAATATGTCTGATGCTATCTTTATAATTGATGGAAATGGAAAATACATATTGCAGAACAAATCTGCATTGGAATATTTTGGAAATGACCTTAAGCAAGTCGGAGATGCCGCTAAAGCTGCAAAATATTATGAAATGGACGGAGTGGAAATCACCTCGAGTGAACTGCCTGAAGCAATGATGCTGAAGGGTATTGAAACAAAAGATAAAGTAATACATATTCAATTTCCAAGAAAACAAATATATGTAAGTGTAAGTGCAACGCCAATTTTTGATAAGAAGGGTAATTATGTTATTGGAGTTCTATCCATTCGAGACATAACAGAGTATATTAAGCGTAATGAAACAATCAAAGAACAGCACATCGCATTGCTTATTGCAGAAAAGAAGGAAAAGGAAAATCTGGAAAAGGTAATAGCAATGAAGGATGAGTTTCTCTCTCTGATATCTCATGAATTCAAAACCCCTTTGACTGTGATAAACTCAGCCTTGCAGACCTTGGAACTGGTATACAGTGATCAGCTGACCGAAAAAGTAAGGTCTTATATGGATAAGATAAAGCAAAATACATACCGACAGGTACGTCTTGTGAACAATCTATTGGATATAACCCGTGCAAATGCAGGTCATGTAAAGCTTAACATTCGAAAACTTGATGTGGTCTTTATGACGAAGATGATCGTAGAGTCCGTAAGTCCATATGCTCTTCAAAAGTGTGTAAACATTCGCTTTGTATGTGAACATGAAGAAAAATTGATGGCGCTGGATGAAGAAAAATATGAGCGAATCCTTTTGAATCTACTATCTAATGCTATTAAATTCACTTCAGAAGGTAAACAGATTATAGTGGAATTAGTGGAAAAAGACAAAGGTCTGATATTGAAGGTTACGGACGAGGGTATCGGTATTCCAAAAGATAAGCAAGAAATGATATTTGAACGTTTTGGTCAAGTAGACAGCAGCTATACACGTCAGGTAGAAGGTTCAGGTATAGGATTATCCTTGGTAAAGCTCATGGTAAGTGCCATGGGAGGAAATATATCTGTTAACAGTCAAGTTGGAGCCGGAAGCAGTTTTTGTGTAGAACTGCCGGAATTGTTTCTGGAAAATGAGAAAAATATCGAAGCTTTAAGAGGGCTGGTAGATAATCGTCTCATACAAAGTATTGCCATAGAATTTTCCGATATATATTTCTGATTCTAAACAATCAATAATGCAAGCTGGAGCTATTCTCCAGCTTTTTGTTGTATTAAAAGCTCCTGTATTTTAGATGTACAGCGTTTGCCGCCGCAGCTTCCCGAGCCTGCTCCCGTTGCTTTCTGTACTGCTTCTATTGTGTTTGCACCATTCTTGATAGCTGCTTTGATGCTGGATCTAGGTATTCCCTTACAAATGCATACCTTTGTCAGCTTATCCAATAGACCTTGATTTAAATTATGTTCCACTTTTATCCTCCAAAGAAATTTGATAAAAATAGTTTATCAAATATTATTAATACAATGCACTCAAAAAAATTTTTATGATTAGAGGAGTCATGATCCTGTGAATGGAATCATGTAAGAAAAGTATGTTTGTTGTGAGGTGTAATCAATGAATCATATGAAGCCAAAACAAAGAAGTAGGTTCAGACTTCTTGCAGGTAAATTATACTATACAATCAAGCGTTATTTATACTGGTATCTAGGAAGAAGTAATTTTGCTCAAAATAGCAGTGAAAATTTGCTTCCCTATATTTCTTTTAACCATCAAACACCTTTGCTGCGAAAGCTTAAGGATGTGGATATGCAGCTTCAGTATAATAAGGTGGAGAATTTAAAGCTCGCTGTTAAGCATCTGAATAGCATTATTCTAAGACCTGGTGAAACTTTTTCTTATTGGAGGCTTATTGGAAAACCAACAAAACAAAAGGGATACAAGGATGGAATGGTACTATATTATGGAGGCTTCACGGCTGGAGTGGGAGGAGGACTTTGTCAGCTTTCCAATTTAATCTATTGGATGACACTGCACACACCGCTTAAAATAGTGGAGCGATATAGACATAGCTATGATGTGTTCCCCGATGTTAACCGAACGCAGCCCTTTGGTAGTGGAGCTACTTGTGTATATAATTATAGGGATTTACAAATCTATAATGATACGGATAAGATTTATCAGCTGCACTTAACCATAGACAAGGAATATTTACGCGGAGAGTGGAGAACAAGTGAAGAGCCAGAGACGATGTATCAGGTCTATGAAAAAAAACATTGGATTACCCATGAATTTTGGGGTGGTTATGTTAGGAATAATATTATTCATAGAAAGGTATTGGATATGGCAGGCAAAGAATTGGCAGATGAGTATATCAGTGAAAATCATGCGATCATGATGTATTCTCCCTTGCTAAATCAAGGAGATATGAGCTTATAAATAAAAAATTCACAATATCGTTTTTCTTCATAATATCTACATAATGATAGGTTATATTTGAGATGGAAATGATGAAGGAGGTGTTGTAATGATAGGTTTAACTTTAGCTCAATGCATTCAAGCATGTGGCGCACAAGGCAAAGAATTAGCAAACTGCATTCTTATGATGTTAGGTATAAATTAATCTTATTTGGTTTCCCCTCATAGAGACTCGTGATTGATGTTAATCACGAGTTTTTTTACTTTTATCAAGAGATATTTTGATTCTTCCTCTCATAGTAATACATATAAGCATTAGGTTCTATTTTAGGGGGAATTATTAAAATGGGTGTATTGAGAAAAAAAATAGGAGATAGGTATGATGGAAGACGCATCAGAACCTTAGACCCTTTTTATAGAATAATACCTTATATCATGCAGAACAGGACAGATGCTCAAAACTTCTACGAGGATAAGCTGGACATTGGCAATATTGAGAAGTACTTGAAGGAGAAAAGGAGACTTGGAATAAAAGATATAGGATTGCTACAAATTTTAATTGCAGCCATGGTGAGAACCATAGCTCAAAAGCCGGGCTTAAACAGGTTTGTGGCAGGACAGAAAATCTATGCTAGAAATGAAATCCTTGTATCCCTAGCTCTAAAAAAGCAGATGAATGAGGGCGGAGCTGAAACAACAATAAAATTGAAATTTGCTCCAACGGATACTATTTTTGATGTCGCTGAGAAAATCAATGCTGTTATTGAGGAAAATAAAAGAGTTGAAATAAAGAACAGTGCAGACAAAACTGCAAAAATAATCATGTTTTGCCCTGGATTTATTGTTAAGTTTTTGGTTTGGTTTTTAAAGAAGCTGGACTATTCTGGCTGGATGCCAAAGATCATAAATCATGTCAGTCCAATGCATACCACTATGTTTATCACAGATTTGGGTTCTCTGGGGATACAGCCTATCTATCATCATTTATATGAATTTGGTACGACATCCATATTTGTGGCATTTGGTGCAAAATTCACAGAAAACTTTATTGAGGAAGATCATAGTATCGTGCAAAAGCGTTTTGTTCATATAAGAATAGTTACAGACGAGAGAACAGTGGATGGATTTTACTATGCTTCCGCCTTTAAGGTATTCAAGAGACTGCTTCAACATCCTGAGAGACTGGAAGAAAAGCCGGATAAAATTGTTGAAGATATACTTTAAGTATGCCATCCAGAATGGATGCAATTTTACATTGATTGAATATATTGTATAACAAAATTAACAAATATAAAGGTTTTGAATGACGTGAAATAAAGAAATGAGATGAAACATACTGTTTCATCTCATTTCTTTATTTGCTTATAACAAGTGCTTTTTTAAATCCTCTAAATTAGGCTGGATTGTAATAGGTGCATTCACAGCGGACATGGCACTCTTGACATCCTTTAATCCATTGCCTGTAACGACTAATACTACTTTTTCACCCAGCTTTATATTGTTATCATTTACTGCTTTTCGGAGCCCGGCGAGGCCTGTAACTCCCGCAGGTTCGCCAAAAACCCCCGTCGTCCTGGCCATGAGCTTCATGGCATCCAATATCTCGATATCCATGACATCAACCACGTCGCCTTGAGATTCTCGCAAGGCTCTTAGTGCTTTTAAGCCATTTCGCGGTATTCCCACCGAAATACTGTCAGCTAAGGTTTCCGGCTTAATATAATCAAAGCTGTTCTTGTTTTCTCTAAAAGCACGGTTTACTGGGTTTGACATTGCTGCTTGAACACCCAGCATTCTTGGCAGCTTATTTATGAGCCCCAGCTCATATAGCTCCTTAAAGCCCTTCCATGCTCCGGAAATGCAGCAGCCATCTCCTATGGACATAACCACCCAATCAGGCACTTCCCATTTCAACTGTTCCATTAGCTCAAAGGCAACTGTCTTTTTACCTTCCACAAGGTAAGGATTAATTGCACAGCTTCTGTTATACCATCCAAACTCTTCAGATGCCTTGAGGCATACCTCGAAGGCTTCATCATAAGTGCCGTCAACCAAAATAACATTGGCACCGTATACCAATAATTGTGTGATTTTGGCTGCAGGAGCTGTTGCAGGAACAAATATATAAGAGGGTATACCTGCGCAGGCTGCAAAGCCGGATAAAGAGGATGCTGCGTTGCCAGTAGAAGCAGCACACATGATTTGCTTATCTAATTCTATTGCTTTGGCTACGCCTATGGCGCTGGCTCTATCCTTGAAGGAAGCAGTAGGATTCCTGCCATCATCCTTGATATATACAGCATCTAAGCCAAGTGATTTTTCCAGTCTTTGTGCTTTATACAGGGGCGTCCAACCTACCTGCATATTTAAAAGCTCCGGCTTACGTTCCACAGGAAGCAGGTTAATATATCTCCACAGAGAGTATTCATCATCTGCAATGAAAGCTTCCTTGGTAAATTTAAGTTTGATCTGACTGTAATCATAGAGCACATCCAAGGTGCCCTCCGGTCCACAGCTTGGACAGCAATACTCCACCTCTTTGGGGGAATATTCCCTTCCACATTTCACACATCTCAAAAACTCAACCTTTGCCATTTAACCACCCCTTTTTGTTTCTCATAAGCTTGATTAATTATATCTTATTTTAATGTATATGTTAATGCATGTTTATTAGAAGCGTTTTTCTCTAGACGATGTGTAAAGGATATGAAGCTTCGCAAGCCCAGTATGACGGCTAATACTCCCAAATCACAATATGTCTAGCGCTTAGAACACATAAGGTTCTAATTGCATAGGCATTAAATTTATGGCATATTTACGATTCATAACTATATAAATATAGTAGGCTTGAACACTTTTTGAGCAAGAAAACTGTGGGAGTGATTGTATGAAAGCTCTTGTAAATGCTGTGATATACGATTATGAAAATTATATAAGCAATGGTTATGTCCTATTTGATACCAAAATCACTGAGGTTGGAAGCATGGAAGACTTTGTTGGGGCTGACCAAGTGATAGACTGCTGTGGTTCTATACTTATGCCTGGGCTTACCAACTGTCATACTCATATTTATTCAGCCTTTGCAAGGGGAATGAGTTTGTATTTTAATCCAAGAAGCTTTATAGATATATTGGAGCAGCTATGGTGGAAGCTTGACAGGCAGCTGGATGAAAGTGCTGTATACAGCAGCGCAATGGCATACGGAATAGATTGCTTAAGCAACGGAGTAACTTCAATCATTGATCACCATGCCAGCGGATTATGCATAGAGGGCTCATTGGATGCGCTTAATGATGCAATTAGCAAAAGACTGGGGATGCGGGGGATATATTGTTTTGAAACCAGTGATAGATTTCCCTTGGAGGAATGTCTAAAAGAAAATTTGCGTTTTGCTGCCACCTGCTCTGAACACACAGGCAGTATGTTCGGCTTACATGCTTCCATGAGCTTAAGCCATCAGAGCCTGAAGAAAATATCCACCGTGCTTGGGAATACCCCTATACATATTCATGTGGCAGAAAGTATGGATGATGTTCAGGACTGCTATAGAAACTATCATATCAGCATTATAGAACGCTTTGACAGATGCGGTCTGCTAAATAAAAATTCTATATTGGCACACTGCGTACATATAAATGAACAGGAAGCGGCTTTGATTGCCTCAAGGAATTGTTATGTAGCCTTGAACCCGACTTCAAATATGAACAATGCTGTAGGTTTGCCTGATTATGAGCTGTTCAGAAGACATAAAATCAAGTGCTTGTTAGGGAATGATGGGTTGGGTGCAAACATCACACGGGATTACCTTAATTTACTTTTCTCTATGAAAAACAGACTAGGCAGTCCGACAAAGTTTTCTATGGAGGATTTGGTGCAAGTCATAAAAAATGGTTATGAGTTTTTTAGTAACACATTGAACATAAAGCTAGGCAGAATAGAAAAGGGTTATGAAGCGGATTTTGTAGTTATGCCCTATGATCCACCGACACCAATCAATAAGGAGAATATATTGGGGCATGTGATTTTTGGGGTATATGACGGCTTTAAGCCGAAGCAGGTTTGGATAACCGGAAAGCAGTTAATAAAAGACTATCATCCTCTCCTTGAGGTTGAGGAAGCTTTGGAAAAAGCAAGAGCTGAGGCGGCTAAGGTCTGGCAAAGACTTAAATAGCTTAAAAAGGGGGAAATGGAATGGAGCTTAGAACAAATATTGCAGGTATTGAGCTGAAAAATCCGCTTATGCCGGCATCGGGGCCATTGGTAGGAAGCTATGAAAAAATGATGGCCATTGCAGATTTTGGTGTGGGCTGTATGGTGGGTAAGACAATTTCAATAAAGGGAGCAGAGGTGCCAAGACCCTGTATTATAGCCAACAATAACAGCATTATGAATGCAGAGCTATGGTCGGAATACCCACTGGATTATTGGATTTATCACATTTTACCTGCTTTGCGGAGAGATTTACATATCCCATTGATTTTAAGTGTTGGTTATACCAAGGAAGATATGGAAGTTCTCATACCGGCATTGGACGAGTATTGTGATGCCTTTGAGGTATCCACTCATTATGTAGGTAAGGATCTAAGCTTAATAGGAGAAACAGTAAGTACTATAACAGCTTTGACAAAAAAGCCTGTATTTATGAAAATAAGTCCTCATATACCGGATCCCGTTGCCTTTGCAAAGGTAGTTCAGCAAAATGGAGCCAAGGGCATAGTGGCTATTAATTCTCTGGGACCTACTATGAAGATTGATGCAGCCAAAAGAAAGGTACTGGTTGGGAATGAAGAAGGCGAGCTTTGGACCTCTGGTCCTGCTATTAAGCCGGTTGCTCTTGCAATCATAAACAAGATTAAGATGGCAATGCCGGAGTTTACAGTTATTGGGGTAGGCGGCATTGAAAGTGCTGTGGATGTAGTGGAATTTTTACTGGCAGGAGCAGATGCGGTACAAATGCTTTCAGCAGCGATGCTTAAGGGAAAGGATTTATATGAAAAGATACTGAGGGAGCTGCCTGAGGTATTGACAAAACTGGAGTTCGCCAGTGTGGAGGAAGTTATCAATACACCACTGCAAAAAGGAAAGGTAAAGTACGATCCAAGCTATCCAGCTGTTGATAAAGAAAAATGCACCTTATGTGGGATTTGCCAAAGAGTTTGCCCTTATTTTGCAATAACAGTGGCAGAATCCGTGCAGGTAGATTGCTCAAAGTGCTTTGGCTGTGGACTATGCGAATCCAGATGTCCTGTAAAAGCTCTTACGGGAGCTTTATAAATAAGAAAGAGAGTTAAAGGAGAGAGGGAAGTTGAATATAAAGGAATATTTGAGACCTGATAGTTTACAACAAGCCAATGAGCTTTTATCCGAAAATGGCGCTGTCATTATAGGAGGAGGCGCCTTTATGCATCTTGGCGACTTAGAAATAGAAAAGGCAATTGATTTGCAAAATCTGGGACTTCATTATGTTGAAGAAAACAATGAATTTATAGAAATCGGAGCAATGACTACTCTGAGAGAGCTTGAAATGAACAGCATAATAAATAAAAGCTTTAGCGGAATACTTTCAAAGGCTGCGGCATCCATTATGGGTGTTCAGGTTAGAAATATTGCTACAATAGGCGGTTCGATATATGGTAAATATGGCTTTTCTGATCTATTGACAGCGCTGCTGGCTTTAAATGCACAGGTGGAATTATACAATGCTGGACTTATGAGTTTGGAAAGCTATCTGGAGAGCAGCATGGATAAAGATATCATTTTAAAGGTGAGGATCAGCAAAGGTGTTTCAAAGGCTTACTTTGAATGCTTTAAAAAAGTAAGTGCAGATTTTTCTGTATTGAATACAGCAGCCGCTATTGTAAAAGGCAAGTTAAGAATATGCGTTGGTGCCAGACCTGCACGAGTAAGGTTGGCAAAAGGAGCAATGAGTTTTTTAAATATCATTGACTCTACGAATACTGCAGCAGAAATGGCAGGAATTTTGGCATCTGAAGAGATACAGTTTGGCAGTGACATCAGAGCATCAGCAGAATATAGAAAAGAACTATGCCGTACCTTGGTAAAAAGATGTGTTCTGGAGGTATTACAGTGAAGATAGAAATTAACATCAATAATAACAGCAAATGTATAGAAATCAATCCTAGCGAGACTTTATACGAAGTGCTGCATAGATGTGGAGTTACAAGTGTCAAAAAGGCTTGTGGGACTTCAAGCTGTGGGATATGCACCGTGCTGCTGGATGGCAGGCCAATACCATCCTGCTCTTTTTTGGCGGCTAAGGCAGATGGTCATCATATTACTACAATCGAAGGCGTTCAAGAAGAAGCCAATAGTTTGGGAGCGCTTATGAATGGAGAAGGGGCAGTACAATGCGGCTTCTGTACACCCGGATTTTTACTTACAGTTATTGCAATGAAAAAAGAATTGAGTAACCCTGATGAACAGCAAATAAAGAACTATTTAGTAGGCAATTTATGTCGCTGCACTGGCTATGAAGGACAGCTGAGAGCTGTTAAGAGATATATGGGGGTGAGCAAATGAAGGAAGTAAACAAGTCTATACCCAAGAAAGAAGGTTTAGGATTATCCATTGGAAAGCCGGCTTATACGGATGACTTAGCACCGCAGAATACCTTGATTGTGAAGGTACTCAGAAGCCCTCATGCCTTTGCAAGAATCATCAATATCAATACCGAAAAGGCGGAGCAAATAGATAAGGTAAAGTGTGTACTTACCTATAAGAATATTCCACGAAACATTGTGACCAGAGCAGGTCAAGGATATCCTGAGCCATCTCCCCACGATAAGTTTGTATTGGATGAATATGTAAGGTACGTTGG
>JAQSYD010000035.1 GCA_029256325.1 Clostridia bacterium
ATTTCCGCTGTCAAAGGCTAATACTTCTTGCTTACTGCTGGTAAAGGTGCCTATAGCACTATTGTTGATAGACCTGAATACCGCTGCAATATCATTGTTTTTCAAGCTTGCCTTAAGATCTCGTACATAGCTTTGACCCTTTTTGTTCTTAGGCTTTATACCGGAGGAATCTATAATCAGCTTATCCCCCTCTAAGTTTCCAATATCGATATAGAAAATGTCATTTTTGGACCTGTCAATATATCGATCTGAAAAAACGCTTGCTCCCTTATTAAACCTGTTCGTTTCATCCCAAAAAGCAAATATAACAGTCCTGTCAGGCTTTACAGCCGCCGCTCCCAGCATTTTCGCAAGCTGCAGCTGAATTGCTACTCCACCTGTTTTTAATGCGTCATGGGTGCCTTTGCTCATATTCTCAGTGATTTTGCCTAAGCTGCTGCCAATTATTATAATATCGTCCTTCAGCACCTCATCTTTTCCCGGAATGATTCCCATTACATTGGCACATAGTATATTCTTATTTATTTCTATATCAATATTGACAGACAGTTCAATTTCTTTCTCCTGAAGCAATACTTCCCCCTTGTCAGCGGCGATCAGCATCGCAAAGATGTTTTCCATTCCATTTACATATATTGTCCTGCTGCCGCGCCCTTCAACGCTATTCCAATCTTCTATAAATATAACACCCTTTGGTTTAATATGATTCTTCACATCTCGAATAATGCTGTTAAATTGCCTATATTCCATTCCCCTTACATCAAATATAACGATCTTATCCTCATATTTTCCAGATACATTATATAACCAGGAGAACTCATTCAGCCTGCTTGGGTCAATTTGTTCAAGCTCATAGGTGCCTTCAGCTTCTATAGGCTCAGCTAAAATATAATCCTTTTGATAAGCAAGCTGCTGAACCTCGTCATTACCTGATCTATAAGTTATATCAGCCTTTGCTATTTCAGGATTCTCCTCAACAACCATTTCATGTATATATTTATCGTCAAAAGGCTGTATCCCATATTGCTCCAGCCTTTCAGCAATATAGTCCATTGCTATAACATTTCTGCCAACCTTATACTCCCTATATTTGAATTGACTGTCCCCAAAATCATATACGGATGCAAAAGCCTCTATACTATTGAAACTGTTATGACTCTGAGGTTTCGGGAAAAATATCAGAAGCAGTATCATGAATACAACGGAAAGCTTTATATAAATGCTTCTCCTATAGACCTTAAAGCTTTTAAGCTCATATATCAGCTTTAGAGGAGATAAATAGCCTGGTATCTTTTTTATAAAGCTAATAATTCTTGAATCTCTTTTTTCAAACTCTAATCTTATTCCTTCCCCTAGTAAATTAAAGCCGATGATGCTTACGGCAAAAGCAGCAGCGGGATAAAGAATAAGCCATGTTTTGTAGGTATGAAACATATATTGGGAGAATACCAGTAAGGATGCCCAGTCAAATTCATAGGTAGCATCCAGATTCCCGACCTGATCATTTATGTAGCCTTCACTCAGCACCAATCCCAATACCCCTACCTGTGCTAATAACAGCAAAACTGCCGCTACCTCAAGAAAGAACAAAACTACCACAGAGGGTATGATATGCGGCAGAACATTTTGGAATGCAATATCAAGCTTTGTTTTACCAATGGCTATTTCACCCTCAATAAAATCTTCATGAAGCACATCTTCCACTGTTTTCTTCAGCAGCTTTGCCATTTTGCTCCAGCCAAACGCAGTCAGAATAAAGGTGGCTGTCGCCATAGGATTAGAAAATAAGTCGTTAAATAGCTGGATACGGCTTAACATCAGTATCAGTAGTATCATGGGAAATGCACTGAAGGTTATATTGAATAAATGAATGATCCAATCTGCAAATTTATTCTTATATGCTGCTGCAACTGCCAAGGGCAGCGAAATTAACAGTCTTCCAAAGGCTACACTGATAGACATCGCCATGGTAGCCCAACAGCCGTATATGATCAAGCTGCGCAAATCTCTTCCCTTTTCATCCGTTCCCCATATATAGTCCTCTCCAGGAGGCACAGGAGGTATTAAAAACTTGCTACTGTCTTTTTCATATTGCAATCTTTCTTTTCCATAGGGATCAGAGGTTGCAAATTGTTCAGGATAAAAGCTTACAGCAGCCAACACCAGCATAATGCATATGCCTATTATCAAAGAAAAATTTAATCTTTTTAGTATATTTAAAGCCTTCATACTTAATCCCTTTCTACAGCTAATAAGCCTTTTTGTCTATATAATGCAGCACCAATTCTATGGCCTCACTCAGGCGTTTCTGATCAACATCCTCAAGGGTATCATTTGGGCTGTGATATCCGTTGCGGACATCCATATGTGTTAACATGACTGTAGGCACAGACTTTTCTCCAAAGTAGAAATGGTCGCTGGAAATGTTATTGTCTTCTAAGGCATCTATTTCTAAGGCTTTCGCCAATTCTAAGAATTCAGACCTGAGATCCGCTACATGACCTCTATTAACTGCCACTGAAAGGGGCAATATTGCAGATGAGCCTATCATATCTAGATTAATCATGACTGAATTTTTTAGAGGAAATACAGGCGCTGACACATAATATTCCGAGCCCATAAGTCCATGCTCCTCACCATTAAAGGCTATAAAAACCAGCGACTTCTTAGGCCTATTAGTACTCTCCGATATTACCCTTGCGATTTCCATCATTGCTGCTGTTCCGGAAGCATTGTCAAAGGCTCCGGCGTTATAGGTTCCATTCATATTATCACCTACATGATCCATATGCCCACCAACGATAATATATTGATCCTTCAGCTCTTTATCAGAGCCTGGTATATAGCCCACTAAATTGGCAGTCTTATAACGCTCTTTTTCTTCATAACTGCATTGTATGTTTATCATTTTCTGCTCAGCTGCAGCCTGTTCAAGTGCCAAAAAAGTATCAGTATCCACGCTTATGACAGGCTTGTAATAAGGTCCCCAGCTCCTGTTATTTAGAGAATACACCAAAAGATCGCTGTTTTTCCTATTTTCACTGCTTACATCAACCTCTAATATAATAGCCGCAGCTTTTGTATGATACATTTCACGCATCAGCATAAAGGCACTGGATCTACCTTGTGCTTCTATTGGAAAAAGCAGCACCTCCTGCTGTGAAAACCTAGCATCATTTATTTCGGCAGCAGAATTCATAATATGCATAGGTGCATTGATGCTGATATCCTGTGTACTGTCCGAAAGAACACGAAACGCGAAGTTCTTTGGGTATTCAAAATCTTTTATTGTTTTTCCATCCTGTTCAAGCAAGCCAAGTCTAGGTGTGTCCTTCAACAGGGTAACAGGCTGATAAAAGCACTGCCTGAAGTCATCCAGACTTTCAGGTTTTTTTAAGCCCATAGCTCTAAACTGCTTTTCAATGTATTCCAGTGCCATTTCATTTTCTACTGTTCCTGTTTTTCTTCCCTTATACTTTTCAGAGGCAAGCTCTTGGATGGTATTCATTGCATTCTGCGCATCCAGCTTCTCAATATCAATATTTATATAGCTCTTAGCCAGCTGTTCCTGTTCCTTCATATAGTTTTCTATTTGCTTTGCTGCCTCATTCTCTCTTGTTGAACAGCCGGACAACATTGTAATAAGCATGATAGCTGCTATTAGCAGTGCTGCTTTACCCTTAACATTCCATCTCATAAACGCACCCCCAGGATATCTAATCATAATGCTTCATTCCATTCGGGCAGGCACGGAGACCTGCCCCTACAAGCTTTAATTTTCAAAATAAAATTTTGAATTTTTCGATAATATCAGAATATCATAAATATTTGAAATAATTGTGAAATTTTACAAAACAAAAATACAGAAAAAGAGTATTTAGCTTGTTATCGCTAAATACTCTCTTATTAGTTTTTATCTCTTTCCAATATCCTCTTTAGGAACTGACCTGTATAGGATTCTGGAACTTCCGCAATATGCTCCGGTGTTCCTTCTGCAATAATGGTACCACCTCTGTCGCCGCCTTCGGGCCCTAAGTCAATTAAATGATCCGCTCTCTTTATTACATCCAAATTATGCTCTATCACAACAATGGTATTGCCCGCTTCCACAAGTCTGTCCAAAATGTGCAGCAGCTTGTGAATATCTGCAGTATGCAAGCCCGTTGTAGGTTCATCTAATATATACAAGGTCTTGCCTGTACTTCTCTTGGACAGCTCATAAGCTAGCTTGATTCTCTGTGCCTCACCGCCTGAAAGCTGTGTTGAGGGCTGCCCCAGCTTGATATATCCCAAGCCCACATCGAATAGTGTTTGCATTTTTCTATGGATTCTAGGAATGTTCTCAAAGAACTCCACTGCATCTTCCACTGTCATATTTAATACGTCTGCTATATTCTTACCCTTGTACTTTACCTCTAGTGTTTCTCTATTATAACGCTTACCCTTACAAACCTCGCAGGGAACATATACATCCGGCAGGAACTGCATTTCAATCTTTATAATACCGTCACCCTTGCAGGCTTCGCATCTACCGCCCTTTACATTAAAGCTGAAGCGTCCGTTTTTGTAGCCTCTCATTTTTGCTTCCGCTGTAGTTGCGTAAACTTCTCTAATGATATCGAACACACCGGTGTAGGTTGCTGGATTTGACCTTGGTGTCCTACCTATTGGAGATTGGTCAATATCAATAATTTTATCCAAATGCTCCAAGCCTTTAATGGTGTCATGGGCTCCCGGATGAAGCTTGGTTCGATATAAATTTGATGCCACCGCTTTATATAGTATCTCATTTACCAAGGTACTCTTTCCGGAACCAGATACCCCTGTTACACAAGTAAATACACCCATTGGGAAATTTACATCTATATTTTTCAGGTTGTTTTCCTTGGCACCCTTAATTTCAATCCACTTGCCATTCGGCTTTTTTCTTTCCTCAGGTATTTCTATTCTCTTCTTGCCGCTAAGGTATTGTCCTGTAATTGATCCTTCACAATTTAAGATATCCTCCAGGGTACCTTCCGCTACAATTTCTCCCCCATGAACACCGGCACCCGGACCAATATCAATGATATGGTCTGCTGCATGCATCGTATCCTCATCATGCTCAACTACCAACAGCGTATTGCCTAGATTGGTCAGATTTCTCAAGGTCTTCAGCAGCTTGTCATTATCCCTTTGGTGCAAGCCTATGCTGGGCTCATCCAATATATACAGCACGCCCATCAAGCTGGAGCCTATCTGTGTAGCCAGCCTTATTCTTTGGGCCTCCCCTCCGGATAAGGTTCCCGCTGCTCTTGACAGCGTCAAATACTCCAGACCTACGTTTAATAAAAATTCCAGTCTTTCATTTATTTCCTTCAGTATAAGCTTGGATATAAGCTTCTGCTTTTCAGTCAGCTGAAGTGCGAGGAAAAAATCTCTCATCTTATATACCGACATATCGCAGACTTGTGCAATAGATAATCCACCAATCTTGACGGACAAGCTTTCCTTCTTTAGTCTTTGTCCTTTACATTCAGGGCATGGTCTCGTTGACATGTATTTTTCGATTTCGCCTCTCATGTAATCCGACTTGGTTTCTCTATAACGACGCTCAAGGTTATTCACGACACCTTCAACAGCTACCATGATTTCACCTTTTCCAAAATCTCTATGATAATTTACCTTAATTTTTTCTCCTTTATTGCCATAAAGCAGCATATCTACAATTTCAGCAGGCAGCTGCTCAATAGGTGTATCCAGGCTAAAATTATAACGCTTCGCCGCTGCTGCAAGTATATTATAATACCAGCTTTCTTCATCAAGATTCTTCCAAGGGTCAATAGCTCCCTGAGAAACAGATTTTGTCCAATCCGGTATTATTAAATCAGGATCCATTTCACTCAAACCGCCTAAGCCGTCGCACTTGGGACACTTTCCGAAGGGGCTGTTGAAGGAGAACATTCTAGGAGCTAAATCCTCTATACTGATACCGCATTCTGCACAGGCAAAATTCTGACTGAACATGATTTCTCTATCCCCAATAACCTCGACAATAGCGATGCCGCCTGTCAATTTCATCACTGTTTCCAAGGAATCTGTCAGTCTTTTTTCCATACCTTCTTTGACCACTAATCTATCTACAATGATTTCAATGCTGTGCTTTTTCGTTTTTGCCAGCTTAATCTCTTCATTTATATCTAGTACTTCACCATTTACTCTAACTCTTACATAACCGCCTTTTTTGATGTCCTCAAAAACCTTTTGATGCTCACCCTTTTTACCTCTAATAACAGGAGCTAGCAGCTGCAGCTTTGCACCTTGGGGCAAGCCCTTAATGGTATCCACCATTTGGTCTATCGACTGCTGTGAAATCTCCTTGCCGCATTGATGACAATGGGGTGTACCTATTCTTGCATATAGCAATCTTAAGTAGTCATAAATTTCTGTAACAGTTCCCACTGTTGAACGAGGATTTCTGCTGGTTGTCTTTTGATCTATGGAAATTGCAGGCGAAAGACCTTCTATATAGTCAACGTCCGGCTTCTCCATCTGTCCTAAAAATTGCCTAGCATAAGCAGACAGGGATTCAACATATCTTCTTTGCCCCTCTGCATAAATGGTGTCAAAGGCAAGCGAAGACTTACCGGAACCGCTTAAACCGGTTATAACAACAAATTTATCTCTTGGTATTTCTACATCAATATTTTTTAAGTTATGCTCTCTTGCTCCCTTGATAATGATTTTATCCTTTGCCATTTTTTCCTCCAATTATTTCAGCTTCTGTCTCAATTCAATGATTTTATCTCTTAATTCAGCTGCTCTTTCATATTGCATGCTTTTTGCACAGTCCTTCATTTCATCTTCCATGGCTTTTATGACCTTCAATATGTCTTCTGCTCTCATCTTGCTTGCCCCGCCTGCTGCACCGTATTTTACCGATTCCTCAGCGGCGGTAGTGGCTTCAATGATATCTCTCACGGCCTTGATAATGGTCTTAGGCTCGATGCCGTGCTTTTGATTATATTCTACTTGCAGCTTTCTTCTTCTATTTGTTTCACTTATTGCTTTACGCATAGAATCAGTAATCTTATCTGCATACATAATAACCGTTCCTTCAACGTTTCTCGCTGCTCTTCCTATCGTCTGTATCAAGGAGGTCTCAGATCTGAGGAAGCCTTCCTTGTCTGCATCCAAAATGGCTACCAGGGATACTTCAGGTATATCCAACCCTTCTCTCAGTAAGTTTATACCAACCAATACATCAAACTCACCCAGTCTTAAGCTTCTGATAATCTTTGTTCTTTCCATTGTTTCAACATCTGAATGCAAATATTGTACTCTAATGCCAACATCCTTCATGTACTCTGTCAAATCTTCTGCCATCTTCTTTGTAAGAGTTGTTACCAGCACTCTTTGCTGCTTGTTCACTCTTTCATTTACTTCGCCGATCAGACTGTCAATCTGTCCTTTGACAGGCTTAATCTGTATTTCGGGATCAATCAGCCCAGTAGGTCTAATAATCTGTTCTACCACTTGACTGCTTCTCTGCAGCTCATATTGAGCAGGGGTTGCACTTACACAAAGCACTTGATTGATTCGTTCTTCGAATTCACCGAAGTTCAAAGGTCTGTTGTCATAGGCAGAAGGCAATCTGAAGCCGTATTCCACTAGAGATTCCTTTCTCGCTCTGTCTCCAAAGTACATTCCTCTTACCTGCGGAATTGTAACGTGAGATTCATCTATAACCAACAGATAATCATCGGGAAAGAAGTCCAGCAAAGTAAAGGGTGAGCTGCCCGGCTCTCTTCCACTTATATGTCTGGAATAGTTCTCAATGCCGGAGCAGTAACCTACTTCTCTCATCATTTCAATATCATAGTTCGTTCTCTGCTGCAGTCTTTGAGCCTCCAGCAGTTTATCCTGTTCCTTAAACTCCTTGACTCTTTGTTCCAGCTCCGCTTCTATATTCTTAATTGCTACTTCCAACTTCTCATGGGTGGTTGCATAGTGGGAAGCCGGATATATAAATGCATGCTGCATTTCACCGATTATTGTACCTGTCAGTGAATCTACTTCAAGTATTCTTTCTATTTCATCGCCAAAAAACTCCACTCGAATCGCCTTGCTTGAAGAGGAAGCAGGAAAAATATCAAGAACGTCTCCTCTTACTCTAAAGGTTCCTCTGATAAAGTTTATATCGTTTCTGTCATACTGCATATCCACAAGCTTTCTGATGACTTCATCTCTTTCCTTTTGCATATTTTTACGCAGGGAAAGAGCCAGAGTTCTATAGTCCTCCGGGTCACCCAAGCCATATATGCAGGATACGCTGGCCACTATGATGACGTCTCTTCTTTCTAGAATGGCTGCCGTGGCAGAGTGTCTCAGCTTATCTATTTCATCGTTTATGGAAGCGTCCTTCTCTATATAGGTATCCGAATGGGCTACATAGGCTTCCGGCTGATAATAATCGTAATAGCTTACAAAGTATTCTACACAGTTGTTGGGAAAAAACTCCTTGAACTCACTGCAAAGCTGTGCTGCCAAGGTCTTATTGTGGGCAAGCACAAGAGTTGGCTTCTGAACCTTCTCAATAACATTTGCCACGGTAAAGGTTTTACCGGAGCCGGTTACACCCAACAAAGTCTGCAATCTGTCACCCTTCATCAACCCTTGTGCCAAGCTCTCAATAGCCTTAGGCTGGTCTCCTGTGGGTTTGTAATCTGATACTATCTTAAATTGTTCCATATTTCATTCTCCTTGTGGTTTACATAATATATTATAACCTATAAAAGGAGTCTCAGTAAACATAATGTATATAAGAACATTTGTTCGTAATAATTGTAATATTATTGCATGTTACTGTCAATAAGAATATTATGAATTTTTTAGGAACGCCGTGGGCGGCATCCACCATAAATAAAGGATAACAGGCTTGTAAAACCTGTTATCCCACAATACATTATTTTAATCTTTCTTTATGCATCAACCAAACCAGCTTAAAAATCATGCTGTCTTCAAATTTTCTTAAATCAAAGCCAGTCAGCTTATAAATTTTATCAATTCTATAGAGCAATGTATTCCTATGTATATACAGACGAGCAGATGTATCAGTCAGATTTAAATTGTTTTTGAACATCTCCTCGATGGTTAACTCCATTTCACTATTTAAGAACTCCGTAAATTTACTGCTGAAGGTTTTTTCAATGATGCTATCCTTAAAATCCTGATCAATAGAAGTAATGAGCCTATAAATCAGCAAGCTCTGGTAATCCAAAAGCTTTTGATTTATGCCGTAGCTTTGTTTAAGCAGCACCGCCTCAGCGCAATTGTCATACAACTCAGCAAGCTGTTGCGGCCGTTCAAGTCTACCGCCTATGGCTATTACAGTTTCTATAAACAATTCCAGTAAAATATTCTTTTGAAGATCACTGCATGCTTCATAAACGTTTTGCTCTTCTATCAAAGCAATTAAATTACCTTGATATTTCGCAATAACCTTTGCATTTACGCTGTTTTTTATTATTTCCTTCAGATCATTTTCAATACAATCAAAATCCACTCCGCTTATTACAATTAAATTCAGCGGTTCCTCTTTGTCTATCAATTGATTTAATGCTGCCGCATCTGAAGGATTAAAGCAATTTGAAAGAAGTCTATTTATACAGCCATCCAAGCTATTGCTATCATTCAGTCGATCTTTAATATACAAAGCAGCCAGCTTCAATGCTGTCTCATTGATTTCCGCCCCGGCTTCCGTGTAAAATATCAATCTGCTGCCTGCAGCGTCAACGTTCCAGACATTATAGCCCTTCAGCTCCTGTTCTTCAAGGATAACCGCCGCATCTGCAGGATAAAAGTACAACTCACTGTCCCTCAACAATGCAATCTTACACCTTAGGATCGTATGAAGTTGGAATAATATGTCATTTATCTGCTCCATGGTTACCTCTTGCGTAAATATTATCTTAGTTAAATATAGTCTTTTGCCTGCAGTTAGAAGCAAATTCGTTCCTTAGATAGCAAAGAATAAATTCCTACATAAATTATTAAAAGCCAAACACTTTGCCTAAGGAATAATTTGTTGGAGTAAAGCTTCAGAGACCCAAGAGGAATACCTCCGAAGAAGCTTGCTTTGTTGCGCTTCGAAGCTACATCCAGCAAAGCAAGGCTTCTGATGCTGTTGAAGCGTACGGAAGCAAATTCGTTCCTTAGATAGCAAAGAATATAACTCTATATATCACTATCTTATAGCTTTTTCAGTTTCCATGTCAAATAAATGTATTTTGTCCCAATGGAATTGAAGCGCGACCATATCTCCGGCTCTCATACGAGAATGGGAATCTACTCGAGCAGTAAGCTGCTGTCCTGCGATCGTGAGATACAAGAAAGTCTCTGATCCCATCAATTCAGCAACCTCAACCTTGCCTTTAATAATTGAGAAATCGCTAGTCAGTGCATCTACCTCACTGTCATGCAGATTCTCGGGCCTGATACCCAAATGCACCTTTTTGCCAATATAACCGCCTTCACGCAAGATCTTCTGCTTCTCTGCTGTAATCGTCACAACACTTTCATCCCCAAGCTTTAATTCAACATTATCTCCATTTCCAACGACTTCTGCAGTCAGTACATTCATTTGAGGACTTCCGATAAAGCATGCAACAAAAAGATTATTTGGCTTGTCATATGCATTTTGCGGAGAATCGATTTGCTGAATTTCTCCATCCTTCATAATAACAATTCTTGTACCCATTGTCATCGCTTCTGTCTGATCGTGTGTTACATAGATAAAGGTAGTTTCAAGTCGTTTGTGCAGCTTTGATATCTCAGTTCTCATTTGCACCCTTAGCTTTGCATCAAGGTTTGATAAAGGCTCATCCATCAGGAATACCTTTGGCTCTCTAACGATTGCTCTTCCTAATGCAACCCTTTGTCTCTGTCCGCCGGATAATGCTTTTGGTCTTCTATCCAGCAAATGCTCTATTTCCAATATCTTAGCAGCATTTTTAACCCTTTCGTCTATATCAGCCTTTGGAACCTTTTTTAGCTTTAATCCAAAAGCCATGTTTTCATAAACAGTCATGTGGGGATACAAGGCATAGTTTTGGAAAACCATTGCTATATCTCTATCCTTCGGTGGAACATTATTAACCAGCTTCTCGCCTATGTACAGCTCACCCTCAGTAATTTCTTCCAGTCCTGCTATCATTCTTAGGGTTGTAGTCTTTCCGCAGCCTGAAGGTCCAACTAAAACTATGAATTCCTTATCCTCTATTTCCATATCGAATTCTTTAACCGCCATAACATTACCCGGATATATCTTTTTAATTCCCTTTAGCGTTACCTCTGACATTCTTATCCACCCTTTCAAATATATTTCTAATTAAATTATATTTTATAAATCAAGCTTAAACTATTATGAGTATTTATGATTTTAATTCATTTAATTTGTAATAATAAATAATATATAAATATTTTTTTATTTAAGTGTTGTAAAACGCCGAGCAATAGCATACAATTATAAATATACATTTATATGCATGAATAACCATTTTTGAAAGGAGCAGATTAAATGACTGACAGATTTAACCACAATAACAACTTTATCAATACACGATCTATGGATTATAATCACGAAATGAAGCTATTAAGCAATATGGAGTCTGTACATCAAAGAAAAAAAGCTGCTTTTGACGAGCTTTTAAGATATACTTACAACAATCTTAAAGAAACAAACCTTGAAGCGAATACAGATAAACAGCCATAAAAAAAACGCCTGTCAGGCGTTTTTTATTTGTTTTATTTTGATATATTTATATTTTTCTTAAACAGCTTGTTGTATAATTGTACACCGGGTGATGCGCCATCATTGATTTCAAAATAAATACCCGGATTTCTAGGTACTATCAATGCTCCCAAACTGTTGATTCCTTCCCTGTAATTCTGATATTCCAGTGTTTTTAAGCTGCCATCGGGTCTCTTAACCTCTAACCAAATAAAAGTGGGATAAGTACCGAGAAATTCTATCATTTGATTTTCAGAATACACAATTTGATTGTTTATGCTTAGTATTCTGTCTCCCGGTTCCAAATGCATTTTCCTAGCCGGAGAATCCTGTCTTGTATAAAGAACGCAAATGCCTTCACCGGATCCATCATATAAGGGTTTACCCTCTTCTTCTTCTCTTTTGCCCCAGATGATTAAGGCTTCATGGGCAACAGGTGCAAACAAGGCAGCCGCAAAAGCAAATAGGGGAAGCTTTGCTGCAATAATGGATAATATGATCAGTATCACACTGTATATAGCTAATCTGTAGGCAGATTTTTTACAGCGCTGCTCCGGAACCTGCGTAAGCGCTATATCACCATAGCCTAAAACAACCGGCACAAAGAATATCGCATATTCAAAAGCTTGCTGCTGCGTAAGCAATGGCCACCATGCAGGCATTGCTTCTCCTGAAATACTGCTGATGCCTGTCATCAAAGGGAATGCCAATGCCGTCAGCACAAGAGGAATAGGCCACATCCTGTTCATGATGTAACCTCCAACGATCCTTCCATTGTTCTTTTTTACAAATATAGGAACGGAAAAGGAATGTCCGTCTATCCAAATCAAAAGACTCTCAATCAGGTGAAGTATACCCACCAAAGCCATGAGCCCCGGCACATAAACGTTTGGGAATCCAAAAATGAGGCTAACAAGAGCAACTAACCCTCCTGCATAGGAAAAGCACAAGTATCTTACATGGATCATAGCCATTAATATTGCTATGATCCAAATATATGTTATGCCCGATGCAAATGCCCCTTGACTATTTGGTACATAGGTTTCGATTGTAATACCCAGCAGCACTACCAAGAAGCTGCCAAATAAACCTCCTATAAAACCATTAAATAGAGAGCTTGACATTTTATCCATTAAAGGCAATCTGTATTTAAGCATTGCAAACTCAATGTTGGAGGTTTTCTTGTAAAGAAACCAGACTACAAATATTAAAACCCAAAATACTTGATTTACAACGACCCCGCTTATTTCACTAAGAACCAGACCCGCCATCTTAAGTATAAAATGCATGTTGGCACCCCATTACTTTATTTGTTTTAACATTTCTTGAATAGCCCTTTCTAACTGGAGGTCCTTGATATCTTCTTCTCTTTGATCTTCTTTAATCTCCATTGGCTTTACTTCAATATTTGGTTCAATTCCGATTTTATTGATGCTTATGCCCTTTGGCGTATAATATTTTTGTGTTGTAAGCTTGAAGCCTGAACCGTCCTTTAAGCTTTCCACCGATTGAACCAAGCCTTTACCAAAGGTTTTAGTCCCAATCAAGAGTCCTGCTTCTCTATCCTTAATCGCTCCAGCTAAAATCTCTGATGCGCTGGCACTGCCTTCATCTACTAGTACGATTAGAGGCACTTCCAATCCATCGCCCTTGGAATTATACACTTGACGATTCTTATTGATATCCTCTGTATAGACCACCATACCCTCACCTAAAAGCTCATCCGCTATTTCTAAGCAAGAGCTGACATAGCCGCCTGGATTTTGTCTCAAATCCAATATTAATCCCTTTATATTTTTAGCCTTCAAGGCATTTAATTCTTTACTAAAATCTTTATCCGCATCCACATCAAAGCTGCTTATTCTGATGTAGCCGATATTGCTTTCTTTTACTTCGCTTTTTACAGCCCTTTGATTGATCAGCTCTCTTTTTATTTCAAATATCCATACCAACCAGATCTTTATCGTCAACCTTGATTATTCTATCATTTGTCTTAATTCCCGCTTTTTCTCCAGGTGTATCTTCAACAGGCGCTACTACAGTGATATAGCCTTCTTCGCTTTTAGTTACTATAACACCTATTCCTCCAAAGCTGCCGCTGGTTGCTTCATTCATACTTTTAAATTCTGCTGGTGTCAGATATGTGGAATAAGGATCCTCCAGCGCTTCAAAAAGACCTTTCATGGCTCCATCCATCAAGGTGTTATCTTCCGCCCCTTCTACATAGTTCTTTTTTATGTACTCTTTCAGTCCCAGCAGTTTTTCCACATTCTTCAGGTTTTCATAATCACTTCTCGAAATGACCACTCTGTCTCCCATTACAACTTCAATTGTATTGGTAATCATAAAGGTCAATATCGAAGTAATCACTACCAATACAATTCCTAAAAGCAACGCCTTATTTTTATTAATCATTACTACACCTCAATCTGTATTTAAATATTAGAGTTTACGATATGTTACGAATGCGCTCTTATTATAGCATGATTGTTTATATCATCTATTTTGATTATATTTATTCCTGCTGCGTATTATTACTTTGCAGCTTAATTATCTTTACTGCATTTTTTGCAATAACCATAAATCTCAAACTTATGCTCTATAGGCACAAAGCCCAGTTTATCAAGCTCACTGACCTTTAATTCAGCATATGGACATACATCAATACTTTGCATATCCCCACATTTTAAACATATTACATGATGATGATGCTCATCATGCTTAATCTCAAAATGACTGATGCCGCTGCTGATATTTAGTTTATTAATGACGCCGATTTTGCATAAAAGCTCCAAATTTCTATACACTGTTGAAAAATTGATGTTTGGATTTTGTGCTTTGACTTTTTCGTAGATTTCCTGTGCCGTATAATGGGCAGGACACTCTTCAAAGGCCTCAATAATAAATCGTCTCTGACCTGTGAGCTTGTAGCCTTGATTCTTCAGGGTGCTCTCTATATTATTTTTATTCATAATATCACATCCCAATCCTTATTATACTATACGTTTTAGAATATATTTCTTAGTTCCGATCACCAGTAAAAGTATGACAACACTTAATACTACGATGGCTCCTCCGGGAGCAAGATTGAAGTAATATGAAATGGTCAGTCCCAATACAACAGCCAAAAAAGCAAATATCACAGAATTGATCATTGTGCTTTTAAAGCTTTTGGAAATCTGCATGCTAGCAGCTACCGGCACGACCAGCATAGAAGAAATCATAAGTATTCCAACCACTCGCATGGCTGCAACGATAGTTAAGGCAGTTAATACCGTAAAAAATATATTCAAGGTCTCGGTAGGAATTCCTGCAAGAGCTGCTCCTTCTTCATCAAAGGCTATATACAAAAGCTCCTTATATAAAAGCAAAACACTGACAATGATAAATATGCTTGTGCCTGCCATAATTATGATATCTCGACCTGTTACAGCGATGATACTGCCAAATAAGAAGCTCATCAAGTCAGCATTAAAGGAATCTGCCAAACTTATCATAAGTACTGCCAAACCTATACTGGCAGACAGTACTATGGATATGGAAAGCTCTGCATATTGCGAAAAGTTTTTTCTCAGTTTTTCAACCCCAATTGCGGCAGCAACAGAGAAAATCATTGCTCCCCAAAGCGGATAAAAATTACCCAGCATCCCTGCAGCGATTCCTGCTAAGGAAGCATGGGATAGGGTATCACCTATCATAGACAGTCTTCTCAAAACCACAAAGGTACCTATAATAGGACAGATTATTGATATCAATATGCCAGCCACAAAGGCTCTTTGCATAAAATCATATTGAAGCATTTCCATCACTTATATCCTCCAATTCCGTTCCTTAGTGGTTATGTATAAGGGGTGCTACATCGTGGCCATACAGCTCATTTAAGCCGGCCATATCAACTCCACAACCATGTTCGTGTGCCTTCCCCCTTGAAAGACATATCACTCTGCTGATATTCTTGCTTACTGCACCAATATCATGAGTTACCATAACAATTGTTATATTCTGTTCCTTGTTCAAGTCATCCATAAGGGCATAGAAATCCTTTTCAGAATTTGCATCTATCCCCGTTGTTGGTTCATCCATAAATAAAATCTCAGGAGAGCTTACCAAGGCTTTTGCTATAAATACCCTTTGCTGCTGCCCCCCCGACAATCTACCTATCAATCTATCCTTGAAGTCCAGCATACCTACTAAATCCAAGACCTCTTGCACTTTTTCAATGTGCTGCTTGTTAACTCTTCCCATTAAGCCTACTCTAGAGTACAAATTTGCTTTTACCACCTCTTCCACAGTAGCCGGGAAGCCCTGATTGAAGGAGGTTGCCTTTTGTGGGATATAGCCGATACGACCCCATTCCTTAAACTTGTTGATATCCTTGCCAAACAGTGTCACACTGCCCTGCCTTGGCTTCATTAAGCCTGTACAAATTTTCATCAAAGTACTTTTTCCCGAGCCGTTAGGACCAATAATCGCCATAAAGTCTCCAGGATAAATTTCTAAAGAAGCATCATTTAATATACTTCTTCCCTCATAGTCAAAGTTTATGTTTTTCGCCTCTATTATTGGACTTTTCATTATTGCATCAACGCCTTCTTCAGATTTTCCAGATTTTCATACATAATTGTTATATAGCTTCTGCCTTGTTTCATTTGTTCCTCAGTAATCCCTTGACCATCATTTAGCACCAAGACCTGCGCACCGATCTCATTGGCCAAGGTCTCTGACAGCTTAGGGCTTACAAGGCTTTCAAAGAAAATATACTTAATATTATTTTCCCTGCATATTTCCGCTAGCTCCGCCAGCTTTGCCGGGCTTGGCTCTGCCTGTGGTGTAACACCCCTGATAGGCAATTGTGTCAAGCCGTATTCTTTGGCAAGATATTCAAAGGCAGAATGAGAAACGATAAATACCTTGCTCTTAAAACCTGCTACAGCCTGCCTATAATCGCTATCCAGCTTATCCAGCTGTTCTGCCAGCTTTTCGTAATTAGCCGAGTAGTACTCTTGATTTGCAGCATCCAACTCAATCAATGCATCCAAAACATTTTGCGCTTGCTGCTTATACTTGACAGGACTAACCCAAATATGAGGATCATAAATCAGTGCTACTTCTTCCTCCCCCTCTTCATCCTCATGCTCATCTGCATTTTTTTCATCAAAGGGCAGCAAGTCTAAACCCATGCTGGTGTTTACTGTTTTTACTCCCGCTTTTTCTATGGAAGGCAATAAATCCCCCAACCAAGCCTCCATACCGGCACCATTGTAAACCAGCATGTCTGATTCTTGCAGTTCAGCCAAGGTTCTTGGCTTAGGCTCCCAATCATGGGGCTCTACTCCTGCAGGCACCAAGCTTTTTACTTGCGCCTTATCACCTGCTATTTCCGATACCAGAAATTGCATAGGATAAAAGCTGGCATATATTGTGAGACCGCTTTGTTTTGCCGGTTCTTCAGCAGTTCTGCCACATGCTGCAAGCCCTGTAATAAGTACTGCGGCCATTATAATCGATATCAGTTTCTTCACTTCATTCTCCTCCATTTTGCAAATCATTTGCATTTATATTGTATAATATTGCCGCTTTATGTGTCAAATATACATAAAAAAAAGCACCTTTCGGTGCTTTTTTTTACTTGCCAAAATAAGGCATTGGATTGGTATGTTTTCCATTTAATCTTACTTCGAAGTGAAGGTGTGGTCCTGTAGAAAGCCCGGTGCTTCCTACCTTCGAGATTGTCTGGCCTTTTTCAACCTTGTCTCCCACTTTTACAAGCAGCTTAGAGTTATGCGCATACAATGTAGATATTTGTCCTCCGTGGTCAACGATAACAGTATATCCATAGCCCCCATTATAGCCGGAGAATAATACCGTTCCGCTATTAAATGCAACGACTGCAGATCCGGAGGACGCACCAATGTCAATCCCTGTATGTAGCTTTTTCGTCTTTAAAATTGGATGTATTCTATATCCATAAGGAGATGTAATTCTTGTACTAGAAGGAACCGGCCATGCAACCTTACCTCCTGCATACTTTTCTTTGGATTGAGCTGCGACGATTTTCTTTTCAAACTCCTTAGATTCCTCAAGCAGTTTATCGTATTGTTTATTATATTCTTTTAAATCCTTCACTAACTCATTTAGAATCTTTTCCCTATTATCCTTTGCAGAAGCAACCTCTTCCTTCTTGTCTCCTATTTGCTGCTTCAGTCTCTCTTTTTCATCCAACTCGCTTTGAAGCTGTGCCTTTTGCTGTGCTATATTATCACGATGAGACTTCATATTTTTTAATAAAGTAACATCATAATTCATAATTTTCTTTAAAAAATCCATTCTTGATATAAAATCACTAAAGCTGGTTGATTCCAGTATAACAGCCAAATAGCCTACAGAGCCTGTTTCATACATGACTCTTACTCTTTTCTTCAAGGTATCCTTTTGGCCGTCCGCATCTTGTGAGGCTCTTTCCAAATCTCTCTTGGTAATAACGATTTGAGATTCCAGGCTGCCCAACTGCTCTTCTACTGCGTCCAACTCCCGCTCTGTTTGATTCAGCTTATTATCCAGCTCTTCTACCTGCTTTGAGACTGTTTTCTTCTGAGTTTGTGCTTGTTTAATGGCGTTTTGGGTTTGCTTTAATTGTTTATTTGTTTCCTCTAGCTTCTTTTTCCAGGCATCTATCGTGGTATCTGCCGAAATCGCTACAGAAGATGCAAACATACATACCATTGTTACTGCAATTAATCTTTTAATATTTTTCAAAACGGCACCCCCTAGACCTTCATGAATTTTCTTACTGACAAGAAGCTTCCTACGATTCCTATCAACAAGCCTACAGTGCCCAGCAGCAATACAAGACTGCTGATTAACTCTCCAAAAGGCATTAAGGTCACTGATAGAAGTCCAATCATTTGATTTTTAATAAGGTTGCTGCTGTAGTAATATCCTATACCTACTGCCAGTGAAGTTATAAAGCTTCCAAACAAGCCCAGCAGCATTCCCTCAACAATAAAGGGGCCTCGCACAAACCAGTCTGTGCCGCCGACATATTTCATAATGCTGATTTCTTTTCGTCTTGCATATACCGTCAGCTTTATGGTATTGGATATGATAAACACGGATATAAAAACCAAAATGGTGATAATTACCAAGCTGCTCACTCTTAAAATATAAGTAGCCTGAAGGAGCTTTTCCAGTTCCTCCTTGCCGTACACGACTCTCTCTATGTTTGAAATAGAAGATATCGCCAAGGCTACTGTATTCGCCTTTGAAGGATCCGTCAAGGTAACCTTGAAGCTGTCAGGCAAAGGATTCTCACCTTCTAAGCCTTCCAGCAAGTAAGCGTTATCCCCCCATTTTTCATTCAAATCCATTAAAGCTTGTGCTTTGGGAATAAACTGTACATCCTTTACGCCTGATATCGTCTCAAGCTCTTTACTCATAGAGCTTACAATGGTCTCGCTCAGATTATCCTGTAAATACACCATCATTTCAATCTGAGATTCCAGCTTTGACGCTGCGTAGTCTACATTCATCACAATGATAAAAAATATAGCTATGACCAGCAATGCAGCAATTACAGAGCTGATAGAGGCGGCACTCATGGTTTTGTTTTTGCGGAGGCTGCCAAAGCCTTCCTTGACAAAAAACTTAGCGGTTCTGATTTTCACTGAAATATCCACCTCGCTTTTCATCTCTGATTATGTTTCCGTCACTGATTTCCACAACTCTTTTTTTCATTCTGTCAACAATATGCAAATCATGGGTTGCCATGAGTATCGTTGTTCCTCTTTGATTTATTTCATTGAAAAGCTTCATGATTTCCCATGACATTTCTGGATCTAAATTTCCCGTAGGCTCATCTGCAACCAAAATCGAAGGTCCATTCACCATAGCTCTTGCAATGGAAACTCTTTGCTGCTCTCCCCCTGACAATTGATGCGGATATTGCTTGGATTTTTTACTCAAGCCAACCATACCAAGTATCATAGGCACCTGTCTGCGAATTTCTTTTTGTGAAGCTTCCACTACTTCCATAGCAAAAGCAACGTTTTCATAAACTGTCTTATCCTGCAGCAATCTGAAATCCTGGAATACGACCCCCATACTTCTTCTTAAATGAGGCACTTGACTTCTTTTCAGCTTTGTAACATCCTTATCATTTATAAGAATCATACCGGAGTCAAGCTCCAGTTCCTTCATCATAAGCTTTATAATAGTTGATTTTCCTGCTCCGCTGGTTCCAACAAGAAAAACAAACTCGCCATTTTCAATATCAAGACTTACATTATTCAATGCCACATGTCCATTGGCAAATTTCTTGCTGATATTTCTAAGTTGAATCAAACAATCACTTCCTCTCAAGTTTTATATCTATCAAAATTTACTTAAAAATCTACATGGTATTATTGATATTCTACAAAAAAAAACAAAATCCTCTACAAATCAAGGATTTTGTTGTGTATTGGCGATATATAGCACAATCGCCAGTTATCGGTTATATTTCGTTTTTCCAATGAAGCTATGAAGGATAACAGCCATTGCAGCACAAGCAGCTCCTATACTCCAACCTGTTACCACATCACTAAAGTAATGGACATTCAGATAAACACGACTTATGCCAACCAATAAGCCATATATCAACAGCAAAATCGTCAGTCCCCAATTAAGCTTTTTGTTGCTTGAGAAAATCCAGATAAAGTACAAAGACAAAAGCACCAGTGCCATAAAATTCATAGAGTGTCCGCTAGGCAAGCTGAATTGGTTGTTATTGCTGTACTCGCTTATATCGATAAGATGCAGGCTTGCATCAATTCTTGGTCTATGCAGCAATCCCTTCAGGAATTCATTTAATCTCCATACGCCCAGCATATAAAAGGCAGTCAATGCAACTTCCTTATACTTTTTGCAGATTACGAATACCATTATAATCACCAAGGTAGCTATAATAACAGGCATCGTTTCTCCTGTTGCAGTTATTCCTTTAAATACATCGGTCAGCCATGATACTCTGATGTCCACCATCAAGCCTTGCAAAGTTCTATCCATGGCCCATTGTCCATAGCTGTTGTAGTGCCATATCATATAGAATGCCAATGTCGTTGCTGCAATCAGCAAGTATATGGCAATACGTAAGAACGTTGAATTTTTATCTGATTTTTGTATTTTATTATAAAAATTCTTGTGATCTGCTTTTAATTTGTTATTTAACTGGTTCAAAAAACCACGCTCCAAATTCAAAATATACTATCATCATAAAGTATATTATATGGATAATCAATATGAAAGCTTTTAGCTGATTGGGATAAAGTTGCCATCCTACTGCGAGATTAAAATATTCATCATGACACAGACTAATTATAATCGTTATTTTAATATATAAAACATGGGTATGAATTTATTAAAATATTATCAATTATTGTAAATTGCTGCAAAATAGTTTATAATACCTATACAGGGTATCTGTAGTGGAGGTGAATAATTAGTGGAAGTTTTATTAACAGATAAAGCAAAGGAAGAACTAAAAAAATCACAAATTAAAAATTTCAGAATTGATGTTGTCAGCAATGGTTGAGCAGGTCCAATATTTGGATTGGTTCAGGGTGAACCAACAGAAGAGGATATTGTGATGAAGGTTGATGATATGAACTTTGCAGTAGAGGATTACTTTCAAGAGGTATTTAAAAGCTTTGACGTTGATTACTCCACCGGGCTTTTTAGAAAAGGCTTTGTGGTATATCCCAATGGACAAAGAAATCGCAGCTGCTAAAAAAGAAAGGGCAGAGCCTATTAGGCTCTGCCATATTTTTTTTCATTCCATTTATCTTCAAACACACGCAGCCACAGCATAAATATACTGGATATCATTGCAAGTACAAAGCAAAGCATCCACATCGTAGTCAAGCCTCGATTATCTATGACCATTCCAAAGATTTTAGGTCCAAAGGTTGAGCCCATACCCGTTACAAGTGGAATGATGGCATTAAATCTGCCTCTATGATTGATAGGGGAATGATTTGCAACATATACACCTGCATTTGTAACCTCTAATATTTCACCGATTGTAAAAATCAGCCCTGATAATAGAAACAGCCAAAAGCTGCTTACAAAGCCCAGCATACCAAAGCCTACAGCATAGAAAACACCAGCCATGGCTACATTTAGCACAGGTCTAATCCCCCCGGTAACCTTTATTGTAAATATGGTAAGGGTTATCACAACGATGCCGGTAAAGCTCATCAGATAACCAAAATATTTTGGACCCAACACATCTCCAAAGGTCTTTGCCATCTGTATCGGTATCGCAAAGCCTATGGTAGAGTAAACCAGCTGGTTTATTGTCCTTCCTAAAAGAAACAAGAATAAGGTAGGACGCTTTATTAATGCGTGAAATACATTTGTATCTTCTGCTGATTCATCATCATTCATCTGCTTGCTGTTCTCAATCTCTTCTTTTGTAGGTGCTGTTTCTTTTATAAAGCAGCCAATTAATATCAAAGAGATTAATATTGAGCCTGCATTTCCATAAAATATCAGGCTAATGTAATTATTATATAAAAATCCAGCAATGGTAGGACCGACTGCAAAACCAAAATTAATACCCAAATATAATAAAGACAGTGCCAACTTTCTATTCTCTTTGTTTGTAAGGTCTGTAACCATAGCAGAGTTTGCCGGTTGCGCTGCTCCATTGAACATTCCTGCTAAACACAGCAAAATGGGCACCCAAATTGAATTCCCTAAGAAGGCACAAGCGAAAAAAAGTGTAGCAGTAGCTCCTTGGAATATCATCATGAGCTTCTTTCTTCCGAAGTGGTCTGCCAGCTTGCCCCCTAAAAGCGATCCCATCATTGATAAAATTGCTGATGCAATGAAAAAGTTACCTGCTTGACTGGCAGATAAACCAATTTTCTTTGTTAAGAATAAAGTTAAGAAGGGGTAGACAAAATTACCCATGGAATTAATGATTCTAGCAACAAACAATATCCATATCGATTTGGGAAGATCTAAATAGTCTCCAAATCTTTCTTTGACTTTCATATTTTAACACCCTCTAATTAAATGCTTATTTAATTTTACTATATTTTAAATGCTAACACTAGTAAAATTTTATGATGTGGGGTTCATTAAAATACATAAAAAAACCGGAGTCTAAGCTCCGGCATTAAGCATTTCTGTGATCTTATCATACAGCTCCTCTGGCGAATCTGCTTCAATATAATCATCATCCACCAAGGCAAAGGGTTTTTCTGCACATTCACCACAATAGCCAAGGCAAGGCTCTACCTCAACCTCAACCTTGTCATCTCTTAACCTATTTATAACATCCTCAGCACCATGGGCAAAATTATTTTCACAAAACTTTATTTCTGACATGTGCTTCACTCCTCCTATTGTTTTCTGTGCTTATTATTTCATAATTCTGATAAAAAATTCATTCATAATCAAAACTTCATATTTTCTTCAAAGTTTCATCATATAATAATTTCATCGATAGTAATTCATTTTTTCCCACATTTTTTAGCAGCCTCCCCGGGCTGCTATTATTTTTCATTTTTTTACCTGTTCTTCATAATTTATTCATAATCTTCATGTATCATAAATATCAGAAACATACATAAGGAGGATTTAGAATGAAAAAAACATTTTTAGTATTAACCTTAGTAATCATCTTAGTTGCCGCCTTTGCGATCTCTGTTTATGCAGAAGAATCAACAGAGATGCCTCAGTGGTTTAAAGATATGATTACTTGGAAAAAAGATCAAATCACACAAGCTGTAAAAGAAGGTCAACTGACTGAAGAGGACGCTGAGCTGTACTTTGAGAGAATCGACCAAATGGAAAAGTTTCACTTGGAGAACGGTTTTACGAACATGATGGGTACAGGCTTTGGCGGATGTGGCGGCACTTCCTTTGGCAGAGGTAATGTTCAAAACACAAATAACGGCTTTGGTCCGGGCATGATGAGGGGTAGGTTTTAAAACCTACCCTAATTTATCGCCTTTTTTTACTTTTTGCTCCGGTTGTACCAGCACAACACCTTGTTCAGAGTAGGTTCCCAGTATCAGTACCTCCGATATGAAATCAGCAATCTGCCTGGGGGGAAAATTTACTACACCCAGCACTTGCTTTCCGACCAATGCTTCAACATGATAACAATCAGTAATTTGAGCACTGGACCTTTTCACTCCCAGTTCGTCGCCAAAGTCGACCCATAGCTTATAGGCTGACCTTTTTGCCTTTTCAAAAATCTCTGCTCTAATAATTTCACCAACCCGTATATCCAGCTTAAGAAAATCATCAAAAGTAGCCATATTATCACTCCTGCTTATTCTTAAATTCAATTACATTTGAAGCCTTCACAATATGTTCATGATTTCTGACATGCTCCATACAGTATTCATAATCCCCTTCACATTGGTCACAATATCTGAATTCCAGCTTTGGATCATCCTTTTCAGTCTTTCCGCAGACAGTACATTTATGGTATGTGAAGTCCTTGGGAAGATCTGCTCTGAAGCGTTGTCTATTATGGTGCACCTGTCTGTTGCTTTTTGCACCGGACAATATTTCACCGCCAAAGAATATGAAATAATTGAGGATGGATACTATAGCCGTTAGCTTACTGGGCATGCTGCCGGTTAAAATGGTAAATATAATGAACGCCCATTCAAGCATTGCTAAATACTTTATTTTAACAGGAAGTATAAAGAATATCAGCAATTCATAATTTGGATATATCCTGGCAAAAGCAAGAAATAACGATAAGTTTATATATATTGGTGTTACCGGAATTCCAAATATAAAGGATACAGCTATAGTCCCTAATATACCCAAGAAATAATAAACATTGAACCTTACGGTACCCCATTCATTTTCCAAGGCACCTCCCACCATATAGTAGAAGTACAGTGTGAAAAACACCCACATCAGGCTGAGGCTTGGAGGTATTGCAATAAAGGTGATCACCCTCCATATTTCACCTCTTAATACCAATTGCGGTATGAGCACCATTTTAGAATAAACAATTCCTGTTATGCTTAGTTTATGTTAATTTTCAAGTTCATTTATTTGTTATATAGCAAAAATTTATATCTGCTGTATAGCTTTACTTCTTTTGCCAATAAATATTATTTTATCACAGCGCAAAAAAATATTAAAGAGTTGGTATAGAAACCAACCCTAGGAATTCTTTATGTACATTTTTCCTAATCGCTTTGTTATTGTTACAGGAAACTCTGCTTTTATAACCTCTCCAACACCCTTGTTATACCAAAGGCTCAGTATATAGTTTCCCGGTGTCACATGCTTCACGCTTCCATTCTCTTTATAAAAGGGAAGCATGTAAAAATCACAAACCAACGCTCGTCCTGATTCCAGCATACCCTCTAAGGCCATGGCATTAGAGGATGCCTTTACAGCATCAATTAAGAACTTATCTGTAAAGCAAGATTTTTCATCCATTGAAACCAAAGCAGCTCCTAAAATTCCTCTTACACCCTTGGAGGTAGTATCAACATAATAGCTTGTAGGCTGATCGCTTTTATTGGTGACTGCAGCCTTAATAATCACTTCATTTTGATTATCAAAGCTCTTGCTGTCTATTTGAGCCTCAAATTCCAATCCATCGACTTCATCTACAAGAATAATTGGTTCTTCCTTGCTTGCAAATATATTGGGCAACATCCCTTCCATTTGCATAAACAAGGCTAGCATTAGTATTAGTATTACTGCAAACTGTCCCTTGCTATCTTTCATATGTACCAGCCTCCCATTAAAATGTCTGCTTGTTAGACGGTGATATGATTAAAAAGTTCCAACAAAAAATAATTTAACAAATTCTTGGGAGCAAGTCTCCTTCTAATGCCGGAACAATTCTTTTACTTCCAAACTCATTTTCTATATATACCAATTCACTCTTATTCATTTCAAAATATCCTATTATTTCAGCCTCGCTGCAGCACTCCAGCTCCCTCATGGCATTCAATATCTCTTCAGCCTTATTACGGGCAGCAACAAGCAGCAATCTGCCCTCACAGGCCAGATATAACGGCTCCATACCTAACATACTGCATATTGCCTTTACTTCAGCTTTCACCGGCAGCTGTTTATCCAATATCCTTGCACCTATATGTGCAGCAGCAGCTATCTCATTGATTGCAGTTGCTACACCGCCTCTTGTTGGATCCTTCATTAACTTAATATACTCAAAATAGCTTTGCAAGTGCTGTACTATATCGAAAACAGGTGCACAATCACTTTGCAGCTTTGAATTGAACTTTATATTATATCTATTTAGGGCTATCAACATGCCATGCTCTCCGATCCCCCCGGAAACAATGATTGCATCCCCGTCTTTTATGACCTTTTGGTTGTAATTGTTCATAACGGTACCTATTCCTGAAGTATTGATGTAAATTCCATCTGCGTTTCCTTTTTCTACAACCTTTGTATCCCCAGTCACTATTTTTACCCCAAGCGCTTCTGCTGTTTTACCCATAGAACCTGCGATCCTTTTCAAGCCTTCCATTTCAAAGCCCTCTTCTATGATAAAACTGCAGCTCAAGTATAAAGGTTTTGCCCCGCAGACTGCTAAGTCATTTACTGTACCACAAACTGCCAGCTTACCTATATCGCCTCCTGGAAAAAACAAAGGCTTGACTATAAAGGAGTCTGTTGTAAAGGCAAATTTTTGCTGACAAAATTGGAGCATAGCAGCATCATATTTCTCCAACAATATTTCATTGTGGAAGCTTTTATAAAAAACCTCTTCAATCAGTTTTGAAGTTGGTTTTCCCCCGCATCCATGCTGAAGCTTTATAGTATTGCTCATGCCAAATCCCCCCTCTTGTATTTGTAATAAATAACACAAGCACCCTCTGAGGAAACCATACAAGGTCCCTTCGGATTTTCAGGTGTGCAGATTTTGTTAAATAAGCTGCATTGAAAGGGATTTTTGTTGCCTATGATGATATCTCCACATAAGCAGCTTTCTATTAGGATTGTATTCTTAATCTTTATGCCAAAGCTTTTCACTGCGTCAAAAGACGCAAATTCTTTCTTCAATGCATACTCAGAGGCTTCAATTACTCCAATCCCCCGCCAACAGCCCTCCTTGCTCTCAAATACTTCTGAAAGCAGCTCCTTAGCAGCTTTATTTCCTTCAGGTTTAACACATTTAGGATAAAGATTGGCAAAATTATTCCCTCGCTTACTTACCCCTTCGCACAAATAATATATTGCCGCAGTTACGTCTTCATATTCAAAGCCGCTGATGGCAGCAGGCATATTGTATTTTTCCGAAATAAATCTAAAATACTCCGAGCCCATTATTACAGAAACATGTCCGGGACAAATCATGGCATCCAGCTTATTGTTCTGAGCGGACAATACCTTTTCCAATACAGGGGGCATTCGCTTCAGCCCAACTAAAAATATGAGGTTCTTAATTCCTTTTTGAAGTGCTCTTTTAACTAAAGCTGCTATCAAAGGTGCAGTGGTTTCAAAGCCTACTGCGAGAAAAACAATCTGCTTGGTTGGATTTTCTTCAGCAATATCCAATATACTAAATGGTGAATATACCACCTTGATTCTATTCTTCATCTCCATACAGTCTTCCAGACTCTTATGACTGCCCGTCACTCTAATCATATCGCCAAAGGTAGTTATGAGGACGTCAGGCTGTTGAAGCAGCTCTACTGCTGCATCTATATAATCTTCTGCCGTTACACAAACAGGACATCCCGGACCTGACACAAGCTGTATCCGAGGGTCCAGCACATTACTCAAGCCTGCCTTTGCGATAGCTTGCGTATGTGTTCCACACACCTCCATAATCTTGATTTCCTGGCTAATCTTTTTATTAATGATGGCAATCATATCCTTCATATCAAAACTGCTCAATGTCTATCCCTCCGCAAGTTCTTTGCATAGCGTACTGTAATAGTCAAAAGCTTCCTCATCAATTCTTTCAATAGCACAGCCTGCATGAATCAGCACATATTCTCCTATTGCGGCACCCTCAATTAAGTCTATGTAAACCGTACTTTGAAAGCCCATCATATCAACCACAGCAAAGGCACCTTCTTTGCTTATCACCCTTGCCGGCACTGCAAGACACATAACCTCACCCCCGCATTATTCTATCAGCCGCTGCCAGCTGTCCAAAGGAAATACCTCCATCATTGCAGGGCAGCTTTTCATTGTAATATACAGTAAAACCATGACCTTCCAGTTTCTTAATTGATTTCTCCAATAATAGCAGATTCTCAAAGCAGCCCCCACTTAGTACAGCCTCTCTTACTCCATACAGTTTCCCAACCTTCACAACCGCCTCTACCGTAGCATCTGCTATGGTATTGTGAAATTTACATGATATCTCCGTCACGCCTTTTCCCTTTCTTATATCAGTTAATATCGCTTTTATAATCTCTTCATAGCCTATTAATAAACCATCCTGATCCTCCTGTATTTCATATTCATATCCGGACTGTATTTGCCTATCCGCAACATGCTCCAGTATAATAGCCGCCTGTGCATCATAGGTTGTCTTGCTGCATAAACCCAACAATGCCGAAACACAGTCAAATAATCTTCCCATACTGGAGCTTTCAAAACAATGCAATCCTGCTTTAAGCGCAGCTTTTACAGTTTCTGTAACCCCATTGTCCAATCCTGCAAGTCCCTCTAAGCTGCAGTCACCAAGGGCATATAGATAGCTGACGGCCGACCTCCATGGCTCTTCTACTGCTTTGTCTCCCCCTTGAATGGCGCAGTATTTGAGATGTCCCGCTCTCGTAACACCCTTCAGGTTTCCAACTAAAATTTCTCCACCCCAAATCTTCCCATCCTCACCAAAGCCTGTTCCATCATAAATCACACCAATGGCAGGCTTGGTCAGCTTATGCTCAGCCATGCAGCTTGCCATATGCGCAAAGTGATGCTGCAGTGCGAGCTTCATCCCTTGCTGCTCCAAAGCATATTGAGTAGACAGGTAGCCGGGATGGAGGTCATGCACATAGGCTTGAGGCTTTATCCTTAAAAGGTGTATCAGATGATCCAATACCTTCTTATAATTTTCAAAGGCTTCAGGACTCTTCATATCTCCTAAATATTGACTTACATGTGTATAACCATTTTTCGAAAGACAAACACCGCTTTTTTGTTCAGCACCCAATGCTGCTAACTGATGCTGTGCTCCGATATTAATAGAAAGCGGAGCATAACCCCTCCCTACTCTTGATATTACTTCTTTTTCTATAAATACCTTAGTTACAGAGTCATCAATGGGTATATTGATCTCCCTGTCATGCAGTAGAAAATAGTCTGTAACCTCCGAAAGATGATCAATTGCCTTCTGGTTTTCATATTCCATAGGCATGCCGCTCAAATTTGCACTGGTTGCAACCAAATACTTCAAGCCGTCTGCAAAAATAAGCATGTGCATAGGCGTATAAGGCAGCAGCATCCCAAGCTTATCACTGTCCCAAGCAAGGATGTTCGGCAGACTGCACGTTGCCTTCTTTTTCAGCAGAACGATGGGACTTTGACTTGAGGTTATCAGCTGTCTTTCTCTATCGTTCAACACGCATTGGTTCTCAATAGCTGCAGCATCTGCAGCCATCACTGCCAAAGGCTGATGTGGCCTTTGTTTTCTGCTCCTCAGTTTAGCAACAGCCTTTTGGTTTTCAGCATCACACATCAGGTGAAAGCCTCCAACACCTTTAACCGCCAGTATACTGCCTTCCTTCAGAAGCCTCACTGCCTCCCTTATTGCACTTTGGGCAACGATTTCCTTCCCCTTACAATCAAGCAGCTTCAACTGCGGTCCGCAGATTGGACAGCATACCGGCTGTGCGTGAAATCTCCTGCTATCGGGATTTTCATATTCCTCCTTGCAGGCTGGGCACATTTCAAAGCTCCTCATTGAGGTGCTGCAGCGATCATAGGGTAGTTCTTTTATAATGGAGTATCTTGGCCCGCAATCTGTACAGTTCGTAAATTCATAGTGAAACCATCTACCGCTATTTTCAAGGATATCTTTCTTACAGCTATTACAAATTGCCGTATCCTTGGGTATGAAGCGCAGTTCCTCTTTATCTTCACTGCTTTTTACAATATCAAAGCAATCATAGCCTTTCATCTTCGCTTTTCTTATATTGATTTTTTCAATTTGTGCTAAAGGAGGCGGCGTCTTCATAATTTTGTTAATGAAGTGCTTCATTGATATTACCTCCCCCTCCACATCAATGAATACGCTGCCTCCGATATTGCTTACATATCCGCATAGCTTCAATTCACGGGCACTATGATATACAAAAGGTCTAAATCCTACTCCTTGGACAATTCCATGAATATCAACAATATATCTTCCAGCTTCATTCTTATACTGTTTCAAGTCCATCACCCTTCAGCATATAAATGACTGCAGTTTGATCCTCTATTTCTGCGCTCTTTACAGTAACAATGGTACTATTATCCACCAGGCGAGGTATTATTTCCATCAAATGCTCCTGTAAATCCTGACTTTCCATATGACTGTTATAACTTACTTGAATGACTACTTCTTTAATTTTCGCGATATGGTTATCATCACAGATGCGCTGCAAGGAAGCTGCAATTTTATGAAGTAAAAAGCTGTCATGCATGTTCTATATCACCTCTGAATTTCAATATTATTCCTATTATTTCCTTACATATAATAGTCAATTTGCTCTGCAAGGCTCTACTTAAGCCCCATCCTTGGCTTATATCCGCAGCTTCGATGCAAATAAGCAGCCCTGTCACTTGCAAATTCTTTGTTTTCAATATGCTTAATAAATCAGCGTCATGCTGAAACTGGTTTTGACTGCACTTAAGAAAAGCATTTTGCAAGGGCAGCTGCCATACGGTTCCCCATGGTCTTCCACTTACAGCCGCATCCAGAATGATGATGCTGTCACCTTCATTTATACAATCCAAGCAATATGCTGCATCCGTTTCACCAATAATGACTTGTATTCCTTCCGCAACTAGCTCTTCAACTAATTCCTCAGCTGCTATTATCCCTGCAGCATCATCCCTCATGATTCTGCTCCCTATAGCGATAACCTTCATACCCATAGCAGCTGCCTACATAATCCTGATTTCAACAGAAGCAGAATTTTTACCATACACATGCGTAGCACAAGAGATGCAAGGATCAAAGCTTCTGACAATCCTGCCTATTTCAACAGGATTGTTGATATCTTCAATATTTGTGCCCACTAATGCACTTTCTACCGTGCCCTTCATTCCTGTATGATCTTGAGGGGATAAGTTCCAAGCAGATGGTGTAATAATGCTATAGTTTTTGATCACCTTATTTTCTATAGCCAACCAATGACCTAATGCTCCGCGTGTAGTGTCTATCAGTCCGCTGCCCTGTGCCTTATCCGGCATCTCATATTGTCTTTGCTTATTTTGATACTGAGGTATCAGTTCAAGGATATTTTGCATAATACCTATTACCTTTCTCGCCTCCAACACTCTCGCCATTGTTCTATCCATGGTTGAAATACCCCTTGTATATTCACCACTAATAAACATTCTTGCCAATGGACCAACCTCCATAGAATGACCTTTATAGCGAGGCGCCTTCACCCAACTGTAGGCTCCCTGCTTATTCAAATCTTCTTCTGTATAAGGTCCTTCCGGCTTATTGATGATGTTTTCTGAGGTATACCAAGTCTTTTGGATGTCTTCATCTATCAATACTGAATCAAAGACTTCATGTTTCCCGTTTAAGTAAATGCCCGCCTCCGTATAGTGGATTCCTTTAAACGCAGGATAATTGAAAACGCCATAGGTCATGAGATTTTTATCGCCAACGCCCAAATTATAATATTCAGGATAGTATTGTCCTATAATATTGCAATCTTCTATCATTGCATCTTCAATAAATTGTCCTATTCCTGACAGAATCGATTTCAGCTTCGCAAGCTTGGATATATCAATATCGCTGGTTATACCTCCTACAAATATCCCATGGTCATGAGGAGCCTTCCCCCCCAAGGTTGCCAGCAGGTCATGGGCTCTTCTGCTATAGTCGAGGCTGTCAACGTAATGCCGCGACAGCTCTTCATTCAGATATTTAGGCAGTCTAAAATCCTTATGGTTTACCCCATAAAGAGGATTTATATCTGGACCCTTTATATAATCAGGCAAGGTATATTGATAAAAATGCCGCAGGTGGTTTTGTATGAATTCACAGCCATGTACAAATTCCTTTATCATACGGGAATGAATATCCGGCTGCACATTCAGAGCGCTTTCAAGCGCCAAGGAAGAGGACATGGAGTGTGCTGTTGAGCATATGCCGCATATTCTCTGCGTAAAGTAAATTGCATCAAGAGGTGCTCTTCCCTGCAGCATCTTTTCAAAGCCCCTAAACAACAGTCCGCTGCTCTTTGCATCCACTATGATTCCGTTTTCCACTTCTGCCTTTATTTCTAAAAAACCGCTGATTCTGGTTACAGGATTTACCGTTACTGTATTTGCCATTCTACCTCCAGCCTCCCATCAATATCTGACAAAGGGCTCCATACCATCCGGAAAGCCCTGTCTGGCACAGCCTATGCATGGCGTATTGTCCCCTATGGGCCAGTTGCTATGATCATTCCATTTTCTTATAGGACAGTCTGTTCTAGTAATAGGCCCTCTACAGCCTAATTTGAACATACATTCCGGCTCCCCCAAATGTTCTGCAAAAATTCCCCTATCAAAGTAAGAGCGCCTGCTGCAGCGGTCATGTATGGTTATCCCGTAAAAAATAATCGGCCTTCCTTGTTCATCCAACTCAGGCATTCCAAAATATACGAGATGCGCTATCGTGCCGATTATCCATTCTGGATGTCCCGGGCAGCCCGGCACCTTAAGGATATTCTTTTTCAAGTATTCCTGCAGTGATACAGAGCCTGAAGGATTTGGCCTGGCTGCAGATATACCGCCATAGCTGGCACAAGTGCCTACAGCGACTATATATTTTGCCTTGTCCCCTGCCAGCTTCACTGCCTCCATTGCTGTAACAGGCAATCCATTATTACTGGCAATGATGTTATAGCGTCCTTCTGCCTTAGTAGCTACAGCGCCTTCTACAACCAGAATAAAATCGGTTTCCAGCGTATTTAAAAATTGTTGATAGGCCCCTTGGCCTTCAGCGGCCATAAGGCTGTTGTTGTATTTTAGATTAACAATGTTCTTTAGAAAATAATATAAATTCGGATTGTTTGCATTCATCATGGAAATAATGTTTCCTGAACAGCCTGTAGCCTCCAGCCAAATAAGATTTAACTTATTCTGCTGCTGCAGATTATCAGCAAGATTCATGATTCCTCTGGCAGTCAAGTTTTTAGAATCAATTATAGGGCAAATAAATTCGCTCATCGCTGTTCCTCCATCACACAAGCACACCTACTTTGGGCAGCATAGCAAGTATTGTATCGCTGTCGTGGCAACCTTGAAATTGAGCGGATAAATCCTTGCCGGCATAAAGACCAAAGTGGGTACCGCCCCCCCAAGCACCTTGAACACTAACATCATACACGATACCATTCACTGATACATATGCAGGCTTACCTGCACTGCCATCATATTGCGCCAGTTCATCTATTGTAAATTGCTTTTGTCTGTACATATAATCAACTTCTCTTCTTGTATCCTTTAAATGCGGCTTGTATCCGGATACAGCCTGCATGTTGCAGTAGTAATAGTACGGGCAGCAGCAGCAAGGATAGTTATTGAACATGTCCATCCCTCCTAATTATTCAATCTATAAATTATATGTTTTATAGATTGAATAAATTAGTTTTTCTCACACTATAACAAAAGACCTTGCAAGGATTCGGTTATCCTTGCAAGGTCTTTACTTCATTTACTTCTCTTTTTTTCTAACAGGAAACTGCAGCTCAGTAATAAACTCATTTGGATCATCAGTAACCCACCCACCCTTTAAGTACAATTCTCTTGGTGGTGCAATTACTTCGTATCCATTGTCTTCAATATACTTTGAAATAGCTCCATAAGCCATGGAAAGAGCAGTATAGGGTCCTGTATGCACCAGACATGCCATTTCCTCTACTGCAGGCAAGGTTTTTACCTTTATTCTATCTGTTTCAGGCATATCTCCTACAATGGGTTCAATCACCTCTGCATCTACAGACCCTTCAGAATAGCCCTCTTCATAGTATATCACCATACAGGGCGGAACAATCTTCACATCATGCTTATTTATATATTCAGCCAGCTCCTCCCAAAGATGCCCTTGCTCCCCGTAGCTTGGTATGATATCTCTTACCGAAGCGATCTTTATAGGTTCAACCTTCTTTATAACTACGTCATACTTCATAACAAAATCCTCCTGTTCACATAATTTAATTAAAAACTTTAACCGCTCAAGCTTTGACTGTTCATTTTTAATATGCTCCACCAATTCCAACCTTTTGACTTCCAAAAGCGCTTCAAGCTCATCGGCAGATAAGCTTGAAGCCAGAATTCCCATGATTTCCTCCAGGGTAAACCCAATCTCCTTCAACGCAAGAATTCTATTCAGTCTTGGAATCTGGTCGGCAGTATAGGACCGATAGCCTGTAAAGCAGTCAATTTTATCAGGTCTCAACAGTCCCAAACTGTCGTAATGTCTTAAGGTTTTGATGGTAACCTTGTTTATTCGCGCGAAATCACCTATTTTGAACATTTCTTTCACCTGCATTCATAATTTTGTAAGCTTACAATATCATGTTAAACCCTCCTGCAACAGGAGAGTCAATATATAAAATAAATTTATTTTTTAATTTGTACATCTTTTTAAAATATCATTTTTCTTCACGATGTACTTAAATTATAACATTTACGTAATTAGAAAAAAAACAAGCACTCCTAAAAAAAGAATGCTTGTTTATAATGCTAATCAAATATACCCTTGCTCAGATACCTGTCCCCTCGATCGGAAAACAAGGTTACGATGTTGCCCCTTTCCAGCCTATCAGCCATCTTCATGGCAGCTGCTAATGCCGCTCCTGAGGATAAGCCTACGATCAAGCCCTCCTTTGCAGCTAACAGCTTGGTATACTTCAAAGCTTCATTATCATTGATCTTTATAACCTCATCCACCAAGGACATATCCATTGTAGCAGGTATAAAATCATTGCCAATACCCTCTATATTGTAGCAGGCAGCCTCACCCCCACCCATGGTTGAGCCCACAGGATCTGCCAGAATTCCTTTAATCGCGGCGTTCTTTTCTCGAAAATATTTCATGACTCCACTATAGGTTCCACCGCTTCCTGCTCCACCAACATAGTAGTCTATTTTTCCCTCCAAGGCCTCATAAATCTCCGGAGCCGTTCCTTCATAATGCGCTAAAGGATTATTGGGATTTTGGAATTGCTCCAAACTTATACTATTGGGAATCTCAGCCAATAACTCTTTTGCCTTTTCAACCGCCCCAAGCATGCCCTTTTCTCTAGGCGTATTTATTACCGAAGCTCCCAACGCCCTCATCAAGACCTGCTTCTCCATTGAGAATTTAGTTGGTACAACAAATAGGATGTGATATCCCTTATTCAAGGCTGCCATTGCTACTCCCAAGCCTGTATTTCCGGCAGTTGCCTCTACAATTGTATAACCTGGCTTTAGCAAGCCTGCCTTTTCAGCCCCTTCAATCATATACATGCCTATTCTGTCTTTAACACTGCCGCCGGGATTAAAGCACTCCAGCTTAGCGAAAATATGAACCCCCTTCTTAAGACCCATATTGTGAAGCTTCATCAAAGGTGTATTCCCGATTAGCTCTTTAATATCATTGATATATTTCATCACTTAACCCTTTCATCAATACCTGCTTTGCATATTCCTTAGCCGAAGACAAAGAATGATCCCTATAATTGCCGCATTGCAATTCATTTGCAGCAGGCACCTCATCCTGCTCCAACACCTTTTCCAAGGAATAGGCCAAAGCCTCAATCACTGCTTTAACCTGGACATCACCCCAAGTGATCATATAAAAACCAGTTCTGCAGCCCATAGGTGAAATATCAATGACTCCATCCAGCTTTTCTCTCATAAAACCAGCTAAGAAATGCTCCAAGGTATGAACAGCGCCTGTTGGCATTTCTTCTGAGTTCGGCTGCAATAATCTTAAGTCAAATTTCGATACCCTTATACCGTTTCTTTCCTCCATTCCGGACTTTCTTACAAAAGGTGCCTTCACCTTTGTATGATCCAGTGTGAAGCTTTCTACATTAGTCATTTGCTTTACCCTCCTCGAATGCCTTATATAAATCCTCAATCAAGTCATTTACATTTTCTATGCCTACAGATAATCGAATTAAGTTATCAACGATCCCAACGCTTTGTCTAATCTCATAAGGAATTGAACCATGTGTCATAGATGCAGGATGGCATATCAGGGACTCCACACCGCCTAAGCTTTCTCCAAAGGTTACAAGCTCTAAACTTGTCAGGAATTTCTTATAATCAATCCGCTTATCTAAAACAAAGGATATTACACCTCCGAAGCCCTGCGCCTGTGCTTTTTGTATTTCATGACCGGGATGCTGCTCCAGCCCCGGATAATACACCTTAAGCACATTTTCATTTTCCTTTAGGAAATTGGCTATTTGAATTGCATTTTCATTATGTCTGTCCATCCTAACCCCAAGGGTCTTTATACCTCTGATTAATAGGAAAGAATCAAAGGGTGCCAATACGCCGCCTGTGGCATTCTGTATAAAGTGAAGCTTATCCCAAAGCGCCTGCTCCTTCACAACGACAAGACCTGCTATCAAATCACTGTGCCCCCCTAAATATTTAGTGGCACTGTGAACGACGATATCTGCCCCCAGCTCTAAAGGCTTTTGAAGGTATGGCGTCATAAAGGTGTTATCGACAATAGTCAATGCACCGTATTCCTTAGCCAGCTTAGAAACTTCCTTAATATCTGTGATATCCATCAGCGGATTGGTTGGCGTTTCTATAAATATCCCCTTGACACTGCCTTCCGCTTTTAAGGCTTCTAATGCATCTTTAATATCAGACAGCTTTGTAGTATCTACAATTTGATACTGAATACCAAAGTTCTTAAACACCTTATCCAACACTCTAAAGGTTCCGCCATAGAGATTATCAGATATCAAAACTGTATCTCCGCTTTTAAACAAGGTCAGAACTGCAGTAGTTGCCGCCATTCCGCTTCCGAATGCAAGTCCGCCGATTCCGCCCTCTAAATCAGCAATCAGTTTTTCTACAGCCTCTCTTGTAGGGTTGCCTGTTCTTGAATACTCATAACCTGTATTTACGCCAAAGAAAGGCTGTTTATAAGTTGAAGTTTGATAGATGGGCACATTGACAGCTCCTGTTCTTTCATCTCCATCTATTCCTCCATGAATTAATAATGATTCTATTCTCATTTCTTTCCTCCTATAATTTGAATGATATTAAAATTTATCTGCTGCTGCTAAAAATATTCCTGTTTCAATAAATTCACCTTTGCTGGAATATCCTTTTGCTTTTAAACCGGTATCTTCTATAGAAATATTCTCAAAACCGACTTGCTCCAACCATTGAGTAATCTGAGCCGCCTTAAAGCCCAGCCATTCATCATACATTTCTTCTCTTGCCCATTGTCCGTAGTGCTCAAGAACATCACTGATAATAACTCTGCCACCCGGTTTGAGTACTCTATACATTTCCTCTATACTTTTACCCGCCTCAAAGACATGATGTAGCGCCATATTAATGGTAATTGCATCTAAGGATTCATCGAACAATGCCAACTCGTCCAAACTGGACCTTATGGGATATATGTTATGAAAGCCCAAGGCAGTACTTTCTCTTTTTAACTCCTTAAGCATATTTAAGGATTGATCAAGGGAAAAAACGATATTTGGCTTTTTAGCAGCCAGACCCAAGGATATAAAGCCTGTACCGCAACCCAAATCACCTACGATCTTACTCTCTATGTCCAACTTTTGTAATATCCTGTCTCTTACCTCATCCTTAAAGTATTCGCTTCTCATGGTATTCCACTTCGCAGCGATGTTGTCGAAATACTGTCTTGAACTCAATTAACTTCACTCCTTTTAGCTTAGTTTTTAACTTTATTTATATAAAAAACTTCTGCCTCCAATATAGAGGCAGAAGTATATTCCGCGTTTCCACTCTAGTTGCAGTTACTTTGTATGTAACAACATCTCTTTATTCAGTACTTTCATACTCTAACTCTATAACGGGAGTTCCCGTAAAAGCCTACTTTATTTCGGTTTTATGCTCACAGAGGCACTTCAATCATACTCATCATAAGGTTCTTTCAGCCTAGGAACCTGTCTCTGTGATGTTCATATGATTTACTCTCTCTGATCAACGCTTTATCATATTATTCCTATTCGTTTAGTATGCTATGTTTATATTATATGCTATATTAAATAAAAAATCAACTGCTTCATGAAATAAAATAAAAAAATCCCTTAAAATGCGCTTAAAAACTTCACAAGGCTATCTCATTATATTAATATAAATTCATAGGAGGTGTTTTAATGTATAATGATACGGTTCTGGATCACCTTTCAAATCCACGCAATGTCGGTACTATTGAGAATGCAGATGGTATTGGGCATATAGGCAATCAGGCAGATGGAGATAAGATTACAATCACTATTGAAGTAAAAAACAATATCATTTCAAATATAAGGCTTAAGGTATTTGGCTGCGGCGCTGCAATTGCTTCAGGCAGCATGCTGACGGAGTTAGCCCTTGGCAAGCCTATTGAAGATGCTTTAAAAATAACCAACGATGATGTATCAGAAGCCCTGGGAGGACTTCCTCCACAAAAGTTGCAATGTTCAAACATTGCAGCCACAGCATTGCATAATGCTATAGCTGATTATAAATCCCGTTATAAATAACATTCATAATATATTGGGGGGATTGGATTGATACTGGAAAAAGAGAAAATACATAGATATATGCGACATATCATTATGCCTGAAATAGGTGGTATGGGGCAGAAAAAGCTTCTTGAATCTTCTATCTTGATATACAGCGATCATTTATCGAATTCAGCTCTTATGCTCTACTATATAGCAGCTATGGGCATTGGCAAAATCCACTGCTGCACCAAGGATGCTTTGAATAGAGAGCTTATCCTTCAAAATCTTCAAAGTCTTAATCCTGATGTCGAAATATGTATATCTGATACTCCACATCAGCCGCAAGCCGGGCAAGGTTTAAATTATGATGCAGTGATTGTCTTCTGTGAAAAAGCAGAAATGAATTTTGCTGTTAATAGCCTTAAAAACATACCCATCATACTGACAGCTACAGCTGGTGACTGTGGATACCTAAAGAGCATCACCCAAAGACAATCTCTTTCTGAAGCATTAGCAGCGCTTAACAGCTTCTATTTGAATAACGATGATCAATCTGAAACATTGTTTCATAAGGCTTGTACAAGTCTGCTCGGCACACTTGCTGCCATCGAAGTGGTAAAAGCTTTGTTGGATATAGGCAGTTTATGTGAAAATGCATTGCAGTTTAATTTGGCTAGCCTTGACCTTGCCTATGGCGAGAGTCAGCTAAATTCCTATACCTATGCGCTTAACTATGAACAGACAAACAAGCAGCTCAAGGAAGCAAAGGTGCTTATCGTCGGAAGCGGTGGATTAGGCTCTCCAGCAGCCTATATGCTGGCAGCAATGGGAATAGGCAAGCTTGGACTAGTAGATTATGACACCGTGGAAATCAGTAATTTGAACAGGCAGATACTTCACGCAACAGATAAGCTTGGAATGGCTAAAGTAAAATCTGCAGAGGAGTTTTTAAAAAGGCTGAATCCTCAAGTTGAGATTTGCACATATAAACAGAAGTTCTCCACAGAAAATGCTGAAGAACTCCTTCGTGATTATGATATCATCCTCGATGGGCTTGACAATTTGCCCACTCGATATCTGCTAAACGATGTCTGCTATTTCTTGAAAAAGCCTTTGATAGAAGCAGGTGTTTTGGGCTTCAACGGACTTGCAACTGCAATCCGGCCGGACATTGGACCTTGCTATCGCTGCATTTTTCCTGAAAGTACCGACAATAGCCCTATTCCCTCCTGCTCTGAAACGGGAGTATTAGGTGCCGTACCCGGTGTGATGGGAATTATCCAGTCTGTAGAGGTATTAAAGTATTTGACAGGCATCGGCATACCCCTTGTGAACAAAATACTGATGCTTGATTCCATGAATTTGGATATTACTATATTGGAGATTTATAAGGAACCCAGCTGTGCATTATGTGGAAAAGATGCTGTTATTCATGAGCTTCAAGACTATGATTTTTTTTGCAGCGATAAAAATCTTAAATAATCCCATAAAAAGAAGTGTATAAAGGCATTTGCCTTTATACACTTCTTATATTTTTAATAGGATTAGCTCATTTGGAACAAAGGTGTGCTTAAATATCTTTCACCTGTATCAGGCAACAGCACCACTATGTTTGACCCTTTGTTTTCAGGCCTTTTAGCCAATTCTGTAGCTGCATGCAAAGCAGCTCCTGAGGAAATGCCTGCCAACAGCCCCTCTGTCTTCGCCAGCTTCCTGGATGCCTCAAAGGCTTCTTCATTTCTAATCTGCATGATTTCATCGATAACGCCTGCATTTAATATATCCGGTATAAAGCCTGCGCCAATCCCTTGAATTTTGTGAGGACCGGGATTCCCACCGGAGAGTACCGGAGAGTCTATAGGCTCTACCGCAATGATTCTAATATTTGGATTCTTCGCTTTAAGAACTTCACCTACGCCGGTTATTGTACCACCGGTACCTACCCCTGCTACGAATATATCAACCTTACCATCTGTATCCCTCCAGATTTCCTCTGCAGTTGTATTTCTGTGATACTGTGGATTCGCCGGGTTTTTGAACTGCTGCGGTATATAGGAGTTAGGTATTTCAGCTGCCAATTCCTCTGCTCTTCTTATTGCACCTTTCATGCCTTCTGGTCCGGGAGTCAACACCAATTCAGCGCCTAAAGCGGCTAAAAGACTTCTTCTCTCCACGCTCATCGTTTCCGGCATTGTAAGAATAATCCTATAGCCTCTCGCAGCAGCAACAAAAGCTAAGGCTATTCCTGTATTGCCGCTGGTTGGTTCTATAATCACACTGTCCTTATTTAATAAACCGTTGTCCTCTGCATCCTTAATCATGGCATAGCCCACTCTATCCTTTACGCTGCCGCCGGGATTAAAGTATTCCAGCTTTGCTATAATGGTTGCATCCACATTGCTCTGTTTGTTGTAGTTCTCAATTTCCAGCATTGGTGTGTTTCCAATAAGGTCTGTTAAACTCTTCTTTATATTTGCCATATTATTTTCCTCCAAACATATTATTCCTATAAGTTTACTAGTCTTTAGGTCGAACTAAAAACTGTTTGATGACAGCTTTTATCCTCCGATCATAATCTTCTTATTAAATGTAGAACATATAATCTGTGTTATTGTTCATTTTCTTATACTCTTGCTGTAAGTTTTCCAAGGTAATGCTGTCTAGCAGCTGATTAATTCCCTTGTCTATTTTTTCATATACATTTTCATTTATACATTGCTCCAAAATATCAGCATCACCTTCTTCTCCAGAAGCTTTTTCGGCAACGGCTAAATCACCCTCTAAGGCTCTTATTACATTACCCACTGTAGTGTCTGCCGCAGCTTTTGCCAATATATAGCCTCCTTGTGTTCCCTTGATACTCTTGATAAGACCGGCTTTTTTTAATGCCGAAAAAATATGTTCAAGATATTTTTCCGAAACCTTTTGTCTCTCTGCTATACTTTTTAAATTCAAGGGTTCTCCATAGGAGTATATAGCCAGATCCATCATGGCTTTAAGCCCATATCTTCCTTTTGTCGATATCTTCATTTTAATCACCCATTGTTCCTATAGGATTTATATTGTAATGTTATCACGAGTAGTCATATTTTGTCAATATTCTTTTATGCCTGGCATCCAAAAAAATATTGCTGATAATGCATTAGAATTGATATACTGTATACGTTATTAACTAAATCGAATGCAATAGTATATATTCGAAATTAGGCATTTTATATAAATAAAAAATGCCTGTATTAAACTTGCATTAACATCATCGGGGGGGAAATTAATTTGTTAAAGGACTTTTTAGCAAATGCGGGAATGTTAGTTTCTTTTATTAGTATTTATTATCAACTTTTTAGAAGTTCAGCGGTAAATTCTAAATCTCCAATTAAATTTAGAATAATATCTGGAGTTATCATGGGTCTGTTAGGATCTACACTGATGCTTTTCAGTGTACATCTTCCTTACAATGTGGTCATTGATTTTCGTAATTTAGCAATAATATTATCTGCATTCAATGGCGGATGGATTTCTGCAACAATTTCACTTTTCTTAATTTCTGCTTTTAGAGTTATGATTAATGGTTTTAATAGTTCTTCAATTACTGCCATTTTTGTTTTGATAATAATAGCACTTATTTCTAGTCTTATTTCACACTTAAAAATTAATAGTAGGTTAAAATGGCTATTTTCAATTAGTATTTCTATATTAGTAACATGCTTAGCATTCACAATATTAATAAAAGATATTAGTTTGCGAACTGAAATCATGTGGTCCTATAGCATTGCTTTATCAATTATTTCTTTCTTACTATATTATTACATCTTATATTTAGAAGCTCTTACAGAATCTTTCAGACGGTATAAACAGGAATCAAAAAGAGATTTTCTTACAGGTTTAAATAATGTGCGTCAATTCGACAACCTATATAATGAAGTAATTGATAATGCGATTTCACAGCAAAAAATGGTGTCCTTACTTTTTATAGACATAGACTTTTTCAAAAAAGTTAATGATACCTATGGACACAAAGAAGGTGACTTAGTACTTAAAAAATTGGGCGAAATATTGATAAATACCTGCCGAAGCATGGATATAGTATCTAGAAATGGAGGAGAAGAATTTTCTGTTATTCTAATTGATTGTCCTCCTCCTAGAGCTTTTGAAATTGCCGAACGTATAAGAAGAACTGTTGAAAATGTACAAATAGAACTTACGGACAATTTATATATTAATATAACCGTTTCCATCGGCATATCCTCCTATCCGAACCCAGTTAGCAACTATGATATGTTAATTGAGAAAGCAGACGAGGCGTTATATGAAGCTAAAAGGACGGGAAGGAACAAAGTTGTACTGTATAAATAATTATTAAAACCTAATATTTGTGGTACCTATCACCAAAAGCGTATAGCCGGTAAAACCAATAGTTATACTATTAGTATGATCCATTTTTCTGGAGGTATTAAAAATGACCAGTAAACTACTTGAGGTTTTTTCAGATGCAACCGCTTCAACGCAGCAAGTAACTCACGATATATTGCTGCTTAAATTTACAATAGTCAACCTATATATGATAGGTGCACCAAATGGAAAAGATTCTAAATGGATATTAGTTGATACAGGCTTAGCGCATTCGTCTAAAACAATTTTAAAAGAAGCTCATAGACTGTATGGCGATAACTGTCCTCCTCAAGCAATCATACTTACTCATGGGCACTTCGACCATGTTGGCTCTGTCATTGAACTGTCTGATCATTGGCATGTGCCTGTTTATGCTCATAAGCTGGAGCTGCCTTATTTGACAGGTAAAAAAGATTATCCGCCGGCAGATCCCACAGTAAGTGAGGGACTCATTGCCGATATGTCTTTCTTATTCCCAAATGACGGCATTGACTTAGGACCCCGAGTACACGAGCTGCCTGAGAATGGCCTCGTACCATCCATGCCGGAATGGCAGTGGTTTCATACGCCGGGACATACCCCGGGACATATCTCCTTATTTCGAAAATCTGATGGTGTGTTAATTGCCGGCGATGCTATTACTACCGTAAAGCAGGAGTCACTCCTTTCCGTATTAACACAGAAGCAGGAGTTAAATGGCCCTCCGGCATATTTCACTACAGATTGGCAGGATGCTGAAAAGTCTGTGAAAACCCTCCGACAGCTTAAGCCATCATTGGCAATCACCAGTCATGGTGGACCTATGAAAGGCGAGGAGCTGAAGGTCGCACTGGAAAACTTGACTGCTCACTTCCACGAAGAAGCAGTCCCGGAGCATGGCCGCTATGTAGAATAATCAATCATTAAAACCTGATATCTGTGGTGCCTGGCACCACAGATATCAGGTTTTAAAATCGCTTTAATTGTTCAGTTGAAAAGTCCCACTCCGGTGTATCCAGCATTTCGCCGGCTTTCAGTGAATACCACGGGTTTCCGTCATCATTCTTAGGATTCTTTAATATATGAATGTCTTGCGCAGGCATATAGCTTTGTGCCAGAAGAAACAATTTCTCCCCAGTTTCCTTGCTTTGAGCCATATCCACCACAATCACGCAATGTCCCGGTGAGCCACCCTTTATAAATACGTCTCCAATCCGCATTTCCTCAACAGCTATGGGATTAAGCTCTTTGTCCAGAGAAGCGGTTCCGGCATAAGCAAACACAATGTCCAAATACTTTCTAAAGCTCTGATAATCAGAAGCTCCGCTTGTTTTTTTCACCCAAGAAGTTTTGTTGCCGTTTATCACAACTCGGTTACCCTGCATCCATTTTTGATATTCAGCATTAAACCCATTTGTAAAGTTAAAGTGAATGTCGTCAAATGCTCCTTTGCTGTACAAGTATTCCGCTCTAAGCCGCATGACAGCGTCAGCGCACTGCTGTAAGTCTCTATCTCCTACATCAATATCCAATACCGCTGCATGGACTTCTGCCGACTTTGTATCTCCATTAAAATAGGTGACAGGAGAACCATGGGGTTTAAGGGGTATGCTTCTGAGGTAAGCTCCAAAGGTGCCTTCTTCAGCCGGAATCCGCTCAAAACCCTTTGGTACATCAATTCTATCTGATATTATACTTCCTTCTTCATGAATCAAACTGTTTTCTTCAGGCATTGTACTGGCACCATTGCTTTCCCACGGCGGGGAGACAAAGCTTTGCATCCGAGCCTTCCGATATTCGGTGCAGCCTGTAAGTATTACAATAATAACTAAAGCGAAAGATAATAACCTCTTCAAATAAATCACCTCACATCAATCTATATAAACATTTATATATTGACCGCTCAAATCCTTCTTTTTTGGTGCCTGGCACCATATTTACAGGATTTACTATTACTAAGTGCTGCTGTCTTCTACAGCTGTTTCAGTTTGCTTCGGTTTGTTCTTAGCCTTTTGCTTTAGCTCTATAAAAATCCAAATTAAAATAGGAAAAATCACTTGAAAAGGAAAGGCATAGAATGGCCAAACCTTAAATGCCCAATCAAACATCTCCATGATATCTTTATAAATAATACGGGCAAGATTAACCATTAATAGACCCATCGGGGTAACTAATATTCTATAGTCATCAAAACCTAGTACCCTTGCCACCCCTTTGGTAGCAGCTAATATGCACACAGTAATTTTTATGAATCCCGACAGTATAAATACAATTGTAACCGCTATTTCCATACGTTGCAGGAAGTTTCCTATATTTACTCTACTTATCACTGAATAAGCCGGAAAGTATACTGCTTTTATCGTCAAAGGCCCCAGCACCATAATGTTTCTAAAA
>JAQSYD010000169.1 GCA_029256325.1 Clostridia bacterium
CATAAATTATGCTGGTGTAGCTCAATTGGTAGAGCAGCTGACTTGTAATCAGCAGGTCGCGGGTTCGAGTCCCATCACCAGCTCCATTTATTCTTTGAATACATACTGTAGTTGTAATAACAACTGCAGTTTTTTTATGCGCTAAAAAAGCAGTGGTGTTTAATCACTGCTTCATATAAAACACTAGGATGGAACGTTCATTACATCGTCCTCATTTTAAGTCTTATATCATCTCCAAAAAACTTGTACATGCTGAAGTTGCCTAATATACGAGAATAGATTCTTTCAGAATATGTAGCCATCAGTTCGTCGGTGTTAAGATTTGTTGAGATGATGATCTTCTTGTTGTTTAGAAGTCTTCTATTTAATATATTATAAATAGCCAGATTTGAAAACTGTGTGGAAAGCTCTGTTCCCAGATCGTCAATAATCAATAAATCACAATGATAAAGCTCTTCTAAATAAGGAGCATTTTCATCTTCCTTATCAAAATTAAACTTATATTTTCTGATGGCATCAATAAGATCTGGAGCGCTTTGATATATGACACTTCTTCCGGCATCCAACAAGTCTTTTGCAATGGAGTTGCATAGAAATGTCTTACCCAAGCCGGGCTTGCCTATGAAAAACAAATTCTTTTCATGGGCGTCAAAATTTCTTACATAATTAATACAGGTCATATAGATGTTTTTCATGTTCTCTCTGGGAGAAACCTTGCCTTCCTCTGCATCGTTAGAGTAATAATCCAATCTGAACATATCAAAGTTTTCTTTTTTGAAGCTGCTGCTCATATTTGATTGCTTGTATAGCTGTTCGATTTCTTTTTGAGTCAGACAAGCGCATTTCTTACTGTCAACATAACCGGTGTCCTTGCAGTTCTTGCAATGATATCTCATTTCAAGATAGTCTCTCGGATATTTATTCTCAGAAAGAAGCTCTACACGCTCCATTTTCAAGTCCATCTGCTTTTTATGAAGAATATCTAGTAACTCTTGCTGGTTTCCGCTGTTGCTTAATATAGCCTTGGTTATATCTATACTAAGCTTAACGAGCTCTTCTTCTATTTTATGCAAACGGGGTATTTTAGAGTAAAGCACAGTCTTTCTTTGGTCCAGCTCTTTTTTATGCTTATCTCGAAGAAGCTCATATTCCTTCATGATATCCTTTGTATTATTCAATCAGCTCACCTCTACTTTTCTTCAGGAGCATATCCTCTAAAGCATTTGCATCATATGTACGGTTTGTAAAATTGTTGAAGGAAGACTTTTGCGTCTTGCTGCTTGGTTTCGTTTTGGCAGGGGCAGTGTTTTCTGATTTTGTTATGTAGGCGTCAACCTCTTGTATTACTTTTAGACCTTTGTTATTCCAATCTGTAAGTATTTTATCAAGATAGGAAAAAGAGGGCTTCATGGTGTTGGCAGTTAAGCTGCAAGCCTTTAGCACAACTTCCTCTGAGTAATTGAATTCATAGAACCATTTATACAGCATGTTTTCTTCCACGGATGTAGGCTGTCTTCCTATGCGAAGGAAGTTAAGCACCTTACTGTATTTTTGCCACTTTTCTTTGTGTCTTTCTGTATATTCATTGGCTTTGTCAAGACTGTTGATTCCTGCATCAAACCAATTCTTAGCTACTTGTTTGAGATAAGGCAGATCCTTTTTTCCTCTGGTGCAGCAATCATCTATAAGCAGAATTACCAGTTCGGGAGGCATGCCATAATCATCTACCCAGTCCAAATATGTAAACATCTCATTGGTCGAAGGATCACGACCGTAAATTTTCTTTATGTACTCAAACATATCCTTTATCCTGAAGTTCTGCCTAGCGGCAATAATCCTGTCAGGGCTATACTTGTCAATAGATGTTTTCTTTTTCTTAATATTTAGCATAAGCTCTTTGATGGTATGAAACTCAATAGCAACATCATCACTGCCTTGCGAATAAGGAACAAGCTTAATGATGCCTTGGTCTTCCCAATATTTCCAAGCTTCCATAGTTTCTTCTACAGTCATATCCAAGGTTTTTGCAATAATTTCATTGGACAAAGAAGTGTTGCTATGATTTTGAGCGTATTTCAAACCTAAAATATAAACTTTGACATAGCTTCCGGGAGCTTGGGGCATGTAATGGTTAATAAAAACATTCTCCAGAAGCGTATGTCCCAAATCCTCATTATTTGATTGTAATCTAAAAAAATTCATAGGACACCTCAACTAATATATAATTAATAATTATACCATATTATATGATATCATTAATATTGTCAGAAAAAAGAAAAACAAATCAGTGTACAGAAATATGCACTCAAAATATATATAAGACAAGCCTCAGTCATATTTTTGCCTTTCTTCTAATATAATGCTATTATATAAAAGTACAAGCAAATAATATTTGCAAAAACTTGACAGCAATATTTACTTTGATACCGCAAACAATATAAGTGCATAAAAGTCTTTGAATTCATTCATAATAGTTTCAAAATATGATATATTATGGAAAAACGTCTATAGGGTTGTACTTTTTGGTAAAAAATAATATAATATAGTTTAATGTTATTTATATGCAGTAAAAAAGGAAAGGAGATGAATAGATGGAACTTGAAAAGGTGAAAAGCGCCTTTAGACCTGTAGTTGAATCATCAAAGGGTGCCTTTTCTAAAGTGAAGAAGTTTTGTGTTAAAAATCTTAATTTGAAAAATTTTAAGCTTGATATAAAGCAATTGAAGAAGCTAAATTTACATAAATTATCTATAAAAATTGTTAACAAAAAGAGATTTGCAATGACTGTAGGTACGATTTCATTAGCATTGATACTAATCATGTATGTATATTTTTCCGGAATCGCTTATGCTGTAAGCATCAACGGTAATGAATTAGGTAAGGTGAGAAATAAAAAGCAAGTAGAGGATTTGCTGTTACAGGTAAAAGAAGAATATAAAAAGCAGTATAATGCAGAAATAAGTACAGGTAGTCAAATTACATATATCAAAACCAGAGCTTCTAATAAGGAGCTGCTCTCAAGTGCGACTTTAGAAGATGCAATGAGGGAAGATGTTACATATACTATTCAATCCTTTAGTATATCGGCAAATGACAGCACTATAGCTGCTTTTAAGACGAAAGAAGAAGCCGACAAGGTATTAGAGCAAATCAAAGCAGCCTATGTAAAAGAAGAGGAAAAAGCACAATACAAGGAAATAACCTTTGCAGAAAAAGTTGAGGTAAAGCAGGAATTCAATGAAGAAGACAAAATCATGCAAGCTGAAGCTGCCGCAAGCTTTATCCTGAAGGGAACCAACGAAGTGAAAATTCACAAGGTTCAAGAAGGTGAAAGTATATGGGGTATTTCAAGAAAATATAACATCAGCATGGATGATCTTCAGAAAGCGAATCCAAGCATAGATCCTAGTAAAATTAAAATAGATCAAGAAATAAACTTACTGGTACCAAAGCCGCTTGTTTCCGTTAAAACAACAGAGGTAGCAGAATATAAGGAAAATATACCTTTTGAGGAAAAGACTGAACTAAGCAGCTCTCTGTATAAGGATCAAAGCAGTGTAAAAGTGAAGGGTGTATACGGAGAACGAGACGTAGTTGCAGAAATAGTTAAGATAAATGGTATTGAAGAAAGCAGAAACGTCATATCCGAAAAGATTATAAAAGAGCCAAAGACGCAGGTCGTAGTGAAGGGCACCAAAGAGCTTCCACCTAAAAAGGGAACAGGAACCTTTACAATGCCAACAAGAGGTCGTCTATCCTCTCGATTTGGTTCAAGATGGGGCAGCACCCATGAAGGAATAGATTTGGCAGCACCCATTGGAACGACAGTAAATGCGGCTGATGGTGGAGTCGTAATCTGGGTAGGAACAAACGGAAGCTATGGAAAGCTCATTAAAATAGACCATGGAGCCGGATATGTATCTTATTACGGTCATCTAAGCAAATATTTTGTACAGAAGGGTGATAAGGTATATAAGGGTCAAAAAATAGCTGCTGTGGGCAACACAGGAAGAAGTACGGGGCCACATCTGCATTTTGAAATCAGAAAGAGTGGAAAACCTGTGAACCCATTAAATTATGTAAAATAAAGTTAAGCTGGAAGAATTAAATCTCTTCCAGCTTTTTAATGTTTATGATTCCAAAGCCTTGTATGTTTCGTACTTCATTTATGGAAATTGTACAGGCTTTTAGAACACTTTTTATATCATCGGGGCTCAGATTCCCAAGTTTTTGATAAGCAAGAGCGGCAGCTGATGCAGTGAAGCTGGCGGCTATGGAAGTGCCATTATACTTTGTATATTGGATTGAAAGCTTACCACCTTTGGCAGTATTCTTACCTTTTGGTATATAAGAGACTTCAGCATTGAGCGTTTCTATATCAACACCAGGCATTATTACATCGGGTTTATCACACCTATTGTATACAGGGCCCTTT
>JAQSYD010000170.1 GCA_029256325.1 Clostridia bacterium
AAGGAAGTAATAAACAGTGTGCAACTTAATAAAGATAAACTGAAGTTAGATATGAAGAACGACAGCAATGTTTTATCAGGAATTACTATGAAGGACATTTAGAAGGAGAGCATTGTGCAGGCACTTTATATAAATAAAGGAAATGCTCAAAGAGCAGCAAAGGATTTAAACATAAGTAAGGCTACAATATACAGAAAAATTAAAGCATATTCTATTAATACCAACAACGTAGATAGAATGGCTTAATAAAATAATTGTGCTTGAAAAAGACAGTCTCAAAATGAGAATACTCATGAGACTGTCTTTCTGCTTTTAAATAGAAGAAATACCTTGTAAATTTTAGAGTCTCATTTTGAGTACTAATATGAGAATCCAGTATCAAAATGAGACTGGATTTTGATATAAATGGGATGCTTCTAATAAGTCAAGTTAGGAGCAGTAGTGATTTATGCATTGAATTTTAAACGCTTGTGATTTTTAATGTATTTTATGTTCAATATTGGCATGCAATGTGCATTAGTGTAAGTGTATACGTAAAAATTAAAGAATGATGGGAGGTAATATTTTGAAAATCACAAATGAGCAATTGAAGGACATGTATTTAACCATGTTAAAGATTCGTAAGTTTGAAAAAAATGCTATGGATAAGTTCGCAGAGGGAAAAATACCTGGTTTTGTTCACCTTTATATAGGTGAAGAGGCATGTGCAACCGGTGCATGTGCCGCATTAAGAGTTGATGATTATATTACAAGTACTCACAGAGGTCATGGTCACATTATAGCAAAAGGTGGAGATTTAAATTACATGATGGCAGAGCTGTTTGGCAAGTCTGACGGTTACTGTAAAGGTAAAGGTGGATCTATGCATATCGCCGATGCGGACAAAGGTATACTGGGAGCTAACGGTATTGTCGGAGCAGGGCATAACATTGCGATAGGCTCTGGATTGGCTATAAAGTATAGAAAGACAGACCAGGTATGTGTATGCTTCTTTGGTGATGCTTCTACCAATCAAAGTACATTCCACGAGGGTTTGAATTTGGCAAGTGTTTGGAAGCTTCCTGTAGTCTTTGTATGTGAGAACAACGGATATGGTATTTCTGTAAGTCAAAAAAGACATCAAGCTATCACAGATATTTCTGTAAGAGCGTCAGCATACAATATGCCCGGTATTACGATTGACGGAAATGATTTATTTGCAGTACATGAAGCTGTTGGTGAAGCAGTAGAAAGAGCAAGAAAGGGACAAGGACCTACACTTATTGAATGTAAGACATACAGATGGAGAGGACACTTTGAAGGAGATATGACGGTATACAGACCTGATGGAGAATTAGAAGCATGGATGAAGAAGGACCCGATTCCAAGAGTAGAGAAATATTTTATTGAAAACAATGTTATGACACAGGATGAAATTAACAAGTTGAACGCTGAAGTTGACAAAATGATAGAAGAAGCTAACAAGTTTGCAGTTAATAGTCCTGCTCCATCATTAGAATCAGCCCTAGAAGATGTTTATTCTGATATAGTTGAGGAGGGAAGAGTAAGATGAAAAAGATGACATACGCAGAAGGCATAAGAGAAGCCATGAGGAAAAAAATGCAAGAAGATCCAAGTGTATTATTATTTGGTGAAGATGTAGGTAAGTTTGGGGGATGTTTTGGTGTCAGTGCTGGTTTGTGGGAAGAATTCGGAGATGACAGAGTAAGAGATACTCCTATTTCCGAGGGTGCAATAGTAGGTGCTGCAGTAGGCTCAGCTGCATGTGGATTAAAGCCTATAGCAGAATTAATGTTTGTAGACTTCTTAACAGTGGGTATGGATCAACTTGTTAACCAGGCTGCTAAAATGAGATACATGTTTGGCGGTAAAATTAACCTTCCGATGGTTTTGCGTGTTCCATCTGGTGGCGGAGTAGGAGCAGCTGCACAGCACTCTCAATCTTTAGAAGCTTGGGTAACCCATGTACCTGGACTCAAGGTTGTTTATCCTTCTAATGCACAGGATGCTTATGGATTACTGATGACTGCAATTGATGATCAAAACCCGGTGGTGTTTGTTGAAAATAAAATGTTGTATTCTGCGAAAACAGATGTGGATGAAAATGAATTAAAACCAATTCCACTAGGGAAAGCAAGAATTGCAAAAGATGGAACAGATGTTTCAATAATTACATATGGCAGACAGGTATTTGATGCATTGACTGCTGCAGAAGCATTGGCAAAGGAAGGGATAAGCGCTGAGGTTTTGGACTTGCGTTCATTATATCCTATAGACAAAGAAGCAATAGCTCAGTCAGTAGGTAAGACTCATAAGGTTGTACTGGTAAGTGAGGAATGCAAGAGAGGAGCTTATACTGGAGATATTGCAGCTCAAATAGCTGAGGAATATTTCTATGATTTAGATGCTCCGATTAAAAGGGTAGGAGCTTTAAATACACCGGTTGCTTTTGCTACTGACTTGGAAAGTTATATTCTTCCTAATGCAAGAGATATAGAACTTGCAGTTAAATCATTATTTGATTAAATATGTACGCAGCATTGACTTAATCAGAGTCAATGCTGCGTATCTCTGGAAAGTCTCATAAGGGAGGTAATCATGACTTCTATTGGAATTATAGCAAATCCTGCTTCTGGAAAGGATATAAGAAGGCTCGTATCTCATGCAACGGTAATAGATAACAATGAAAAAATAAATATTGTGGAAAGGATAGTCTTGGGAGCCCAAGCCATTGGAGTGGATAGAGTATATATGATGCCCGATTCATATAACATGGGGTACAGGGTAACGGATAGCCTTAATACATGCGATGAGCTTAAATGTGAAATAAATGTAATTAATATGATGCTGTTTGATGGAATGGAGGATACTTTAAATGCAACGGAATATCTTGAACATCTAGGTGTTGGATGCATTGTAACTCTTGGGGGTGACGGTACAAACAGAGCAGTTGCAAAAGCTGTTAAAAATGTACCACTCATAACTATTTCAACAGGCACGAATAATGTATACCCGGTTATGATGGAAGGTACCGTAGCAGGAATGGCAGCTGCAGTAGTAGCATCAAATAGGTTTAACAATAATTTGTTTATATCAAGGGATAAGCGCATTGAAATTTATAAAGATGGTGTTTTAATAGACATTGCTTTGATTGATGCAGTTATTTCAAAGGATGTGTTCGTAGGCTCAAAAGCAATTTGGGATATGGACAAAATCGAGAAGATATTCGTTACAAGAAGTCACCCGGCATCAATCGGTTTTTCATCTGTCCTTGGCTGTAAAAAAATCATTTCACCACAGGATGATTTTGGAGCAAGTATTAATCTTAATGTAAAAGGAAAGAAAATCAAAGCACCTATCGCAGCAGGAGTTGTTAATCCTATTTTAACAGAGGAACCTTTTATAATGAAATTAGATGAAGAATATGAATACGTGACAAAGTCAAAAGGAACAATTGCTCTTGACGGAGAAAGAGAAATTGTATTTCCTAAGGATCAGAAATATATTTTTAAAATAACAAGAAATGGTCCGTATCATGTGGATGTCATAAAATCGTTGGAGATTGCACAAATAAACGGATTTTTTCAAGATATTGCTAATTCAGATGAGTGACATCTGAATTATTTTGATAATTATAAATATGGAGGTGTAGAATGGCAGAATTTGTAGTAATGCCTAAAATGGGATTAACTATGACTGAAGGATTACTTGTTAATTGGAAAAAGGCTGAAGGAGATATAGTTAATAAGGGGGAGGTCCTTTTTGAAGTAGAAACAGATAAATTGACTAATAACTATGAATCGACAACATCAGGAGTTATCAGAAAGATAATAATAAAGGAGGGAACGGTAAAAGTACTTGAACCGGTTGCAATCATGGGAACAGCAGATGAAGATATATCTGAGCTGTTAAAACAGACGGGATTAAGTGCTCCGGCTGTAAGTGAATCAGTTGAATCACAAAAAGAAGATGTAAAGCTAACAGCATCACTAAATCCAACAAGCGGCGGCAGAGTTAAGATATCTCCAAGAGCCAAAAAAGTTGCGCAGGACATGAATGTTGATTACAACCTTGTAGCAGGAACCGGAGCAGGCGGAGCAATAACTGAAGATGATATTGTAAAGTATTCACAGCAATCTAAGAAAAAAGTGTCACCGACGGCAGAAGAAGTGGCAAATCAATTTGGAGTAGATTTAAGTAAAATTGAAAAAGACAGCCGAATTATGAAGGCTGATGTAATAAAATTTAAATTGGATGATAATTTAGTTAAATATGCTGAGCCGCAGGAAACAAGGATTCCAATGACAACTATGAGAAAGGTTATAGCTAAGAGGATGCTAGAAAGTGTACAGACATCTCCGACTGTAACTTTTAATATCAAGGTAGACACAACTTCCATGAAACAGATTAAGGATGATTTGAAGGATA
>JAQSYD010000036.1 GCA_029256325.1 Clostridia bacterium
GATGCTCCATAGAAATCTATTATAAGTTTGGTGGTATCCTTTACCTTTAATATATTGGTAATTGTACCCTCCATAAATATCTTATGAAATACCTTTTGACCAATTTGTAAGTTCAAGTTCTCCTGCAAATCTATATTCAAGATTTCATCAACAAATCTAGAAGACTTTACTTGCTTGTTGTAGCGTTCTTTAGGCACTCCTATGAACAGCTGCTGCTTAGCTCTTGTGGCAGCTACATAAAAAAGCCTGCGTTCCTCTTCAAGACTCTCTTGACTCAAATTCTCACTTCCCTCATAAGGGCTTAGTCCTTCTACTGCTCCTCCAATAAACACAACATCGAATTCCAAGCCTTTGGCTTTATGCATGGTAAGCAGCCTGACGGAGTCTTTATTCACTTCCTTATATTTAACCTGCTTTGTCCTTAGCGTTACCTCTTCAATATGAGCTAGGAATTCCATTATCTCATCAAAGTTTCTCACTGCATTTTCTGCTTCTTCCAGTGCTTCAATTAATCCTTTCACTTTGATGCCCTTACTGCTTGCATAATCTCTCAAATATTCTTCATAACCGATATAACCTCTTATGTATTTAAAGGCATCCTTTAACTTCATAGCACTCATTTTTTTGATGCTGTACTGAAAATCTGTCAACACATTTACTTGTCTTACATTCAAACTGCAATAGGTTATGAGATTTGCCACAAAATCACCATTATACTTCAATGCAGTAGCGATAGAGTCCCTGCTTATATATCGCTTAGGCTTGTTCAGCACTCTCGTCAGTTCCTTTTCACTACCCTTGCCGACTGCCAGAAGAAGGTATGCAATAATATCTTTAAATACCCAATGATTGTATATTGAGGCTGCTCCATCTGCAGCAATAAATGGTATATTGTGATCCATAAATGCATCTACCAAGGCTCTGGATTGCAAATTTGTCCTGTATATTACAGCGATATCTGATAAATTCAACCCTGTGGCATTTAGTTCCTTGATTTTGCAGGCAATAAAACGAGCTTCATCATCAAAGTCTTTCATACTGGCTATAACAGGCATAACTCCTTGTTCCTTTGTTGGCTGCAGCTTCTTTTGATATCTGCTTTTATTGTTGTCTATTAATGCTAATGCACAATTGAGTATATGCTTTGTACTTCTATAATTCTGCTTCAGTATTACTCTGCTGCAGCTTGGGTAAAGCTTTTCGAATTCCACCAATATACCCGGTGCAGCTCCTCTAAAACCATAGATGCTCTGATCATCATCCCCTACAACAAGTACGTTGTTTAAAGGCTGCGCTATCAATTTTATGGCTTCAAATTGAATTGGACTTATATCCTGAAATTCATCGATTAAAATATATTTAAATCGTGCTCTTACATCCTCAAGTACCCTTTTATTGTTTTTTAGAAGATAATAGCAGTCCGTCAGCATATCATCATAATCAAATTTATTTTGCTTGTGCTTTATTGTATAATAACTCTCAAAAATTGCTCTAAACTCATCTATTGTACAAGATTGCGGCTTATAATCTATGGTATCCGCCATGGTATTCATAAAATAGCCTATGTCGTTAATTACATCCCCGATCCTGTCATCATCTTCACAAAAGTCGAACTGCAGCTTACGTGCAATGCCCTTAATTGTAAGAAACTTTTCTCCTTCGTCCAAGAGATTTTCCAGCTTATAGTTTTCGTACTGTCTCAATATCTTAAAAAAAACTGAATGAAAGGTTCCAAAGGTGATTTCGCCAATTTGCCTGCTATTAGCCACTTTATGATCTATAGCAAATTTAACAAATCTTTCTTTCATCTCAGCAGCAGCATCCTTGGAAAAAGTAACTACCAGCAAATTGTCAGGGCTAACTGTTTTTGAATGTATGAGCTGTGCCAATCTGTGAACAATAATCGTTGTTTTGCCTGTTCCCGGACCAGCCAGCACCATACAAGGACCCGTAGTATGCTCTGCTGCTTTCCTTTGTTCTTCATTAAGATTTTTTAGTAATTTATTCATTCTATACACCTAATTTAACTATTTTACAGCGACACTCATTATAGGTTGCTTGATTTCCTATATCGCTTACTTCATGTGGAGTCAAATCATTTACACTGCCTCCGTTTTTATACCACCAGCCTTCTTTCATATATAGCACGCCCTTTTGAACCTTATCTGAAAAGCTAAGTTCTGCTTTTATACTGCCATATTGATTTTCCAGCTTAACAAGCTCTCCATCCTTTAGCTTCATGAACTCTATCAAATCAGCATCCTCTTTGCTTATATATACTTCTGGGTATTTCCTATCACTATCCATTAAATGCTGCGAATGCAAAGACTCTCTTGCATGCACCGTAAGCAGTTTAAAGTAATAAGCTTCACTGTCATTCTGAGCTTCGATATATTGCTTTAGAGCTTCAGCTCCTGCAAATTCAAATTTCCCTGAGGGCGTCTTAAATTTAAAGTCTTCCCAAGGTATGGATCTAATATTATTTACATAAGTATAGGTATTGCTTTTTAAAGCATTTATATCCAAATCAAATTCTGATGAGTTTTCCAATAGCTTGCTTATCCATTGCGTATCCGACATCTGTGGAAAACTTGATACACCTATTTTTTCAGCCAGCAGGCTATAAATTTCCAGCTCGGACTTTGCTTCAACATCGTTGTTTACCAGCTTTTCATTGTAAAAAATATAGCCATTCCACATGCTGGAATACATAATATCTGTTTCCTCCATGAAATATGTCACCGGAAGCACAATATCCGCTAGTACAGCTGTATCTGTCATGAAATAGTCTAATACAACCTTAAACTCTATGCTTTTAAATGTCTCTACTGCTGCAACTGTGTTTGGCAGCTGTACAGCCGGATTAGAGCGGCTGATAAATATCACTTTTACCTCAGGATTTTTTAACTGCAGCAGATCTGTTGCCAGTTTTGGCTTTGGTAGATATCTATGCTCCGGTTTTTTGACAGGTGCAACTGCTTCCCAGTTCACATGGTCACCATAGACTTTGTTGGCATAGTTCACTCCGCCACCAGCCACGCCAATATTTCCCGATAAAGCACCTAACATATCAACGGCTCTTACCGTGAGTCCGCCATAATTATAACGCTGTATACCATAGCCTATATAAATTGTTGCAGGCACATTTAGAATAACGTCAACAAAGCTTTTTACATCATTTAAATCGGCGCCGCATATTTGCATGAGGTCTTCATATCTCAAATCTTTGACATAAGCGCTGACTTCATCAAAACCCTTTGTATTGTTATTTATAAAAGCATGATCATACAGATTATGCTCTATCATATATTTTACAGCTGCTAGTGCAAAGGCTGCATCCCCACCGGGCCTTAGTTGTATGTGCCAATCACTGAAGGCTGCAGTTGCTGTCTTGATAGGGTCTATTAATATCACCTTAGCGCCTTGGTTTCTCGCCTTTTTAATAAAAGGTACAAGGTGCAAATTCGTTTCAGCAGGATTTCTTCCCCATATAATAATGGTCTTTGCATGATAAATGTCCTCGGGATAATGTCCCTTTACATCACCAAAATCGCTTTTTTGAGCTGCAATTCCCGCACCCCAGCATAGGTTGCCGTTAAAAAGTGTGACATTTCCCAAGTAATCAAAAAATAGGTTCTCAACATTTTTTAACAGTCCACCCGCCCCACCATCATTGTACTGGGCTATGGACAGTGTTCCATATTGATTTATGTAATGCTTTAGCTTGCTTGCAATTGTATCCAGTGCCTCATTCCAACTGATCTCAACAAATTCTCCATTTACCTTTTTCATAGGCTTTTGAATTCTTAGAGGGCTGTACATTCTAGCTACGTGTTTTCTGCCTTTCTCACATATAAAACCCTGAGTTATAGGATGTTCCTTGTTGCCTTCCAGCTTATTCACTTTTCCATCTATAATTTCTGCCCTCATACTGCATAAATCAAAGCAGTCTAAAGGACAGGCGCAATATTTGTATTCTATTGACATATTCCAAGCCTCCAATCAAAAACTTAGTAATCATATTATAGCATAAAAAAAGCAGGCAGGCATGGAAACCTGCTGCTTCAAATCCTGAAACTTTGGTGCCTGGCACCATAAAAACAGGAAATGGACAGCATCCATTTCCTGTTTTTTTAAAGTTCCATTCCCTTTTGGAATGCTTTTATGTTGATATCTACCATCTTCGCTGGCAGGTTTTCTTTTAATATTTCTACCCAGTCAATATCATTTAGGCCTAATGCTTTTACTAAAGCACCAAACAATACGATATTTTGTGTTCTAATATTGCCTATTTCAATAGCAGCTTGACCTGCGTCAAGTGTTACTGTCTTAAACTCTTTTGCAAGAGCTTCAAGTACATTTTGCGGATATTCAGCCTTCATCGTTGCGATTGGCATTGAAGGGATTTCATAGTTGTTAACAACTACAGTTCCTTCCGGCTTTAGGTATTCAATCCAACGAGCAGCTTCCATTTTTTCGAAGGAAACCAATAGGTCAGCTTGACCTTTACCAATGATGGATGAATAAACCTTCTCACCAAATCTAACTTGTGTCGTAACGCTTCCGCCTCTTTGTGCCATACCGTGAACCTCAGACATTTTTACGTCATATCCAGCCTTCATAAGTCCGGCAATTAATACTTTACTAACTAATATGATACCTTGGCCGCCTACGCCAACCAAGAGGATGTTTTTAGTTTCTTTCATTATTGCTCACCAACCTTTACTATCGCATCAAACTTGCAAACCTGCATGCAAACGTCACAGCCTACGCACATTGATTGATCAATATGTGAAACGCCATTCTTGAATGAAATTGCTGGACATCCAACCTTTAAGCACATTTTGCATTTTTTACACTTGTCTGATACGACCTCACACTTTGTCTTGAAAGGAGGAAGAGTTTTTATAAGCACACATGGTCTCTTTGTTACTATTGCATAAGGCTCAGTAGCATTCATTGCCTCATCAACTACGTTGTTCATAGCTGTAAGATCACATGGATCAACAACCGCAACTGTCTTGTAACCGATGGCTTTCAATACATCAACCGGATCCAAGGATATTGTATCTTCACCCATTAAGGTCTTGCCTGTACCAGGATTTTCTTGGTGGCCAGTCATGCCTGTTATACTGTTGTCTAGTACTACAGGAACCATTTTGCCCTTGTTGTAAACAATATCGATAGCGCCAGTAATACCTGAGTGGAAGAAAGTTGAATCTCCAACTACGCCGAATACCTTTGTATCTCTGCCAGTTACTTCAAAGGACTTTGCCATACCCATAGCAGCACTGAAGCCTGCGCCCATACATATAACTGAATCCAATGCATTTAGCGGCTCTGTTCCACCCAATGTGTAGCAGCCGATATCCCCTGCAACAACTGTGTTCTTCTTCTTTGACATTGTGTAGAAGAAACCTCTGTGCGGGCAGCCTGGGCATAGTACTGGTGGTCTTGCAACTACATCTGTATCAACAGTCTTAGTTGCTGTTTCTATTCCAAGAAGTGCCTTTGCAACGATATCAGGATTTAACTCATACATGTTTGGTATAAGCTCTTTACCGATAACCTTTATACCTGCTGCTTTGATTTGCTCTTCCATAAATGGCTCAAGCTCTTCAACTACATAAACTGTTTCAAACTTTGATGCAAATTCTCTAATCATATCCATTGGAAGCGGATATGTGAAACCAAGCTTCAAGTATGAAGCCTTTTCGCCAAATACTTCCTTAACGTATTGGTAAGCAACACTTGCTGTGATGATACCTATATTTGTATTTTCATTATATTCTGCTGTGTTAAGCGGTGAGCTATTCGCATATTCTTCCAATGCTTTAAGTTTAGCTTCCAGCTTGCCATGTGCAATCTTTGCATTGGCTGGAGTAGCAACGAATTTGTCTACTCTCTTCACATATGGCTTGAAACCAAATTCTTCTCTCTCGCCTAGTTCAACTAAGCTCTTGCTGTGACAAACTCTTGTAGTTACTCTGTAAAGCACAGGAATATCATATTGTTCACTTACCTTGTAAGCTTCTTTTAAGAAATCCTTTGCTTCTTGGCTGTCACTTGGCTCAATTAAAGCCATTTTAGCAAACTTAGCATAGTATCTGTTGTCCTGCTCATTTTGTGAGCTGTGCATGCTTGGATCATCAGCAGTTACTAGTACGAAACCGCCGTTAACACCAAGGTATGTGTAAGTAAAAATAGGGTCAGCTGCTACGTTAACACCAACGTGCTTCATAGCTGCTAAGCTTCTTGAACCAGCAATGGATGCACCTATGGCAACCTCACAAGCTACCTTTTCATTTGGAGCCCATTCGCTGTAGATATGCTCTTTATAATCTACCATATTCTCAAGTATTTCAGTACTTGGTGTACCAGGGTACGCTGCTGCAACTGTTACGCCAGCTTCATAGGCACCTCTAGCAATCGCTTCGTTACCTGACATTAACTTTTTCAATTTTTTTCCCCCTTAATTACATTCACTTTATCTATCTATTCGTGTCCACCGCAGTTACATCCGCAGCAGCCACCACCACATGATGTTTGTTGTGGCTTATTCTGACCAGAAATCAAACTTCCAAGAGCTATAGACAGAAGCTTTGCTTCTGATGAATCTGCTCTTGAAACAAGAACAATCGGTGCCTTTGCACCCATAATAATACCAGCAGACTTGGAGCCTGCAAAATATGTTAAAGATTTACCCAATGCATTTCCTACCTCATAGTATGGTACTAATAGAATATCTGCATCTCCTGAACCCTTCTCATGGTAACCTTTGTGCTCGCAGGCTTCCTTGCTTATAGCTAAGTCCAGTGCTGCAGGTCCTATTACAGAAACGCCCATGGCATCCCATTTATCCTTCATATCGGCTATTGCTTTAGCATCCACTGTTGCTTGAATTTTAGGATTTACAACCTCTGCACCCGCAAGGCAAGCTGCATTGACTGTATCCATTCCTAAAGCCTTGCACGCTGTTACTGCGTTTTCAAGAATTTGTACTTTTTGGTTTAAATCCGGTGCTACATTCATGCCGCCATCTGATAAAAACAGCAGCTTGTGATAGGTTGGAACCTCATAAACCATTACATGACTTAAAAGATTTTCAGTTCTCAATCCAATTTCTTTATCCAAAACAGCTCTTAATATATCTGCTGTTTGGAGTATGCCCTTCATAAGGAATTCTGCTTCTCCAGTGCTTACCAACTCAACTGCTTTTCTGGCAGCTTGAACTAGATCAGGCTCGTGTATGATTTCATACAATTCACTGGTGATGTTGAGTTTTTTCATGATTTCAATTATTTTATCCTGGTCTCCAACTAGTATTGGCTCTACAAGTCCAATTTCTTTAGCTTCTGCAACGGCTTTTAAAACGTCAGCATCCTGTGCTGCTGCAACTGCTAATCTCATGACTCCCTGTTTTTTAGCTGCCTCAAGAAGTTCATTGAAATTTTTAATCATTTAATCACTCCTTATCTATTTTGCAAGCATAAAAATGTCTTACATAAACAAAATAATGTGTTTATTATTTGTGAATTACAATAATTATACCACAATTAAAATTTTTGTGGTATACTTAAAATAATTTTGTAATAATATTTATTCAACAAATATACAAATATTCCTGCATGAATTTTTTGTTAAATTATATTGAGAATTTTCTTGAAATTCCCAATTCCTGCTAATATCCCAGTTCCTCATTAATAAGTACCACCGTAAAATCCTTCTGCGTAGGCTTTTTGCGTATTATGGTAGTAATATTACACATTCTTTGAGGACTGCTGCAGTCTATACAGCTTTCATTAATAGCACAGGGTGTATTAAGTTTAAGCCTTCTGGCATTCTTATATGCATTTTTTTCAATTCTTTCTAGTGCTGCATCAACATTTTCTGTAATCTTGTTTTTACCGCATACAACGATGGTTTTCTTTGGACCGTAGAACATTGCAGATACTCTATTTCCCATACCATCTGTATTTACTAGCTTACCATCTTGTGTTAATGCATTTGAACTTGTTAAATAGACATCAGCCTGAGCCGCTGTTCGGCGCGCTTTGTTCATATCCTCAACATTTGCCTCTAACCAATGCCAATATACAGTATTGCCTCTTTCTTTAAGAAGTGTATCAAGCTCTAAATCTTTAATTGTCATGGATCCGCCAATACCAACTGTATCTTCTGCCTTTATCTCTTTTAGGATCTCCTGTACCGCTTCTTTTGAAGTTTCAAAGTACTTAACGTCAAAATTATTTTTCTTAAGACCTTCTATTGTGTTTTTAATAATTTGTTCCATAAGATCACCCCTTTATATTTCTATTCTTATTATAACTCATGAGAAAAAAAACCATCAAGTTTTACTTGATGGTTAATTGCTCTATAGATCATAGTACATAGCAAATTCTTCCGGATGTGGAATAATGCTGATCTTTTTATGATCCTTTTCAAACTTTGTCTTTATCCATGTATTGATTAACTCTTTGGTAAATACGCCGCCTTGAAGCAAGAAGTCATGATCTTGCTTAAGTGCCTCAAGGGCTTCTTCAAGAGATTTTGGAAGTGCTTTGATTTTCTTTTTTTGTTCTTCATCAAGCTCAAATATGTTTACGTCATAGGGTCCAAAGCCTTCTGCCACCGGATCAATTTTGTTTAGGATTCCATCTAGCCCTGCCATCAGCATTGCAGAGTATGCAAGATATGGATTGCAGGTGGCATCAGAAGGTCTGAATTCAAAACGTTTGTTTTCAGGTCTATTGGCATACCCCGGTATCCTAATCACGGAGCTTCTATTTGATGTCGCATAGCATATGCTAACCGGTGCCTCATAGCCGGGTACCAATCTCTTATAGGAATTTGTGCTTGGATTTGTAAAGGCCAACAAAGCAGCTGCATGCTTCAACAACCCTCCAATAAAGTAAAGAGCTGTCTGACTTAAGCCTGAATAACCTGTTTCATCATAAAATAGCGGTTTCCCATCTTTAAATAGCTGCATATGAACATGCATACCGCTTCCGGCTTCTCCAAATAAAGGTTTTGGCATAAAGGTAGCTGATTTGCCGTCTTCTATGGCCATATTCTTTACAACATATTTCAGCAGCAAAGTCTTGTCTGCCATATCCTTCATGGTGCCAAATTCTACTTCGATCTCCACTTGACCTGGACCACCCACCTCATGGTGGTGATATTTAACGGGTATTCCCAGCTCCTCCAGCATCAAGCACATGTCTGTTCTTAAATTATGTGTGATATCTTGAGGCAGCGCAACATGATACCCACCCTTATGTCCAACCTTATAGCCTTGATTATCAATCATATCATTTGTATTCCAAACAGCTTGTCTGGAATCTACTGTAGCTTCCATGTGATTTGGCTTATTTTCAAACGCAACTCTGTCAAATATATAGAACTCAAATTCTGGTCCTATAATATTCTGATCTGCAATTTGTGTTTCTAACATAAATTTTTCAGCCTTTTCGGCTATAAACCTAGGATCTCCTTGATATCGATGAATTTTTCCCTCTAGGGAATAAATATCACCTATCATGCTTAAGGTGGGAACATTGCAAAACGGATCAATAAAAGCTGTACTTAAATCAGGAATAAATACCATATCGCTCTTTTCAATAGTCATAAATCCATAGCTGGAGCCATCAAAACCGATGCCATCCGTTAGCACCTTATCGCTAAATCTTCCGGCTGGTATTGACAAATGATGCCATCTTCCTGTCAAATCAGAAACCTTGAAGTCTATAATTCTAATTTCGTTTTTCTGACAGTACTCTTGAACTTCCTGAGCACTTTTGAACATTCTTTCTCCCCCTCGTAATTTTGTCCTAAGTTGAGTATATAAAATTTAGAAATTATTGTCAACTTCCACAAAAATTACTATTTATCCTCCAATAGATCTTTAAGCATGTCTTGCATTTTTTCTTTATTTACCACAAAGAAGGATAAACCGTTTATGTTCTTTGAGCCTCCATGAAGAGTCTGCAAATTGATATTCTCTGATTTTACCGAACTTGCCTTGGTAATGTAAAACATCATCTGTTTTGGTGTCATATTTGTTTTTACATTTTCTTGTATGGGTCCTTGAAGCTTCATAAAGTTCAATACTAAATTACCCTTTATCACCTTCTCGATACCTAGCTTAACAACCTCTTGCTGCATTTTTATACGACCTAAGTCTCCTTCTTTGTATCCGCCGCCTTTGTTATTCTTACGCCATCTAAGTATCTTTACAATATCTTCGCCCTTGCTTATGACTTGTCCCTTTTCAAATTTAATATGAAGATCATCGGCTGGGTCGTCATAGGACATGTTTTGAGGTACCTCAACCTTAATACCGCCCACAGCATCTACAATACTTTCAACAGCATCATAATCGATCTGCACATAATAATGAACAGGTACTCCCGTTAATCCTTCCACGCTTTTTACAACACCATCTGCTTTTCCTTTGCCGTAAGAAGCATTGATTTTACGCTGTGCGGTGCCGCTGACTCCCTTGCGCTGGTAATAAGTATCTCTGGGTATAGAATAAATTTGAACATCCTTCTCACCCGGATTAAAGCTGGCAAGCATGATGGAGTCCGCTAATCCATTTGCTACGCCTAATACCAATACATTTACCCTTTTACCAGGCACAGGATAACCTTCTGCTCCCCCTGCTACGCTTAAAGAGTTTAAAAAGTAATAGAAATATCCATACCCGCCTAGGGCAATAAGCAAAATAAGTATAATCAAGTTTCTAAATAAAACTTTCTTTCTAATTTCCAAATCCTCATCTCCTTTTACAAACTTGTACAATTTATTGCATAATACAACAGAATAAGTTTAAAGCTATTTAAATTAGTTGTAAAGTCAAATATTTGAAGCTATATTGTGATATTTCCCTTAATAGCAATATATAAAGAATTTATTATATCAAATTGTTAGAAATACTTTGCTTTGCATGATTCTATAGAAAAAAGAAGGTATTTAATCGATTGCTAAATACCTTCTTTTACCATCCTCTAATATTATCTCATAGTATTTCTTTACCAGTATTTCATGATCTGCAGCCAAGGCTTTTATATTCTCCAGCTTTTCCAAGGAAAATTTGACAGATAAACCACAGCTGGCTGATACCTCTCTGGGTACCGGCATAACAGTCAGCTTTATTTCATTTTCCTTCAGCATCTTCTCAAAACGCAAAGCATGATGTGTATTATCAAAGGTTGCTATCACTTCATTTATGCTCATAGGATCACCTCCATGCTAATATCAATTTACTTTATACATAATATTATATTATACATTGTTAAATATGCAATTATTTTAATACTGCTTTGACATCATCTGTAAAGAGTTGTACTATAAAATTAGTATGTTTGAAAAATAACAATTGAGGTGCATTATGGATTTTAAACAGATAGAAGCCTTTGTCCATGTAGTTAGACATAAGAGCTTTTCTAGAGCTGCTGATGCAATATATCTAACACAACCCACCATCAGCGCTCATATAAACTCCCTAGAAAAAGAGCTGGGAATTAAGCTGATTGATCGTTCGGGCAAAGATATAGAACCCACTGAAGCAGGAAAATTATTTTATGAACATGCGGTCAATTTGATGAATACGAGAGATAATGCTATATTTTCCTTAAGCACGTACAACAATACCATCAAAGGAAAAATTGAGATAGCAGCTTCTACAGTACCAAGTCAGATCATTTTACCAAGGCTGATAAAAAGCTTTGCGGAAGAATATAAGGATATAAGCTTTTCTATTACTCAGATGGATTCAGAGGAAGCTGCGGAAGCGGTTTTGGAAAAGAAATATGAAATAGGGATCGTCGGTACAAAATGCCAAAATTCTAAACTATGCTGCAATAAGCTAGCGGATGATAAGCTGGTGCTTATTACCGCTAATAACGAGAAATATCCAGCTATTGATGCTGTGAAAATTCCTTTCAGCGCCATAGCAAAGGAAAATTTTATCATCAGAGAAACAGGTTCTGGAACCAGACATGAGTTTGAGAGAATTATCTCAGAAAGCGGCATACCTAAGAGCTCAATCAATATTATTGCACAGATGAACAGCATAGAAGCCATTAAGCAAAGTGTAAGTATGGGTTTAGGGGTATCCATCATGTCAAAATTAAGTGTACAGGATTATGTCAATTGCGGCTTATTAAAAGCATTTGATATAGAAGGTTTAGACCTTTCAAGGGCTTTTTACTTAATATATATGTCAAATAGACCTTTATCCCCACTTAGCAACCTGTTTTTAAAATTCATTTGTAGACAAAACTAAAGGGCGCCTAGCAGCGCCCTTTTATCATTTCCATCAATTCTTCAAAGTTTTCTTCACTATAAACTTCTATATCATTTTTTTTCAATAAAGCAGCTGTTTTTCCTTCTCCAGGCTTCACCTTACCCTGAAAGCTTCCATCATAGACTTGCTTGCTGCCACAGGATGGACTTCGTTCTTTCAGAATAGCATATTCACAATTATACAGCTTCGCAATTCGCAGTGTTTCTTCAGCACCAAACTCAAACTGCAGTGTCACATCTTTGCCCTCTTTACTTACAACCTTTGCATCTGCTTGAATTTCTGCGGGAGGACGCGGGGTAGTTAACCCTCCAAGCTGCTCTGGACAAACAGGTATGAAAATGACATTCCTTATTTGCTTCACAAGATTCTGAACCTCGTTATTATTGCCGTTGTATTTGCAGTTGACACCTAATAAGCAAGCACTTATAAGTATATTCATTAATTTCACCTAACCTTTTATTTCTACGATAGTTGCACCTGCACCGCCTTCATTATAGGCACCACCTCTAACTGCTTTGACATGCGGATGACTGCGCAAGCTCTGCATGATGCCGGCTCTCAGTACGCCAGTTCCCTTGCCGTGAATGATGGTAACCTGTCCGGTTCCTGCCAAATATGCATCATCAATATACTTATCTACCTCCATCAAAGCTTCTTCAAGACTCTGACCTCTCACATCTATTTGGGAAGAAATTGAACGGGCTTTCTCGCTGCTTAGTTTAAGGTTAGCCTGCTTTTTAACACTTTGCTTTTCTTCCTGTTCCATTGCTAGATTGTTTATATTTACATTAACCTTCATGATTCCTGCCTGTACCATCAGGTTGCCATGTTCATCAGGCAGGGTCAATACGTAGCCCTTTTGGTTAAGGTTTACGATTTTCACGGTATCTCCTAGCTTCAGCTGCTTCGGCGGCTTGTGACTAACCTTGTTAAACACTGCCTCACCTATTTTTTCCTCAGTTTCATCCTGCTTTTTCTTCAGCTTTAGCCTCGCTTGTTCTATAATCACTGCTTTATCTGCTGCTTCTTTTTCCATTGCTTCACGAAGTTCTTTGATGATCTGATCTGCTTCTTCCTTGGATCTCTTTACAATAGAAAGCGCCTCTCTTTGAGCATCACGAAGCACTCTTTCCTTTTGCTCATCAAGCTTTTCCAGTCTGTTATCCAAGTCTTTTTTACTTCTTTCTATATCCAACCTTATACGAGCAGCAAGATCACTTTCTTCCTGCATCTTTTTCCTGTTTTCCTGCAGATCCTTAATGATGTCCTCAAACTCTATATCGTCCTTGCTGATAAATTCCCTAGCTCTTAGTATAATCTCGTCATTTAAACCCAGCTTGCTGGATATTTCAAAGGCATTTGACTTGCCTGGGATTCCAATAAGCAATTTATAAGTAGGTCTCAGAGTCGCTACATCAAACTCAACACTGGCATTGCACACGCCTGCAGTGGAAAGTGCATAGATTTTTAGTTCACTGTAATGTGTGGTAGCTGCCGTTCTTATGCTTTTCTTATATAAAAGCTCCAAAATAGACATAGCCAAAGCAGCACCCTCCGTAGGATCAGTGCCTGCCCCCAGCTCATCGAACAAAACCAATGAGTTAGGTGTAAGATTTTGAAGTATGCTGACTATATTCGTCATATGTGAAGAAAAGGTACTCAAGCTTTGTTCAATACTTTGCTCATCGCCAATATCTGCAAATACCTCATCAAAAACAGCAATCTCACTGTAATCTCCAGCCGGTATGTGAAGACCTGCTTGCGCCATTAGGGTAAGTAAACCCATAGTTTTTAGCGTAACTGTCTTTCCTCCTGTATTGGGTCCCGTTATCACTAAGGTATTGAAGCTTTCACCTAAATAGATATCGATAGGCACGACTTCATCTGCCTTCAATAGGGGATGTCTGCCTTTTTTGATATTGATCATGCCCTTGTCATTGACCTTAGGCTCTACGCCTCTTAATGCCAGGGAGAACTTTGCTTTTGCAAAAATAAAATCCAAGGTTGCCAGGATTTCAGCATTTTGCTTTAAGCTGTCATATTTCTCACCTACCAGCTGAGAAAGCTCAGCAAGTATTCTTTGGATTTCCTCTTGCTCATTTAACTTCAATTGTTTAAGCTCGTTCTGCATTTCAACGATAACCATTGGCTCAATGAACAAAGTAGCTCCTGTAGATGACTGGTCATGTATAATACCCGGAATTTGTCCTCTGTGCTCTTGCTTTACCGGTATTACATGTCTGTCTCCTCTAACTGTTACAATCGCTTCCTGCAAATATTTTGAATATGTAGAAGAAGTCACCATGTGATTCAGCTTTTCTTTAATGCTTGCATTTTTATCCTTAATCTTTCTTCTGATGCTATGCAATAAAGTGCTGGCTCTATCAGATATCTCTTCCTCATTTTCTATAGCATTGTATATGCTTTCTTCTAAAGCCTTAAAGGTTGCTAAGGTATCAATATAGTATTCAATAATTGGGAATTGCTGCTCACCTTTGTTCTCACTCATATAACCCTTAAGTATTCTGCCGCTTCTCAAGGTATCTGCAATCTTAAGAAGCTCCCCCGGTTCCAAGCTGGAGCCCATCTTTACCTTTCTCAAAGGAACTCTTATATCATGTATACCATGAAGGGGCGGATTTCCTTTCTTTAAAGAAAGATTAACCGCTTCAGTTGTTTCCTGCAGCAGTTCCTTTACCTCAAACAAGTCGCTGGAAGGTATCAATGCCTCAGCGATATCTCTGCCCATTGCAGATACGGTATTATCACACAACATATTTATTATCTTTTTATATTCCAATGTCCTAAGACATTTCTCATTCATTTTTTCACCTCATTTAATATGTTTTGCACTAGTCCTTATACATTCTATCAAATAGTGCAAAACATTTTCCTTAATTTATATGTTTTACACGAGTCCTTTTATATTCTATCAAATAGTGCAAAACATTTTCATTCATTTATATGTTATGAAAAATACATTTTTGATAATACAAAAGCAGATGCTACTACTGCTTTCGTATTAATCTTTCTTTTTCACAGCATTTATAAAAATCGATTACAGGCTGCTTCGATCAATATATGCAGGCAACCAAAAACAGAATTCAGTACCTTCACCTACAACACTGTTTACCGTGATCTCACTTCCATGAGAGCTGATAATGTTTTTTACGATTGCCAAACCCAAACCCGTGCTTTCCTCTGACTTTGACTTGTTAATGGTATAAAATCTATCAAATATAAAAGGCAAATCCTCCTGTGCAATACCCTCACCGAAATCCCTTATGCAAACATAGATTTTATCACCTTGCCTGTAAGAGTTTATAAGTATATTCCCGTAGTTATAGGAATGTTTAATGGCATTATGAAGGAGGTTTATTACCACCTGCTTCATTCTATTTTCATCGCCTAGACATAGCAGCAGATCATCCGCCATATTGTTAAATTTAATGGATATTTTTCTTGCAGCTGCTATTGAATATACCTTGTCAATCGTTCTCTTCAACAAGGTACTCATGCTAAAAGAGTTGATGTTGAGTCGTACAAAGCCTTCTTCTATTTGAGAAAGCTGGAGTATCTCATCTACCATTGTCTTTAGCCTGATGGATTCTTCCATGATAATATTTAAATACTTCTGTTCTTCTTCTTTACTTTCTGCCAATCCATCCAGCATGATTTCGGTATATCCTTGCAAATAGCTTAAGGGCGTTCTTATTTCGTGGGAAACATTAGCAATAAAATCTCGTCTTATCTTTTCAACGCGAGATAATTGCCCTGCAAGGTTATTGATAGTTTCTCCCAAAGCCTTGATTTCTTCGCTGGATTTCAAATCAATTGTAGTATTATAATTTCCCTTTGCGATTTCCTTTGCAGCATTGTTTATAAGAATCAAGGGCTTAGAGAAGCTTTTCGACAAAAAGAAGGATAGTAATGATGCGAATATGATAGCTCCAATGAAAATATATAGGAATTGCAGCTTGATCGCATTGTTTGTAGTCTCAAGCTTTTCTAAAGGTGTAGCAATGTAAACAGCACCTATAAGCTCAGGCTCTTTGTTTTGAGCGCCTAAGCTATCATCATTCAGCATCTGTTTGATATCCTTGGCGTTTACACCACGTTTAATAATAGGTACTCCTACCATAAGAGTGTCTATATTCCGAATCATGTAATTTCGTTCATGTACATATTCTGATTTGCTGATCTTTTTCATGAAGTCTGTTCCAAATATGTTGCCTCTTTTGTATTCGTCCGTACCTCTAACATATTCAATTCTAGTATCTTTGTCTGTAACAATGATGATATCATTCACTCTACGAATGACTTCATTATAAGGTGCGCTAAAGTTGTACTGACTGTTAGCAATATAATTGGCAATCTTGTTTGCATCCTTTTCTACCTGTTTGATTTCTTGGTTTAAATAAAACACATATAAAAACCTGGTTTGAAATATCATGCTGAAAAACAGTAGTATCACCGTCAATGAAACGATTCCAATCCAAAGCTTTACTACTATTTTATTACTATTCATCTTGGTACCTCAAGCTTATAGCCTACTCCCCATATCGTGCTTATATAATTGCTGTAATCACCTAGTTTTTCTCTTAATTTTTTGACATGGGTATCTACGGTTCGAGGATCACCATATTGCTCATACCCCCATACCTTTAACAGCAATTGTTCTCTGTTAAATACAATTTTGGGATTCGTCGCTAAAAAGTACAGCAGCTCATATTCTTTATTTGTCAGGTTAATTAATTGATCATCAATAATTACTTCCCGCGATAGTCTGTTTATTACAATCTCTCCAATCTGAAGGTTGTGTACAGAATCATTATTTCTATTGTCAGCTCTCCTTAAAAGAGCTTTTATCCTTGCAACTAATTCCTTTGGACTAAAAGGCTTTACAATATAATCATCTGCACCCAATTCAAAACCAAATAGCTTGTCAAATTCCTCACCTCTGGCCGTTAATAGTATAATAGGTACATTAGAAACTCTTCTAATTTCTCTGCATACTGTCCAACCATCAATTTCCGGCAGCATAACATCTAAGACTACTATATCTACTTCAGTAGCCTTAAACATACTTAAGCCTTGTTTACCATCAACAGCCTCAAAGGTCTCGAAACTCTCTTTCTTAAAAGCTATCTTCATAAGCTCTCTCATTTTTTCTTCATCTTCAATTATTAAAACCTTAATATTGCCATCCATTTAGCTTTCCCCTCCTATGTATATACATTCTGTCCAATAATAAAAATCTATTCAATCCCCCTAAAATAATGCCCCTTCGTAAAACCTTTATTCTTAATTTCTTCAATTGCCATGTTTTCTTTGTTGTTCCATGGATTCATCATTTTATCTTTGTAGGCCTTAACAATTTCAAGAATATCTTTTTCTTCTTCATTGTAAAAATCCATTCTTAGCTTGCTAATACCACTTTCCATTACATTTGCTAAATTGTCATAAACACACAACACATCGCTGTTTAAGATGGTGGTTTTACAATTACCCAAAGAGATGAGTCTAAAAAGCTTATTTCTATCATCCATTATACCATGATTCTTATTACAGCTGCTTCCGCAAGCATCACAATCTGAGGCAGCTGAGGACGGGCAATACTCTGTAATCATAGCCGGCAAATATCCATAAACCACAGCTTCTAGCTGCATAGGCGTAGCTTTGCTTAATTCCTTAATTTGTGAAAGATTTAATTCAGGTGAAACACAAAGACTACCAAAACCTCTTTCAATAAAGAACTGCATCGCCGCGCTATTTAAAGCATTTAAGGTAAAATTCCCTCTAACTTTCTTAGTCTGTAATCTTTCGGCAATCTTTACATGTCCAATATTAGAAAGCACTAATCCCAAGCTCTCATTTCTCTCAAAAGCTTGATGCAGCATGCTCTCCAGTTCCTTAATATCTTCGTCTCGCGTTATTTGAGGCAGCACATAATATAATGAACAGCCCGAAGCACTGCCGTGCTTGTTGATTTCATCAATCAGCTTCAAGCCTTCTTTAAATCTATAATCGCCCAAAATATAAATGGTGTTTGCACCGCCACTCATTGCACTTAGTCCTGCATGAAGGTTTGTAACTCCTGCGATCAGCTCTTGTTTAGCCACATTGCTATTTGGAAGACTGGAAGAATAACTGTGAATGAACTTCTTGATATCGATATCTTCCATGCTTCGTTGAGGTAACCTTATTCGTTTCTTCGACAGCTGCTCAATCGCTTCTCGTCTAAGATTATTCACTGCTTTTACACTTAAAAAGCAGTTTGGTTCTATGTGTATCTCGATATTCTCAAATACATAGGGTGTATCCTTGGTCTTGTTCAACTGCTCTATAATCTTTTCTTCAGAAACAGCAGCCTTTTCAGCTTTTTGTATTTGCTCTTCCCCTATGACCTTAATATCATTTCCGTTTCTGTCCTTTATTTCCAATATAGGTGCTTCATTGATCTTGCCTGTAAAAATACCTTTTATTGCAATCTTCTTCTTATTCTTATTTGCATACTCTTCTCTTGCTTTTTGAAAGAGCTTATAATCCATCGTCTTGTTAACACGACTTCCCGGCACAACCCTATCTGTAACAAATATCCTGATTTTATCACCGGGTTTGGCTGACTTGACTGTATTATTGTCCTTCTTTATTCCGCTTATGGTGCAGCCCGTCGATTTACCGTTTTCTGCAATAATTTCAATGCTGTCACCGTCATTGATAAAGTTCTCCTCCAGCAGCAGCTCCACCATATTGCCCTTTTGATTCAAAACCTTGCCTATAAATAGCCCTCTGTTGTCCGGTCGATCAATGCTGACAATCTCTTGATTTCGGTTATGAAATAAGTACCCTTGCGTAAATTCTCTATTAAACGCAATTCTGAGTTCATAGGCAGCTTCCTCGGATATGCAGTTATCCTTATCCTGTTGTATGCAATCCAAAGCCGCTCTATAATGGTGAGTAATGATGGCAACATATTCCGGTCTTTTCATTCGACCTTCTATCTTAAGAGAAGCTGCTTTAGAAGCAGCAATTTCATATAAACTGTCATAAGTATTTAAATCTCTTGTACTGATTAGATAAGCTCCCCTATTTGTTTGTACTTCTTTTCCTTTGCTTATATCATGCAAGCGATATTTTTTTCTGCAAGGCTGTGCGCATTTGCCTCTGTTACCGCTGCGGCCACCTATAAGACTGCTCATATAGCACTGTCCCGAATAACAGACACATAAAGCACCATGTACAAATATTTCAGCGTCAATGCCTGTATTATCTGCAATTTTGTTTACTTCTTGTAAAGACAACTCTCTGGCAAGTACCACACGTTTAATGCCTAGCTCATAAAAAAGATTGGCTCCATCTGTATTATGAACAGCCATTTGCGTACTGCAATGAACTTCAAAATCAGGCAGAAGCTTTTGTATCATCATAACGAGACCAATATCCTGCACGATGACAGCATCAACATGTAAGGTATATAAATATTTTATGTACTCTAGTACCTCTTCCAACTCTTTTTGAAGGATCAATATATTAACAGTAACATATATTTTTACCCCTCTAATATGCGCATACGCAACAGCTTCTTTTAGCATGTCTTCATTGAGGTTATCTGCGAAGGCTCTTGCATTAAACTTGTTTCCGCCTATGTATACTGCATCTGCACCGCTTTCCACTGCTGCTTCCAATGCCTCTATACTGCCTGCCGGTGCAAGTAACTCTATTTTATTCATCGTTTCACGTCCATTCAGTTTAAATCTACAGCATTATCTTTCCATAGGCATAGGTTTTTTATGATAACTGCTTAAATTACACTTATTTATTTTGATTTCTTGGCATAGGTTTATAACCTGACCCTTTATTCTTATCCTGTTTATCATAACCTGATCTGCTCTTATGCTCATCAAGTTCTTTTTTGACTTTTAGCAGCTCTATTTGATTTTCAAACAATTTATTTTGAAGATCATCGATGGTCTGTCTTGATACATCCAGCTCCACGCTTAGATCCTTCATTTCTTCTTGTGCCTTTGCCCATTCTCTGCTAATTTTACCTAACTCAATTTGAGTCTTTGTATATTCACTCTGAGTTTTGGTATATTGTTCTTTCACTGCTTCTACCTCTTGATTTAAGCTATTTAGCTCCTCAAAGGGCTTCTGCATTTCTGATTGCAAAATTTCCAGCTTTTCAGAAGTATCACCCAGTTCCATTTGAGTTTTATATAGTGCATCTGCAAGATTAAGCGCAGTAAGCACAGCTACCATATTAATATTGTAGCGATTATTACTTTTTGATATTTCCGACTCCTTTAAGAGTATTTATTATATATTACCATTTATATATTCTTTAAAAATAGGGTTTTTCCTTCATTAACTAGCTTAAACTACAAAAAAAGGTGCAGATTTTCTGCACTTTTTCTCTCTTTTTGTTATTTTATTAAATCTACTATGCTTTATTCTTCTTCTTATGCTGTTAAACACTATTCCAACTGCCATATGATACTGTTTACGTCAATATTGGATGCTCTATAAGACGGGTAAATTGCTGACAGTAAACAAACCACTATGGGTATAAGGATTCCTAATGTGATACTGATTACAGAAATATAAATAGGTATATTTAATATGCTGCACACAATAAAGGATATCATCAAGCCGACAACAATGCTCATTGTACTGCAGAGCAACGCCATTGCATATGCTTTACTCAAAACCTCGTTTCTTATATTTCGGTCACTACTTCCATAAAAGCTCAGCAATCCATAGTATTTTTTACTTCGTTCAATATCAACCAGCATAATATTTGTAATCCCCAGAATTGCTGCTGCAAACCACAAGACAGCTATTGCCCAAAGCAATATCTTGTTGTCAGCTTCAAAAGCATCCATGAATTCCAGCTGATTCATCAACTTTATATCCTCTGATTTCACCGCTATGTCCCTGCTTGATAAAAAGTGTGATACTTTAGCCTTGGCTTCCTCAATCTGGTGATCACGTATGGAAAGAACGACCTGCTGCATGTTATAGTCAGTTAAGTTATTGTCCAGCATTGTAATGGGTATATATGCAAAGCCTTGCCCCTGATTTGACTGCTTTTCAGTGATATCCATTCTTTTGCTTACACCTATGATCGTTGGCTCAAAGGATATTCCATTTACTGTGGTCTCAAGCTTATGACCTAGTACATCTGTTGTTCCAAACAATTCATCTGCTGTCAATTCATCAATCACAACAACGCTAAGGTTATGATCAAGATGACCTTGGGTTATAAATGACCCCTTTATTATATTCAAACCTGCATACTTCCAATAGCTATGATTTACAGCTTTAAGGGTTACGGTACTATCACTTTTATATGAGTTTAGCGCTGTGATGCTTGTAGAAATAGGTATTATTGCACTTATTTCGGGTATTTCTTCCGACAGCTTTTGAAAATCTTCAAAAGCAGCAGTGCTGCCCTCTAAGCTTAAGCTTAATAATATTGAATTACTTCCAAACTCATTTTTCAGCATATGTTTTCCACTTTCTGCAGTATTGATAAAAGCAACTAAGGGTGCTACTCCAATCATAATACAGAGGGCTGATAATAATAGCTTATTCGTCAAGCGCTTCTTCATACTACACCCTCCTCTATACAGCAGTTTTTAACCGCGTTATCAGATTTAATGCAGCCTTTTTCAAACTCGATATGCCTCTGCGCTTTTTCTATTACTTGTGCGTTTTGTGAGAAGCACACAATAGCAGTGCCTAATTTATTGATTTCTTTCAATTCATTTAGTATTGTTTCTGCATCTTCCTGTCTTAAGGCGTCGGCAGGTTCATCCGCAATAATTAGTGACGGATTGACCACAAGAGCCCTTGCAAGGGATACCTTGTGCTTCTCTATATCCGCGAGCCTTTTAACCTTCGTATCTAGTAAATCACTTACTCCAAGTCTTTCCGCAGCTTTGACAATTTCTTTTGATTTTCCGGCTGCGCTGCTAGTTCGAGTCGGAATTTCTATATTCTGATAAACTGTAAGGTCATCTATGATATTCAAATTCTTGAATATAAATCCAATTTCGCTTCTCACAGCGTCAAGCTTACTCTTCTCTACGGTTGTCGTGTCATTGTAGTTATATATGTACTTTCCGCCATCAGGCCTGTTCAAGCAGCTTAATGTATTGATGAAGCTGATCTTATCGATTCCAAACAAGCCGCTGATACAAACAAATTCCCCGGCATCTATACGAAGATTTAGATGACGAACAGTATATTCATCATTGTTTATTATATTATTTTTAATGCTCAAATCTTCCATCCAAATCAGAATAAAGCGATCTTGCTTTATCATTTCAGCTCATACCCCCAACTCCAAAGCTTGAAGCTGGATTCATTCTGTACTCTTTCCGGAGGATTTAAAATATATTGGTCTCCAGGTATAAGCCCTTCAACAATTTCCACCAAAAATCCATCCTCAATACCTGTCTTAACTAGCTTTCTTGTAGCTTTATTGTCCTTAAACATATAAACAAACTTATTTCCGTTGTGGTCTTCTACGATACCCTGGAAATCTATTGCAACAACATCAGTCCTGATATTTAGATCCAGACTTACTTGTGCTTCAAAGCCTACTCTAATATTTTGATCCGGCTCATCAACTGCAATTTTAACCTTTACCATTGGCACTTTAGTACCCCCTTGTAGCATAGTTGCTGTGTCTTCTACCTCTATTACAGTACCAAGGTAAGTCTTTTGCTCCAGCCCTGTGATTCTGATAGAAGCTTTTTGCCCTTCAATCACCTGTACTGCTTCATTTTGCTTTATGTATATATTGATAAGATATTGTGACAAATCATATACTTCTACCTTTGTACTGTCGACACTTGGATATTGGTCATTTTGCAGCTTGCAACGGATTACTATTCCGTTAATAAGTGCTTTTGTGCTAATATCAATTTTTGAGTTCAAGTTGTCTATATTCATTTGTATCAGCTCAATATTGCTTTTAAGCTTATCTATTTGCTGTTGTCTTTCATCATCATAGTTGTCCAGTGCATGCTTTGCCCTCTCCAACTGCATTTCCTGCATGATCTTGGTGCTTTCCAGCTTTGAAAGGCTTCTTAACCCATTATCTAATTCTTCCTTTGAAATAAAGCCTTCAGAATAAAGCTTTTGATTGTCTTCGCATCTTATTTTTGCATCGTTCAACTCATCAACAGCATTTTTATATGCCAGTTCCGCTTGTGCTACAGAGAATGTTAAATCCTTCTTATCTTTAGTTTCCGATTTTAGCAGATTGCTTAGTTCAGATTGTGCTGCCTTCAAACTTAACTGCTCGCTTTTTAATCTATAGGCTGAATCCGTATCATCCAGCTTAAAAAGCAAATCACCAGCCTTTACCGCCTGGCCTTCCTGTACATAAACCGCTGAAACCTTTTGAGTCGTATCCAGATTGATCTCTTGCTTTTCAAAGGGCTCTATGTAGCCCTTTATATTTATAGTCTGACCCATCGTTCTCTTTGCAGCACTTGTTACTACAATCTTTCTATACTGTGGAAGCTTTTCAGCCGCTATGCTGAAAACACTGGCTGCTGTCAAAATGAGTATAACAACCGTTGATATTATAACCTTATGCTTTGTTTTCATATCATTTTCCCTTCCCTCACATTTACTTTTATTGACATTGCCAGCAGCGTACCTTGTGGCCTTCTTCTATCTCTATAAGCTCCGGCATCTTCTCTCTGCATATCTCCCTCGCATATTCGCATCTGTCATTAAAGCGGCACCCTTCAGGAAACTGACTTGGGTGAGGTATATAGCCCGGTATGGAGTACAGCTTTTCTACAGTACTGTCTATTCTAGGAATACACTTCATAAGCCCAACTGTATATGGATGCATAGGGTTCTTAAATAAATCCTTTACATTTGCCTCCTCCAGAATCTTACCGCAGTACATAACGATTACTCTATCCGCATTTTCTGCAACCAAGCCCAAATCATGGGTTATCAGAAGCATTGACATATTAAGCTTATTTTTCATGGACCTCAGAAGCTCCATTATTTCAGATTGAATGGTAACATCCAATGCCGTTGTTGGTTCATCGGCTATCAGCAAATCGGGATTGCAGGCGATAGCCATGGCAATCATTATCCGCTGCCTCATACCTCCGCTGAATTTACCCGGTAAATCGTTGTAACGCATCTGTGCTTCAGGTATACTTACAAAGTTCATAAGCTCCAAAGCCTTTTGCTTGGTTTGAGCCTTCGGAACAGTTTTATGGATAATCAGTGTCTCTCTTATCTGTTCTCCTACTGAGATACCGGGATTGAGGGACATCATGGGCTCCTGATAGATCATGGCAATACGATCCCCTCTTACC
>JAQSYD010000171.1 GCA_029256325.1 Clostridia bacterium
AATATGGCGGAGAGAGAGGGATTCGAACCCTCGAGGGCTTTCACCCTGCATGATTTCGAGTCATGGACCTTCGACCTCTCGGACATCTCTCCTTCTTAGGTTCTTTTGCTTTTGAAAAAGTCCTTTAGTATCTGACTGCATTCTTCTTCTAACAGTCCGGCTTCAATCTCGCATTTATGGTTAAAGCCATAATCATTGAGTAAATTGAGCTTCGAGCCTGCTGCTCCACCTTTTGGATCCATCGTTCCTATATAGAGCTTCCTTATACGTGCTTGTATAATTGCGCCGCAGCACATAGCACAAGGCTCGAGGGTCACATACATATCACAGTCACTGAGCCTCCATCCGCCAAGCGCCTCACTGGCCCTTCTTAGAGCTAATATCTCAGCGTGGGCTGTTGGATCCTTAGATGTTTCTTTGAGGTTGTGACCGGTTGATATAATTTGATCCCCTCTGACGATAACCGCTCCCACAGGGACCTCATCCAATTCAAGAGCATTGCAGGCTTGCTCTAAAGCTTTCTTCATAAATAACTCTTTCATTTGCACTCCGTAATATAATAATTACTAATGTATATTATAACGCAGAATTGGGAGTTGTCAACCATTTGAAAAATCTTGATTATAACATGCTTTCCATCTATTGCATCTGCTGAAGATTTTTTGTAATTTCCATGATATTTTTTCTAAAGCCTATCAGCTCATTATCTCCGGGAGATTTTACTCCATATCGGACTTCCTCATAAGTCTCTGTTATACTTATTAACTCATTCCTTTGATTAGGAATTTGTATAAGCATTCTCTGTAAAATATCTTGCGCAGTGCAGTTATTTTCTTCAATCACTTTTTTGCTGTAAAGCTTTTGAATAAAAATTCTATACTCATTGCGCAGCTTATCCCCATTATCTGCAGTAAGCATAAAGGAAAGATTGCCAGCAGCTCTTTTCATAGCACTCGCCAGCTTGCTTCTAATACCAGAAGCCTTTTTCTTGCCGCTCCGAAGTATAAACTCCTTGTTCTCTACAAAATCATCTTCTTCCTCTGACCTTGTAATTCGATTAATAAATTTAAACAATAGATAGATTGCATAAGCACATATGCTCAACATAAAAATAAATGCCAATGCCTTGCCTATAAGCTCAACAAGAGGAGAATTCAAATTTAGCGCGTCATCATATTTGTCAGGCATACCCAGCATATTGCCAAAGTCAGGCTTCGTTTTTCCCGATTGATCTAATTCCGGTATCAAGCTGTATAAATAATTAAGCAATCTTGCAATAGGATACGTCACAGCCAAGATGCCTTTTACAATCCAACCGTATACAAATTGAAAAACCGTGACAAAAGGAAAGGTTACTATTCTAAATACCTTTGGTATTGACATGATGATTGTAATAATGATCATTAAGCTTGTGGCTGCTATATCAAAGGCTGTTTTGCGTGAATTCTCGTTTTTACTCACATAACGGAAGTTTTTCACCTCTGACAGCATATACAGTGCCATAATGAGATACAGCACAGAATATCTCATAAGCTCGTCTGAAACCATTCCAAAGCTTCTGTTCCAAAATGCTGCTGCAGCATTGATCAAAAACAAAAATGCCACACTTTGATAAAAGCTTTCTACTGTATAAACATAAAATACGTTTGATAGATAGCTTGTATAGGACCTATAGTAAAGGAATATCAGAGCGATAAATCCAATAGGCAGTGCAAACAGCTGAAAGCCCTTCAGGGAAGATATCCCGATTGAAAGAACGGCCAGTGCCAGTCCTATGGAACCAAAAAAAAGACTTTGTTTACGCTTGTCAATGCTATTATATGGAGAAAGGTTTATAAATAGTCCACATAATGCAATGATTATAAAAAATGCGATACTGATTTTACTGCCATTCACCATTTGATTTGCAAACACAAAACCAATGTAGAACAATATAGCCTCTGCAACAGCTGCAACGACTCGGAACATCAGCTGTTTGTTGTTAAATAGCTTCATAATGCTCTCCCTCCTGCCTGTAATGATAGAGGCTTATATTGGGAGGAACATCGACATTACTCCTGCTCAAGGATATTACTGTGGTTTTTATATTGTTCAAGGACTGCAAATCCTCTATCAGTTCTTCACATATCTCCGGTGTAACGACTATGACCTCTGTACCCCAAGAAAAACTTGCTACCAATAGCTTCAACAGCTCTCTGGACTTATATTTCTTAAAATAGCTGACCTTCGCCAGGGATTCTAATATAGCTGTCATATGTTTATCACCGGCATCCGGATCTAAAACATTCGTTTCAACAGGGCCCAGTGTGTGTGCATTGGTTGCAAAGCCTACGGGTATTCCTGTTTCATGCATCATGGATGCTATTGATGCGCATACTTCAATAGCTGCTTCTATTATATGAATGTCTTCTCGCTTTAGTGAATATTCCTGACGTTCTAAGTTCAATATAATCATGATTCTTTTGTCCGCTGTGTAATCATATTTATTCACTAAAAGCTGCTGATTCTTTGCTGTTGCCTTCCAATTTATGCTTTTGAGACTGTCATTGCCGCCATAGGCTCTTACCCCTGTAATTACCATAGGATCCTCAATGATCCAACGTTTTACAGAAAAATCCCCTTGGGTGGTATTGGCAGGTATCAGCGTGCCTCTTAAATCTCGTAGGTTCGGGTAAACTGCAATACTAGCAGAAACTTCTTTCTCTATGCTGTATTCCTCTGTTCCCAGCATATTTGTGGAAGTCATCGTCATATTCTTCAGCTGATAAAACCCTCTTTTTACAGCCTTTAGCTGATGCCTTCTCACTACCTTCTGATAGGGAAGCAAAGAAAGCATGCTGTTATGAAGATATATGTCGTCGTTGATTGGCTGTATCTTGGTATGAATCTCAAACTCCAAACCGGTGTATAGCTTTTCATCAATGCTTAACCAGGTTAAGGGCAAAAACTTTTTGTTTTCTATTGCCAGCTCATATACCACTTTGTCTCCGGGAAAAACTCCGGTATTGTCAAAGCTTCTACTGATATATAACCTTTCGAATATGCCTTTTTTATACAGCATTGCCTGAGTAACAACAAAAACAGCTATCAGTATGATAAACAAAAGAGAACTCATAAACTCAACTCCTATACCATTTTCTCTACTGGTACCGAAATAGAGCTGATGATCTCATTTATCAGTATGGCTGCTTCTGTTTTCCGATGCTTGCTTAAGCCCTTCAGTATTATTCTATGGGATAAAATAGTTGGCGCCAAATAGATGATATCGTCCGGTCTTACATACGTTCGCCCATTGATATATGCATAGGCTTGAGCCGCCTTATATAGTGCTATACTTGCTCTGGGACTGGCGCCCAGCTCGATGCTTTCATGGTTTCTGGTAGCCTCTATGATATCCAGTATATAAGCAGAGACATCCTTATTTACTGTCACTTCTACATACTGCTGCTGCATATTAATAATATCCTCACTGCTGCAAACTGCCGTTAAATCCTCCAAAGGACTTTGCTTATCGAATAAATCCAGAATCTTTTGCTCTTCTGCTCTTTCCGGATAACCCATTTTTACCTTCATTAAAAATCTGTCCAGCTGTGCTTCCGGCAGCGGAAAGGTGCCATAGTTCTCTATAGGATTTTGAGTTGCCAATACAAAGAAAGGCTTTTCCAGCTTATGTGTATCGCCTTCTACGGATATCTGACGCTCTTCCATACATTCCAGCAAGCTGGACTGTGTTCTAGGCGTGGCTCTGTTTATTTCGTCAGCCAACAATATATTCGTAAAAAGCGGTCCTTTCCTGAATTCAAACTCTCCCGCTTTTTGATTGAAATAGTTGATACCCGTCAAATCTGTAGGCAGCAAATCCGGTGTAAACTGTATTCTTTTGAAATCACAGCTAATGGATTTCGCCAAAGCCTTTGCCATTGTGGTCTTGCCCATGCCCGGCACATCCTCCAGCAGTACATGACCTCCACTGATCAAAGCAGTCATCAGCAAATCAATGATTTCATCCTTGCCCAATATCACCTTGCCTACGTTTTCCTTTATTTTAAGAGCTATGTTCATATGCAATTTCCCCCATCATCTTTATATAAAATTTATCATTATCACACTATTTCTATTGTATTGCAATGCAGTCCTCAATTCAATTGAGTAAAATCAAAATTATTATTAAGATATTTTCACAATTTTCAGAACTGATGCCGTGCTTGAGTACTTGTAATTGAAATTTAGGGCAATTATAATAGCAATGTAGATTGTAATTTATAAAATAATGTAGTGAAACTAGGTTTTGCGCAAAAGCTAAGGAATCAACACAGCAACACTGACTTTCTGTATATTTGCTCCACGTCAGCTATCGCATCCTGAGCAAAAACAGAAACTAGGTTTTGCTGTGTTAATATGCAAGCAATCATTGATGTGCCCAGAGAATATTTTGCCCTAGACCATGTAGATTCTATGTACATCATGGATGGCAAGGAAGCAGCGGAATATCCCTTGGTATATGTCAATCTCTTCGACAGAGGAAGAGAAGCGGAGGATAGGATTGCCAAAGCGATTACCAAGCACGTGCATCATGCAGGCTATGAAAACGTGGATGTAATATTCACCATTTTGGAAAGAAGCAGGTACTACGAAAATGGAGAACACTTCTAAAAAATAGTGCAGGAATAAAATCCTGCACTATTTTTATGGCATTTTTCTTTTAAATCTGTT
>JAQSYD010000037.1 GCA_029256325.1 Clostridia bacterium
TCCTCTGAAATCTCTGTATCTAAGGCTATGGATTTCCTATCTAAATCCGCTCTGAATACTTCAGGGCATAAGCCGCCGCACATTCCACAGAACATGCAAGTCTTCTTGTTAATAGATGCCTTCATATGTATCACTCCTAAAAGTTCGTATAATAAAAATATTTCAATGAAATCTAAATAATTTATTAATAATTATTTCCAGTAAAATATATGTTATTCAAATTAATATTAGGAGTATAGTATTTAGGCTAAACTTACAACTTGCGATTAGGGTGATAATCATTTATATAATGCTGAAATGTTCAAATTTGGATATTAAAGTTAGATATATAAGAGAAATATGGAAGCAGTTTTAAAGTTGCAAAAGCATAAAAGTCAAATAAGGTTCAATACTAAGCCTTATGTTTTTTTTGTAAAGGCATTTGCCAGGTACAATTCATTGAATACTGGACTAAAGTATGCAGAGAGTTTCAGGATAGAAAGTTATAATAATGCAGACTAGATATTTTTAGTATGTCTAGTTCAATTAGAATATTTAGCTCAAGCCTCAGTCTGCATAATGCTTTTGTCCTTTTGAGATAATAGCATTATAAACTAATGGGAGGTGTAGAAATGGATATTCTAAAAGACAATAACCATATGCAGGATTGCATAGTTGCTTGCGTTACATGTATGCAAGCATGTGAAGAATGTTTGGCAGCATGCTATAAGGAGCCTGATTTGAATGCCAGAGTGAAATGTGTCAGCATGCTTCGCGACTGTGCTGATATTTGTGTACTCGCAGCACAATACATGTCTAGAAATAGTGAACATAGTAAGATGCTATGCAAAATGTGTGCAGAGCTATGCGAAATGTGTGCAGTTGACTGTGAAACCTTTAAGGACGATCATTGCAAGAAATGTGCTGAGGTATGCAGAGCGTGTGCAGAGGAATGCCGCAAGATGGCATTATAAAATTACTTAGGGGGTAGTATTACTACCCCCTAAATTATTTAGGAGGATTAATAATGGCATGGCTATCGTTGATACCACCAATTATAACAATAGTTTTGACGTTTAAAACGAAAAGACTGATTCCTGCTTTGTTTTCTGGAGTAGTAGTTGGTGCTTTTATCAGCTCCAAATCGCTGATAGGCGGTATAACAAGCATAGGAGGCTACCTGGTAGATGCTGCTGCTGATAAAGATAGTGCGTACACTTTAGGATTTTTGATTGCATTTGGTGCATTAGCTGATGTAATTGAGATGGCAGGTGGAATCGCAGGCTTTAGTGATAAGATCAGTAAATGGGTTAAGAATGAAAAGAGTATTGCATTATGGTCGTGGTTTTTAAGTATATTTACTTTTTTTGACAGCTCCTTTCATACTATTGCTGTAGGTACTATGTTGAGTCCCTTATTAGATAAGGTTAAGGGTTCTAAGGAAAAGTTTGCATTTATTCTTTCTGTAACTAGCTTGCAGCTTATATTGTTAATACCAATTGCTACAGCTTATTTAGGATATATGGTTGCATTAGTTACAAATAATATTAAGGGTAAAGGAATAACACAAAGTGCTTATTCAATAGTGGCGCAAAGTGTACTTTGGAACTTTTTTTCTTTGGCTATGATTGCAATTGCCGTAGGGGTCAGTCTATTTGGCTTAGGGTTTGGCAAAATAAGATTGGGTAAGACAGGCGAAGATGAAGGCTTGACTCAAATTCATATTGATAGAGATGAACGTGCTAATAAGACGATTCAAGAATACCCTAAAAAAAGTGTAAATCTGTTAGTACCTGTTTTATTTTTACTTATCAGCACTATTTTCTTTTTTTGGTGGACAGGAAGAAAAAAATCGGCAACTTTTTTTGGGGCTTTAAGTGCAGCAAACTTTAATATGTCAATATTTGCAGGAATTATACTCACTCTGCTTGTCACTAGCATCTTTTTTCTATTTCAAAGAATAAGTCTTGCAGAGATAGAGGCTCATATTATTATTGGTGCAGAAAAAGTAATTTCACTTGTGTTAATACTTGTACTTAGTTGGGCACTTACCATTGTTACTGAGGATTTAGGCTTCAACAATCTAATAAGTGATGAAGTGATAAGAAGTATTCCTAAAATTCTTATACCGCCTGCAATTTTTCTTTTTGCTGCTGTAATTTCATATACCATCGGCTCATCCTGGGCAACATGGGCATTAATAATGCCTATGGCAGTAACCTTTTCAATAAGCTCTGGAGTAAATATAAGTATGCTGGTAGGAACTGTTTGGGCAGGCGGTGCTGTTGCAGATGTTATATCACCGCTTTCTTCACAGATGGCTGGGACTTCCTTTAGTGAACATCTTTCATCTTCTTTTCCTTACGTAATAGCAGGTGTAATTTTATCATTAGCAGGCTATACAATTGTAGGTTTTATTATTTAATAAAAAGATCTGAAAATGGGAGTAAAACATTATTATTGCTTACTTAACTATTATAATTTTTGTATGAATCTTGTTTAACCTAATTTGCCTAGTAAGTAGGACAATAATAGATAAGCTTTAGATATTAAGAGTGAAATATATACATGATAACTATCCTGGGAGAAAAGATATTTTATATTGAAAAGTGACATAGATAATCTTATTTTGCATAATGTTTCTCCACAATATCCCCACAACATTGGTATAACATTAGTTCATAGAAGGCATCTTAATCTATAGTAGAGGATGAATGGAGGGATTTGTAAATAAAGCATCTAATAAATTATCGGATCTAACTGTAAAATAGTGAATATACATATAAATTTACTCGAATGTAAGTAGATAGAGAGATATAAAGTGGTTTTTAAGGCATATAGAATGTTGGTGCATATACCAATTGCTTAATATCAATGCATAGAAAGGAGGTGAATATGTTAAATGAGTACAGGATTAGGGATTGGTTATGGAAGTGTTTTTTTCTCATTATTATTGGTGCTGGTTAAAGTCTTATTTGCAGTCTTTGTTGTAGCACTAATAGCAGGTATAGTTGTATATATTAAAAACAACATATTTACTAAAGAAGAAATTGAGTCAATTAAAAATACTTTTAGTGGGAAAAAGCCAGTAGGTCAGAAAGAAGCATGCACTGCTTGTGGAAACACACTTGAGGCAGAGTGGAAGCTTTGTCCCCTCTGTGGTAAAGAAAGAGAAATATAGTTAACAAAAACAACAAATATTTAGAGAAAAAAGTGAGGTAAATAGAATGCAAAGAAATGTATGGGTTAAGTTAGCAACAGTGTCTCTTGCAGGTATCGTATTAAGCATTGCAATACTTTGGGGAGTAGGGCAATTCAACAACTATTATGGTTATAACAGAAATCAATATGGCATGAATAACATGTATAACATGAATGGAATGTACTACGGTAATATGAATATGAATAATATGCCAATGAACATACAAGGTGGCATGAATATGCAAGGCGGCATGAACATACAAGGTGGCATGAATATGAATGGTAGCATGAACATGGGCGGCGGCATGATGATGCAAGATATGAATATGATGAACATGGGCGGCGGCATGATGATGCAAGATATGGATATGATGAACATGAATGGCGGCATGATGGGCGGCGGCATGATGTAATAAGTCGTCATTAAAGGACCAGGTGCAGTTTGCCGGGTCCTTTATTCATACCTTAAAAGATAATTTGAATATTAAATAATTTGATACAAATACTATTAAAAAACTATGGAGGTAAAGTGATGAAAAGATACTTAGCACTATTGATAGTAATTATACTTAGTGTAGGAATATTGGCAGCATGTCAACCAAAGACCCAAGCACCAATTCAGGATATGAATCAACCACCTGCTAATCAACCAGAGCAGAAGGATGATATGGAAGAGCAAATGGGTGAAATGCCACAATATTATATCTATACCGCAAATGAGGATGAAGCAAGTGTTTCCATTATAAATATGGCAACAATGAAGGTGGAAAATACGATACCTGTAGGTATGGGACCACATAATGTGCAGGTTACACCGGATGGGAAGTTCGTATTTGTAGTAGAAAATAAGAGTAATACTATCTCTGCAATTGATACTACAACAGGAAAAGTTGTAAATACAATCAAAGTTGGAGAAGGACCAAGTCATATAGTATTCTCCCCTGATTCCAAGACAGCCTATGTAACAGTAGCTGAAATGGCTGAAGTCGAAGGTGGAGCTATGAAAATGGATGATGACTTGATAAATGGAAACCTTTACGTAATAGATATTCAAAAGGGCAATGTAACAGCAAAAGTACCTATTGGCAAAATGCCTCATGGCTTGAGAATGTCACCTGACAATAAATATGTATTTGTAGCAAATACAGAATCAGATGATGTATCAGTTGTAGATATTGCAACAAATAGTGTAGTAAATACAATAAAAGCAGGTAATGGGCCGGTTCAACCTGCATTTACACCTGATGGGAAATATGTATTTGTTACATTGAGTGAAGATAATAGTGTTGCAGCAATAGACATGGCAAATATGACTGTTACTAAGACGATTGCAGTTGGCAAATATCCGATACAATTGCACTCAACACCAGACAGTAAATCAATATACGTTGCTAACACAGAATCAGATGATGTAAGCGTAATAGATGTAGCAAGTATGACAGTAAAGGCAACAGTAGCAGCAGGAGACAAAGCTCATGGTGTGGCAGTATCTAAGGATGGCACATATGTATTCGTAACAAATACAGGTGCAAGCAATGTGACTATAATAGACACAATGGATAATAGTATAGTAGACACTATTCCCGTTGGTAAGTCACCTAATGGCATAACAGTTAGGGAATAGTAGACAACTCTTTTTGATAAAAATATCAAACCAGCTCAAGTGGGCTGGTTTTTTAAAACTTAAATATTGAATTTAGAAAATTAGGTAGGATACCATAAATTCATTAAATCCCCATAATTATGCACTATAATATCTAAATAATCACAATAATAATCAAATATATTTCATAGAAAGGGCAGAATGAATCGACTTACCAAAGCTATATTAATTATTTCTGGATCATTTTTTATTCTACTTGGGTTTATAGGTATATTTTTACCATTGTTACCTACAACTCCGTTTATTTTACTAGGAGCAGCATGTTATCTTAAAGGTTCTCAAAGGCTTTATATTTGGCTTATTAATAATAAGTTAATAGGTGTATATATTAAACAGTATTATGACGGCAAAGGCATACCACTTATTATTAAGCTGATAACTATTGTATTTTTATGGATAAGCATGATAATTGCAGCAATCTTTGTAGTTGCAACTCGGACTATGAGAATTATTTTACTACTTATTGCCGTTGGTGTTACTTGGCACATTCTTTCCATTAAGAGTAAAAGGTAGCAAATCGAAAATAATAAAATAAAAATGAATCTAGTTTAATATAAGCTAGGTTCATTTTTATTTTATTTCGGAAACGTGGATATCTTGTTGATAGATATGAAGAGCACAATAAATACCAATAAGTGGTATGAATACTTGTATATGAGTTTGTGGAAGTATATTGAAAGAATACTATTAAAAAACAAAATTATTTAGGAGTGGTGATATGAAGGTTTTGCGAGCATTTTTTACTTTCATACTGGTTATCATTATAGTTGGTGGAATAGGTTATATTGCTTGGAGCATGTACTATGGACCATACAATAGTATTGCTGAAATTTTTCCGTGGAATGCAAATCAAGGGGTGAATACCGCCGATCCAAATGCACAAGGGAATATGAATATGTCAGATATGGATATGACCGGTAATAATCCGATGACTCCTTCAACAGGGACAGATACGCAGAACAATAATAATTTAACCTACAATGCAATTGCATTACAAAATAGAGAAAAGCTTATGGAAGTTCAAAGTATGCTAAATCAGGCTATTGATCTAATTACCATGGACCCATATTCAAGAGTTACTGTACCAAGCTCTACCGATAGTAATATGCAAATGCCACAAACACAAAGCAATACCGGTACCATTAACATTTACCCTAATGGAACAAATTCTCTAAATATTGTACCTCCTACAACAGGAGAAGGTAATACAGGTGCAGGAACAACTGATACTTCTGCAATGCCGGGTATGCCTAATATGAATACGGCCGCCATGACTTCTGCTAATTATGTATATGATCAAGCAAAGCTGGAGCAGCTTCATAGAGGAATAGTAAGACTTGCTCAAGGCATGATGTACCTCACCCAGCTCAATGAAGATATTACGATTCAAGCCAGTACCATAGAGCCTAACTACAATAACTACCAGACCTACATGGATAGATATAATAAAATTATAAAGAATAAGGCAAAGCTTAATAATGCAGTTGCATCAATAAATCAGGCCACAGAGCTTGTAAATGTAAATCCTTATGGGGGCACAAATGGCTATCAATATAATGCTCAATATATGGATCAAATGCATAGGGGGATATTTACGCTTGCACAGGCAATGGTATTAGCTAATGATCTAAATGAGGATATGACTGCTCAAATGGTTCAGGCAGTGACAAGTGCGCAATATGCAATTTACAATAATAATATGGGGAATATGCCTGGTATGGACAACACAGGCAATTGGTCAAGTGTATTTAACGCAACGAGTATTTCAACAGTTTTTAACTTAATACTTGTTATTATGGTAGTGCTGCTAATTGTTAGTGTTTTTGGAGCATTAGGAAACATCTTAAAAGGCGGTAATAAAAATGACAAAAGAGCTAAAACTAAAAGTGATACTAACGTTTAGAAAGGAGTAGAAAATATGTGGGATGAACTTAGAAATGATCCGTTCTTAAGAGCAGTAGCAGTTATAGCTATTGGAATTCTACTATTTGGTCTGCTGTTTAATACAACGACTGGCGGCGGTAATATGATTAGCAGTGGAGAGCATATGAACCAAGGATATGGTTATGGATATTCATTTGGCTCAATCATAAGCTGGTTGTTGTTAGTACTTATTAAAATACTGTTTGTAGTACTAATAGGTGCGGTGTTGATTGGGGCTTTTGTTTGGATAAGAAATATGTTTTTCAGAGATAACAATTCTGCTTTTGTACGAGCAATAAATAATGATCCAATACTGAAAACTGTTGCACTAACTACCCTTGCTATTCTTGGATTATTTATTTTATTTGGCTTGCTTGGAAGCTTCAATTCACCAGGGTACATGGGCGGAGTTTCCCAAGAGCATATGTATGGAGGTTATGCAGGCAGATATGATGCTTCACTAGGAATTGAATGGCTGCTAATGATGCTCATTAGAATATTGTCCTATGTACTGGTTATTTCATTAGTAATTTCAGTAGCAATCTATATGAGAAATCAATATGATAAAGGAAATATTAACTGGTTTACAAGTACAAAGACAGCGGATACAACAACAAATGCAACAACAAATGAAAATAGTACAAAAATAGATGACCTAGATTCGACTGTATAAGTTCTGGTGAAAAGAATGAAAATTAGATTTGATTTTATCATTCATTGGTTATGGACCATCGTATTCTCTTTGCTTGCATTAAGCGGTATAGCAATGGTAGGTCCACGTTATGGCTGGGTATTGAATTATGATATAGGTGCAGCAGATATTTCTCATAGAGTTTTAGCGGCAGTATTTGTGATTCTTACATTTATATCTATAGGGTATGAAGTTATCAGAGCTATTAGAAATGATACCAGCAGTCAAGCATGGTTTGTAATTGGAAGCGGCGGCTATCAACTTTTTACTTATATTACAACACTAATATTCATTATAACAGGAGCGATTATCTGGATTTGTATGGATGCAAATATGGCAGCTACAGCCTTTGCATTATATGTGCATGAAAAGCTTACGTACATTGTTATACTAAGTGTAATTTGGCATATTTATATGAAATGTCACGCATTAGTATGGCCTAAGAAGGTACAGCAAGGCAAGTCAAAAACTATGAAGTAGAAAGAAATATCCTTAAGGAGTACAAAAGTTATGATGCAAAAGCCTTGGTTTAAAATAATTATATGGCTTATAACAATATCTTTTTTCTTCCTAGCGACAGCGATTATTATATCGTCACTAGCACCTTCCCCGGATGAAGACAAATCCATGCTTTATATGTCAGGCATGATGAATGCCATGGATAGCTCTCTAATGGGGTTATCGATGTCTATGGAAAGTGATATTTATCTAAAGACCATTGTTAAAAAGGCTTCTGATTTCACTTTGCCTTTTATACTATACAGCATGGCCGCTGCTTTACTAGTTAAGCTTAGGAGGAGCCAAATTGATCGATAAGAAAAAACTACATTTTGTAAGATTATTTCTTATATTCGCGATTATCACATTACTTACTTTAGTGAATGAATGGAGTAAACCGCAGTCAATGGAAGCCAATAATGGCATGATGAACGATTCAATGGGTAATATGATGACTTCCATGCATCTTGGGAATGTAAGTATCAATGGTTTGATTTATCAAGAAGAGAGTCAGGAAGCAGCTACGGGAATAAATAGTCATCATAGTGCTGAAGATAGTGAATTAAATAGAATTCATTACTTTACTACTCTTTCAATCATTATACTGCTCCCTTTCATAGTTGCAGGTACCGCATTTCTATCAATTGTCTGGCTTAAGTAAGAGGAGGTAGAGAATGAGCTTTTTAGGATCTGTTGGTTCTTTATATATGATAATACTAATTATACTACTAGTTATTGGGTTTGGATTGGCAGGGCTTGCATTCGTAAGGTTCATAACTGGACCCAAAGATAAAAAAACTAATAAACGGCTAAATAACACTAATGGTAAAAACGGAGGTTATAGATTTATGAATAGTTGGTTGAGACTTGCTTTATTCTCATTTGTTGCAATACTCATTTCCATGGCTGTACTTGCATTTGTGAGTCCAGGAGGATTAATGGGCACGAATACTATGAACTCAAACATGTATTATGGTAATATGCCTATGAATACTTCGTATGGAAATATGCAAATAACAGGAAATATGCCTTTGAATCAAGGCTCTAATGGTATGAATATGATGAGCATGCCAATGAATAATATGGGTAGTAGTGCGGGAAATATGCAGATGCAAAGCGGAATGCCAATGAACCAAAGCTCTGGGGGAATGGGTATGATGAGCATGCCAATGGGAAATATGCAAACACAAAGTGCAATGCCTATGAATCAGGGTACTGGCAATATGACCATGACTAGCATGCCGTCAAGCAATATGCAAATGAATAACAACTCTATGATGCAAATGTTAAATCAGATGCAAATGCAGCTAAATCAAATGCAGCAGCAAATTCAGCAAATGAATATGGGCGGCGGCGGTGGAGGCAGCATGCCAAGCGGCGGCGGAATGGGTATGATGTAGTAAATAAAACTATAAAGGTAAGCTGAATTTGGCAGCTTACCTTTTATAATGCAATCATTTTTAATTGTAGTATAGATATATAATAATATTTGATTTTCATAATTTCTTCATAATTTTGAAATATAATAAGCGTATAAAATAAATCACATTAAAGAGGAGAGATATCAAATGAAAAAGACGATACTGGTAATTATGACTATAGCAATATTAACTTTTGGTGCTATGACTATGGTATACGCAATAGATAATAATAATCTAATTAACTACGGTTTTAGAGGATCTATGATGAATTTAAATAACAATAGAATAAATAAATCAATGATAGACATAATGAGAAACAATGGATTTGAATCAGCTGCTAAAGCTATGGAAAATAAGGACTATGATGCTATGAATGAGTTCATGAAGAACATGACTGATGCGCAGTATAATCAAATGATTGAAGTTATGAATAGTAATGGCTATGAAGGTATGGCGAAGATGATGAATTCTTTTAGCCGAAAAGAAATGGTTAATATGCATAACGCAATGATGAATAGATAGTCTTTATTAACAAAAGGGATAAAGAAAGAAGCTTGGAAGCATCCAAGCTTCTTTTCATTAAGTAGACACGATATAAGGAAATTCAATCGTAAAGTTAGTCCCTTTATTTAAAACGCTATCTACATATATCTTTCCGCCATGAGCTTCGATAAAGGCTTTTGTTATAGTAAGTCCAATACCTGATCCACCAGTATTCTTAGCACGAGATAAATCGCTTCTATAAAAACGTTCAAAAATATAAGGCAAATCTTTTTCAGGGATACCAATGCCATTATCTCTAACTTTGACTATTATTTTATCATTTTCATGCACTAAAATAACGTCTACTTTTCCATTAGGCTTTAAATGGTTATATGAGTTTGAAAGAAGATTGTTCATAATCTGCTTAAATTTATCTTTATCTACTAATATGTTTATTCCGGGAGTAATACAGCTATTTAACTCATAATTTTCTTTAATAAAAAGTGGTTTGAAATTATCCAGAATTTTCTCTAGTTCTCTTGAGAGATTTACCTCACTCTTGTTAATATTCACATTTAATTGCTCTAATCTTGCTAAATTACTTAGGTTATCTACCAGCTTTGTCAATCTATTTATTTCCTCATAGAAGATTTCAAATCTTTCAGTAGTTGGTTCCCATATTCCATCAATAAATGCTTCGATATGAGTTTTAAGTGTAGTCAGAGGGGTTCTTAATTCATGTGCCATATCAGAGGTTAATCTTTTCCTAAGCATCTCTTGTGCATTTAAGGTTTCTGCTAAATAATTTATTGATTTGGATAGTTCATCAATTTCTTTAGTGTTTGTATTAACCATTGCCCTGGCATCAAGGTATCCATCTCTCATTCTATTTGATGTTTCAGTGATTTTAATAAGTGGTTTTGAAAGCTGTTTTGAAATAATAACACTAAGTACGAGTCCAAAAACTAAGGCGATAAATGCAGATAATATAAAAGAGTAATTTAAGGTTCTAATAAAAGTAATAGAACCGGAAGATAGGTATGAGGTACCAAAGTATCCTATAACAATCGAGCCGATATTTTTGTTGTTTATAACTAAGGGGTGTGTATTTTCAGTATATTCGCGTATATCCATCCCGGCAAAATCATGCATCATTGTGCCTATTATATTCTCCATAATTGCTTTGTGCTGTAAGTGAGCATTGCCCGAGGAGTAGATTATGTTATTTTCTAAATCTTTTATTTCAATATAGAGCTCTTGTATTTCAGCATACCTTTGAATCTCGTCTTGATTTATTTTAAGAAAGCTGTTTTGTTTTTTATATAGGTCTTCAACTGTTTTAATAATATTGTCAATCTTAGCTCTGTGTTCATCAACCAAGTATCTATTAAATTCTTTGTTTATTATATAGTTAGATATAAAACTAGTTAGAATAATAGAACCTAAAATTGCAAGAAGAAAACCAAGAGAAAGCTTTTGCATCAAAGTTTTCTTCATTTTTTTACCTCAGATGAATTTTCATTAAATTTGTACCCAGTTCCATATACAGTTACAATATACTTTGGCTCCCTTGGATTATCTTCTACTTTCTGACGTATATTTTTAATATAGGTATCCATAGTTCTGTCAAAACCCTCATAATCTACTCCAAAAGCTTTCTCTACCAAGTGTTCTCTTGAAAAAACTTGGCCAGGGTTTATGAGTAAAGCTGTTAAAACCTTAAATTCATTAGTAGTTAAGCTTACAGCCTTGCCTTGCTTTTTAACAACCATTTTCTTGATATCTACTTCTAAATCGCCACTATTAAAGGACAAAATATCGGCTAGAGGAGTTTGGTCTCTGTAAGCTCTTCTAATTAATGCCCTTACCCTTACAACTAATTCACGAGCGCTGAAAGGTTTAGTCAAATAATCATCAGCACCGATAGAAATACCTTCTATTTTTTCATCTTCTTCAGTTTTTGCAGTCAGCATGATAATCGGTATGCTGGAAGTTATTCTTATTTTTCGACATACCTCTTCACCAGTTAGTTTTGGAAGCATCAAATCTAAAATTACTAGGTGAATAGTTTCCTTGCTTAATATATTTAGTGCAGCATCGCCATCCATTGCAGTAATTATTTTAAATCCTTCCTTTTCGAGATATGCCTTAACTACATCCAAAATATTCTTTTCATCATCAACTACTAATATCTTAAAATCTTTATTCATATTTTACACCTCATATAAAAAACTTGTATCTATATTATAGTTTACTAGAATATAAAAAACTAGAACACAAGATTTCTGTTTTAATTTAAGAAATTAGTGAAAAGTTTGTAGATTAATATATAATCAAATCTATTACTAACTTCTCCATAATTTCTTCATAATAATACTTTAATATAAGGCTATAGAAGATACACAATCCCTTCCCCTTATAAATTGATTATAAGTCCGGATTATCAGACAGATAAACCGGACTTATTAATTTTTAAATATTACTAAGATCTACTACACGGGAACACTTGCAGCGGTTGTGAAATTAATGTTCAATTAAGAGGGGGGATTAAAGTACTAAAGGTTTAGAATAGGGAATGTATTTAAAAGAGAAACTAAATCAGGATTACTGCGTAAAGGTCGAGGAAAGGATTGAAAGTCACATTATAAAAGGAGAATGATCAATGAGTTTGCTAAATAGCTTATTCAAAAGGAAAAATACTATTATTATGTATACATCAGACACCTGAGCTGATTGTCAGGCGGCGAAGGATTTTTTCGCTGAACAACAAGTAGAGGTCGAATATAAAAACATTGCCGACAAGTTGATTAGAGAGGAATTGAAGAGTAAATACAAGCGAATGGCAGTTCCGACTATCATCATTCGAGATAAAGTTATTCTAGGCTTTGCTGACAATACAGCAGAGATCAAGAAGCTATTATAATAAGCTGGGTTTGATTAAAGTCAAACCCAGCTTATTATTTTACTATCAATCATCAATTAAACTTCATATTTAGATTGAGACTCCATAATATCTCCATAACTTTACGTTATATTTATATTATATAAAGGAGGAGTTAAAATGGAAAATAGAAATTATGAAGAAAAGAATCATAATGAGGATAATAAGAACAGTAGAAAATCCGGACATATGAAGCATGGTTGGATGATGATGTTATGCTGCCTATTGCCAATTGCCTTGATTGCGGCACTACCTTTAATGGGTATAAGGATAGGAGCCTTAAGCGGTTTGGCATTCTTAATATGCCCTTTGATGCATATAGGCATGATGGTGTTTATGATGAAGTCCAAGGATGGGAAATCTTGTTGTTCAACAAATAAACCGGTAGAGAACGGTCAAGACTAAGGAGAATAACGATGGGCAGCAAAAGAATTTTAGGATGTATAGCCAGCGTCGTATTTGTTATGGCGCTGGTATTGGTGCTGTTGTTTACAAATGTGCAATTTGCAGCTTTTAACAGGAGTTATTATAGTCAGCAGTATGAGAAGTATCAGGTTCCGCAAAATATAGGCATTAGCAAGCCTGACCTCATGAATGCAACGGAACAATTATTGAACTACATGGATGGAAAAAGAGATCATCTAGATTTTCAAATGCCCATAAAGGGCGTTCAGCAGGAATTTTTCAGTGAAAGAGATAAGCTGCATATGATTGATGTGCAGAATCTATTTATACAAGGCAAGCTCATCAGAAATATTTCGTTATTGTACTGTGTACTATTTGCACTATGGGTTTATTTTAGGGCTAAGAATAAACAAAAACGTTTTTCAAAGCTGATGATTTATACCTTTGTAGCCGGTGTCATACCTGTTTTGCTGCTGGCAATTCTTATGAATATAGATTTCTATAAATATTTTACGATATTTCACGAAATATTCTTCGATAATGATTTATGGCAGCTGTCCCCTTCAAAGGACAGGCTGATCAACATGTTTCCAGAAGCCTTTTTCTCTGACATAGCTTTTAAGATTGTATTTTACTATATAGGTGAGCTGATTTTACTGCTTGTCTTAGGGTTATTTGGCTTAAAAACTAGAAGACGCAGTTTAAATTCATAGTAAAAATGTATTAAGATACTGTTATTATCGTTTCATAACATATAATAACAGTATTTTTGTGATAATAAATTATAGGCGTGGTTAGAATAAATGCTTGTCTATAGTTGGAGGTTTTTATGGATAAGAAAACAGAAATGATCAAAAGAAGATATAATAGAGCATCCTTTTTTTATGATTTTATGGAAGCACCGATGGAAGCTATGTCTTTAAAAAGCTGGCGAATAGAAGTGATGAAGGATTTAAAGGGTAAGGTTTTGGAGGTTGGCGTTGGTACAGGAAAAAATATTGAATACTACCCTGATGGACTGGATATTACAGCAATAGATTTTAGTGAGAAAATGTTGGAAAAGGCAAAAATGAAAGCAGATGCTGTGAAAAAGCAGGTAGATCTAAAGCTTATGGATGCACAGCAAATGGATTTCTCCGACAACACCTTTGACACAGTTTTCACAACTTGTGTTTTCTGTTCTGTGCCTGATCCGATAAAAGGATTGATGGAAATAAGGCGTGTTTGTAAGTCAGGCGGCAGAATTATCATGATAGAGCATGTAAGAAGTGAAAAGCAGGTATTAGGACTTATAATGGATGTTCTTAATCCATTGGTTGTTAATTTCTATGGTGCGAATATTAACAGGAGAACCTTGGAGAACATCAGCAAAGCCGGTTATGATAAGGTTGAGGTTACGAATTTATATAAAGATATCGTAAAAAAGATAGTCATTTATAACGAAAAGTAAAGTCAATCATATTCATTTCATATTTCCCTATAATAGTACCTCCATAATTTCTTCACATTAATCAGTTATGCTGGACTTAGCATAAAGTGAAAGGGTGGAGTATATTGAGCAAATCAAAAAAAGGAAATGCTAAAAGCAAGAAACAAGTAAACATCTATATAATAGCAGCTGCTATTCTTGTATTGGTGTTTTTAGGTTATAAGCTAATAGCACCGCAAAATAATGAGGCTGCAGCTGTAGAAAATGCAACAGAAGGTGTTGTGGATGGAATAAACTTAAAGCTGACAAAAGCTGATATTACAGAAAAAGCCAATTTCTATTCATACAAGGAAGCCGGAACCTATATGGAGGTTATTGCACTTAAAGCTGATGATGGAACGATAAGAACCGCATTGAATACTTGTCAGGTATGTTATGATTCTGGTAAAGGGTACTATGAGCAGGTTGGAGATACCTTGGTTTGTCAAAACTGTGGAAATGTATTTGGAATAAATGACGTTGAAGTTGTAAAGGGAGGATGCAATCCCGTTCCTATTCTTGAGGAAAACAAAACAGAAGATGGAGAATTTATAACGATTTCTGGAGAGTTTTTGGCTAGCAATAAAAGCTATTTTGAGAGATGGAAAAGATAAGGTATCTTATAATAAGGTTTATATTGTAATTGCTAAAGGCTGCTTCCTAGGCAGCCTTTAACTTTATGAATTTATATATTATCATAGAGGTAGTATACTGATTAGATAAATGATTTATTTCAGCAATAGACCATAATGATCCGCCATGAAATAGATGTCAGGTAAGAGTCAACAAAAAGAAACTTGCATTTATTAGTTCATGACTTGGATTGCAAACTAAAGAGAGGTATAGGATATGATTGAAAAAGCAAAGGTTGTAGATGTGAAGGAGAAATTTGCAAAGGTAGAGATTAGAAGAGTCAGTGCATGCGGCGAAAGCTGTGCTAGTTGTAAAGGCGGATGTGCACCTACTAATACCTATGTCGAAGCAGAAAATAATATTGGTGCAAAATTAGGACAGTATGTTGAAATAGAAATGAGTACGAAAACATTTCTTACTGCGGTGTTGATTACTTACGGATTACCATTGATTATGCTTTTTGTTGGTATCTTTTCAGGAAGTGCGTTGGCAAATAGCCTGGGACTAAAAATGAATAGTGATTTTGCCGGAGTCCTATTAGGTTTTATACTAATGGCGCTATCCTATATAGTAATCTCTAGGCAAGACAAGAAGTATAGCAAGCAAGGTAAAATAAAATTCGAAATAATAAAGATATTAGAATAATACAATATCATAAAAAGCTAATGTTTATGAGCATGAACATTAGCTTTTTATGATTTAAACGCACTTTTGATGGAGCGTATCCTTTAAAGGGTGAAGTTTTAATGATGACAGGCTTCAAAAATGAAGGCTGTATGATGTATAATGAAAATAGGTTTTGAATAAATCTATAGGGATATAATCTCTAAGCCGGAGATATACTATATTATTTAAAATAATTAACCATTTCTTGGAATTATAATTATCACAGGAGAAGCTTTATGCAGGAAATTAATATCAATCATATCAAAGCTTTTGCAGAAACAATGAAGGAGCTGTACAAGGCTTTTTTTAAAAAATATCCTTTTTTGAAGCCCTTTTTCATAAAAGGATTGCTGTATGACAGCGGCAATTATGGCATCATAATAACAGAAAACAAGCTGGTAAAAGCCAAATATACAGCTTTCAAAAGCAGTGAGGGCTTTGTTGTAGAAAGAAATATCAGAAGCTCAATTAATCTTAAGTTTGAAGTAGAAGCTCATGTTGTATGGAGTTTTTTAAATAATAGACAGGAGTATGCAGCTAAGCCATATAAGCTTTTTAAGTATTTACCTAAGCTTATGCAAGGAATGTCCATCGTAAATACCGGTCTGTACGTTGATCTGCTGGAAGGCAAAAAGGTATTTTTACGTCCTTATGAAGACAGTGATATGCCCTATTTGCTGAATTGGTACAACGATTATGAGCTGAACAAACTGGCAGGCTGGAGCAGCAGCAAGGTAAATGCCTCTAAGCTTCGCTATAACATGTTAAGAAGCTTTGGCTCAGATCCAATGAATCTGATGATTGATGATTTAAATGGAAAACCTATAGGTACTATTCAGCTTTATGAGTTTAATCAACAGGATAAAAGCTGTAAACTTGGCATTAGAATCGGTGATAAGGATTATTGGAGCAAAGGCTATGGAGGAGACTCCGTAAATACAATAGTAGAGTATGCTTTTACAAGTCTCGATATCTATAGAGTGGATCTGCGTGTATATGAGTATAATGAAAGAGCCGCGCACTGTTATGAAAAATGTGGTTTTAAACAGGAGGGCAGAACCAGAAAATCTGCCTACATTGACGGAGATTATTATGATGAAATATTAATGGGACTTTTGAAAAGCGATTTTTTAAATAATAAAGCAGATTAGAAAAGACTTGGGAATACCCAAGTCTTTTGTTTTACCTAGATGTCATATCTCTAAGGTCATTTACAAAATCAGTCATTCTAAAATATGCATTTCTACTGCTTCTAGATATTCTTTTTCTAGTTTTGGAGCTTATTACAGGAACCAGCACCAAGCCGGCTAAAGCTCCCATAGCCCCGAGTTTCATCATTCCCATTGAGTTTTTGCGCATCATCACATAACTCCCTTCGCTAATGAATTTTGTCATATTATAGGTTTTGATTTTTGACATTAAATAAACATGCAAATAGTAGCAGAGCTATTAATTATATCAAGCATAAGAAATGAAAAAATCGGAATGAAAGATTTATGAAGCATTTAAAATTTTCATTATATTTTCGAATTATATGGAAGATCATGATTGTTGTGTACAATTTGTCATAGCTTTAAAATACTTAGCACTTAGTGTCAAAATATGAAAAAATAAAGGAATTATTGTATTGTTATAGAATATTATCATATTGTTTGCAAAAAATTTAAATAATTAGGGTGATTGTTCAATGAATGAACAGGAATTATTATTTTCTATGGATATTGGTACAAGATCCGTTGTTGGGATTGTTGGACGCCATGATGGTGAAAAATTAAATATTTTGGCTTACGATATAGAGGAGCATAAGGAAAGAGCCATGTTTGACGGTCAAGTGCATGATATTGAGCTGGTAGCGAAAGCTGCCGGCAAAGTAAAGCAGCGTTTGGAGACAAAGCTTGGAATCAGACTTACAAATGTTGCAATTGCAGCGGCAGGACGTTCTCTGAAAACTCATAAGGTATTTCTTGAGAGAAAAGTTGAAAAGTTAATAGAAGTTGAAAGAGAGACCATCAGCAGTCTTGAAATAGAAGCTATTCAGAAGGCTCAAATGGAAATTGAGGAAATGCAGCATGAGGATGGAAATCAATATTACTGTGCAGGCTATGCTGTTGTAAATTATTATCTGAATGGCAGCATCATAGGTAATTTGGAAGGTCATAAAGCAAGCAGTATTGGCGTTGAAGTCTTGGCTACATTTTTACCTAAAATAGTAGTGGATAGTTTGTATTCCGTTGTTTCTAGAATAGATCTTGAAGTTTCAAGCTTAACCTTAGAGCCCATTGCTGCTATGAATGTCAGCATACAAAGCAACTTGAGAATGCTGAATATTGCTTTGGTCGATATAGGAGCAGGAACCTCTGACATTGCATTGACCAAAAACGGTTCGGTTTTTGCGTTTGCAATGGTGCCTATAGCAGGTGATGAGATTACTGAGAAGCTGGCAGAAACATATCTATTGGATTTTGATACAGCAGAAAAAGTTAAGATTGCACTATCTAAAAAAAGCAAAATAAAGTTTAAGGATATCATGGGTAATCTGATACAACTCACATCAGATGAAATGATAGCCGCTTTAAATCCTGCAATTGAGCAGTTGGCAGGGAATATATGCGATAAGATTCTAGAATACAATGGCAAGTCGCCCAGCGCAGTTTTCTTGGTGGGAGGAGGCAGTCTTGTACCAGGTTTAGAATCCTATATTTCAACAAAGCTGCAAATCCCTTTAGAAAGAGTAGGTTTGAGAAAAACTACGCTTATCAAGGAAGTGGATATTAAGGATAAGAAGCTGTCAGGACCTGAGTTTATAACGCCAATCGGCATTTCGGTTACAGCTTATATGAATAAACAAAAAGATTTTTTAAATGTATATGTAAATGATAAGAGTGTTAAGCTATTTAATTCAAAAGCTTTAACAGTTGCAGATGCGCTGATATTGGTAGGATTTAATCCAAGAAAGCTTATAGGACGAAGAGGCATACCTTTGACCTTTACAGTAAATGGAAAGTTAGAGACAATAAAAGGTGAGCATGGTGAACCGGCAAAAATTTTTGTGAATGGTGCTCAGGGCTCTTTGGACCGAGTATTGGCGAATGGAGATAGAATTGTAATTGATCCCGCCGTTGATGGCAATAATGCAGAAGCATATGTAAAAAGCTATGCAGGTTTGCTAAAGGGCAAAATTGTATACCTAAACAAACTTGAAAAAGCCCTCAAACCCACTATAACTGTTAATGGTGAGCCTCAATCACCTGATTATAAAATCAAAGAGCATGATACCATAGTATTCAAAGCCATTGATACAGTTGCAGAGCTGCTTGAGCTCATGCAGATAGACAAAGAAGATATTTTAGTTGATATAAATGGAAAATCTGTAGACGGCAATAGCCCTATTTATAATGGTGATTATATAAGCTGGCGTTATAATAAAAAGGCGGAAGACAAAAGCATCGGAAAAGATTTCTCTCATCGCATAGGTGTTACGCTAAATGGGGAACCGTTGATGATAGAACAAAACAAGGATAGAATCATGTTCTTGGATATTTTTAATCATATAGAAGTGGATGTCTCCAAGGTTAAAGGAATAAGCACCATGAAATTGAATGGAGAAAATGCAAATTATACAGACCTAATCAAAAACGGAGATATAATAGAGGTTCATTGGGAAAAATAAAGTGTAAGTTTTATTACATTCTATTACTTGAATTGGAATATATTTTAATAGCATTTATATTAAAATATGAAACAATTTTAAGACAGGTTCGTCTATATATAGGTAAGGGAGGTAGTTGAATGAAGGGGTATAAATTGAGCAAAGTCGGATTAACATCTGTAATTATATTTTTATTAATAGCCATAGTCATTGCTGCAGCAGTTGCTTTGTTAAGCGGCGAACAAATAAGAGATAATATATCAATAAATGGCACCAATGTAGCCGGTCTTACGAAGAGGCAGGCAGAAGATAGACTGAATACCATTTACAATGATAAAATAGAAAGCTCTTTCATATCCTTAAAGTTTGACAACAAAGAGTGGAAAATCAACTATAGCGATTTGGGATATTCCTATAACATTGCAGAAACAGTTGATAATGCTTATAAAGTAGGTCACGAGGGTGATGTTTTTAAGCAGTTGACAGAAACATTGCAGGCAAGGTTTAAGGCACAAAATTTTGAATTGGAAAGCAGCTATAATAATGAGCCGATTAATAACCTTGTAAGTCAGATTTCTAAGGAAATTGATCAGGAGGTTTTGGAATCAACAATCAAATATGTAGGTACAGGTTTTGAAGTTACGGATGACAGGATTGGCAGGAAGTTGAATCAGGAAGATACAACTTCATTGATTACAGAACAGTTGAATAAGGTAGAGGTTGCAACGATTGAGCTGCCTGTTGATATTGTAGAGCCCATCGTTAAAAAATCGGATTTAGCAGTGATACAAGATAAGCTTGGAGAATTCTCCACAAAGTTTAATGCTGCCGATGTAGATAGATCCACCAATATAAAGGTTGCAACCAATAGTACAAACAACGTATTGATCAGACCGGGAGAAGTGTATTCAGTAAATGAAACCTTAGGACCGAGGTTGGCAAAGTATGGATATAAGGATGCTAAGGTTATCATCAATAATGAATTGGTTCCTGGTATAGGAGGCGGAGTTTGTCAGGTGTCCAGCACTTTGTACAATGCAGTGCTGCTGTCAAATTTAAAGGTCATTGAAAGAAAAAATCACTCCCTGACTCTTTCCTATGTTGGTTTAGGCAGGGATGCAACAATCTCTGGAGATTATATCGATTTTAAATTTATGAATAACACAAATTACCCAATATATATCTATGGAGAAGTAAAAGGCAGCTGGGTTAAATTTACGGTATTCGGGAAAAATGAGCACCCAGGCAGAATGGTTAAAGTAAACAGTGAGGTAATAAAAACATTGCCTCCTACAATAAATATAATTGAAGACCCTACCTTGCCGGTAGGTACAGAAATTGAAGAAAAGAAGGCGCATACCGGTTATGTAGTTACCACACAAAGAGTAGTTTATGAAAATGGGAAGGAAATTCTTAGAGAAAGTTTAGGAACTTCAAATTATAGAGTTGTAAATGGCGTAAAAAGAGTTGGCACTAAGGTAGTTGCACCTCCACCAACAGTACCAGGAGAGATACAAGAGCCACAGCCTTCGGGCACTGAGACAATTACAAATTAGATGAACCTAAGACTTTGCAAAGAAATAAAATTCTTAGCAAAGTCTTTTTTACATAGGAGCCACTAGTAAGACAATTTATGCTTGCTATGTCATCCTTTACAGGCTCAGAATTAATACGTATTACCACACCACGATAAACCAAAGCGTAGCTTGTCACTCTGAGCTTGCGAAGAGTCTTAAGATCCTTCGGCTCCTCAGGATGACACAACGATTGTTACTATCTTTCATAGCAATGACATGGCTATGCTTCAAAAGTATTTATTATGCATGATAGACAATAAGTATTGAATAATTTATAATATAATTTTAAAATAAAAATGTAATAGAAAAATATGGAGAATAATAATGAGTGAAGCACTATATGAAAAAAGCATAAAATGTCCAATATGCAATAATAGTTTTTCAAGTAAAAGATTAAGAGCATCTGCTTGTCGTATTGAGAAAAGAGATGAGGATTTTTGTACGGTTTATAAGGGCTATAACCCTATGCACTATGAGGTATTGGTATGTCCCCATTGCGGTTATGCGGCGTCAGAAAATTCCTTTGATAATCTAAGCAGTAATGAAAAGAATGCAGTGAAGGAAATATTATCAGGCAAAGTAATTAATAGAAGCTTCTGTGAAGAAAGAACTGTAAACGACGCATTGGACAGCTTCAAGCTGGCGTTATTTATTGCAGAAGCAAGATCAGCAAAGGATAGCATCATTGCAGGGTTGGCCTTAAAGTTATCTTGGATCTATAGAGAAATGAAGGATGAAAAAGAAAATGATTTCTTGCAGTATGCATTGAAATACTATAAGCAGGCTTATGACAAAGAAAATCTTCCGTTGGGCAACCTGGACGAGATATCGGTACAATATTTGCTTGGTGAGCTTTCTAGAAGACTTAGCAATCTAAACGACGCGGTTTTCTGGTTTAATAAAGCCGTTTCAAATCCTGAAAGAATAAAAAATCCTCGTATTGAGAAAATGGCAAGAGAGCAATGGATGGTTGTAAAAGAGCAAAGCAGAAAGGTGTAATATTTATGAATCATTGCAACTTTTTGGAAATCCTTTCGTAATTATATATATGAAGGGAGGTTTAGAAATTGAATAAGTCTTTTAATTTGAAGAAGCTTGGGACATTTTTAATTCTGGCAGGTATTCTATGTATTTTTGCCTTTGTGCTTTTCACAATTGCACTTGAACCTGAAATTCCTCTACTTATCAAAATCGGAGTATCTGCTGCTATTATTGGTTTAGTTTTGGTAATATTCGCTTTAATTTCAGAGAGTTTGAAAAAAAATAAAAGGGGAGACGAAGATGATCTTAGTAAATATTGATCACGTTCCTGGTAAAAAGGTTGAAAAAGTGTTTGGCGTCGTAAAAGGCAGTACTGTTCACTCCAAACATATCGGTAAGGACATTATAGCAGGACTTAGAACCTTAGTTGGTGGAGAAATCGAGGAATATACGCAAATGCTGGATGAAGCCAGGAAGATTGCAGTATCAAGAATGGTTAAGGATGCAGAAGGCATGGGCGCCAATGCAATTTTGAACATACGTTTTGCTTCCTCTGCAGTCATGCAAAATGCTGCAGAGCTCATGGCATATGGAACAGCAGTATTTGTTAGTGAAGAATAACGATTTGCAGACTGGTTCGGGAACTGAATAAACAGTTTTATCAAACTGCTCAATTTGAGCAGTTTTTTTTACTCTTAATTGTGAACAATTATTAAGATTTATTTCAAGCATAATTAATTGAATAGTAAGAAAATTTAAAATACAATATAGATATACAATTCATACATATATTGGTAAGCTGGGAAAAAAGAGGTAACAGAAAAGATTTTAGTGGCATTGCTCAGTGGGGGACATGTGCTTATTGAGGATGTGCCTGGCGTTGGTAAAACAACCTTGGTAAATGCAATTGCAAAATCAATAGGCTGCAGCTTTAAGAGAATACAGTTTACGCCAGATCTTGTACCTTCAGATATAACAGGGTTGACTGTATATAATATGAAAAGCGGCGAATTTGAATATAAACAGGGGCCAATCGTATCAAATATGATATTGGCTGACGAAATCAACAGAAGCTCTCCAAAAACGCAATCCAGCTTGTTGGAAGCTATGCAGGAAAGACAAATCACGGTGGATGGAAGCACCTATAAGCTGCCAAGACCGTTTATGGTGCTTGCAACGCAAAACCCTATTGAATACGAGGGTACTTTTCCATTGCCGGAAGCGCAGCTGGATAGATTCGCTTTAAGAATTACCATGGGCTACCCGAATTTTATGGAAGAAAAGAAGATACTGACTACCTATAAGGAAGAGGATCCCTTGAGCAAGCTGCAAGCAGTTGTATCGGAAGAAGATATTGCAGCCATGCAGAAGGAGGTTGAAAAGGTATTTGTGGATGAAAGTATCCAGGATTATATCATACAAATAACACAATTAACAAGAACGCATCAAGACATTTATTTAGGCTGCAGCCCTAGAGCTACTTTGTCATTATTCAACGCAGCCAGAGCCTTGGCCTATATCAGAGGTAGGGAATATGTTATTCCTGATGATGTAAAGGGATTGATTTATGTAACATTAGCTCATAGATTAATACTTAAATCGGAAGCAAAGATACAGGGCAAGGACGAGATCTCTGTACTGGCAGATATCATAAAATCTGTACGTGTACCGGTGGTGAAATTAAATGATTAAGGTAAACAAGCTTCCTTTTGTGCTGTTAGCGATATTGATTGTAACAGCCTTGTTCGTAGGAGGCGTGTTTATATATAGCTTGGTTATAACACTGTTGTCAATCATCACGCTTTCTTATTTCAGCGGAAAAAGCTTTTATAAAAATATTATCAATATATTGTGGAAAAACGATGACAGAGTACAGGTAGGAGATAAAGTTAAAATTGAGATGGAGTTTTATAACTCAGGAATCTTCCCGATCCCTTACTTAAAGGTCAGAACAAACTTTTCTAAGAGGCTGACCGGAGAGCAGGAGCGAGATTTGGTTTATTCCATCATGCCTGCGTCAAAAACAATGATTATCAAGGAATTTATATGCAAAAATAAGGGTATTTATCAGATTGGATATGCAGAGGTAGAATTTGGGGATGCTATGGGCATTTTCAAATGGAGAAAAGTTTTTCAATCAGAAGTATCGCTCTATGTTTATCCAAAGGTTCACAACCTAAAAAGTCTTAGTATACCCTTTAGACAAAATTTCGGTACAGTACCTGTTAACCACAGTGCTTATGAGGACTTTGCAAGTGTAAGAGATATTCGGAAATATGCCATGGGTGACAGCTTCAAGAAAATCCATTGGAAGGTTACCGCACATAAGGGTGAGTTTTATGTAAAGAATCTGGAGCTGAATGCAACGGCGGATATTAATGTATTTTGGGATTTACACCATAAAAATTATGTAGATGAATATGCAGATGATATTGAAGAACTGGGTGCAGAATGTGCTGTTTCAATAATCAGATATGCTTTGAATCATAATATGTTCGTAAGTCTTTATGCAAAGGATCAAAATTCCATAAAGCTGTCGGGAACAGGAATTGCAAGATATCCTGAGTTTTTAGACCAGATAACCAAGGCTCAGTTAAATGGCGATACCCTGGTATGGGAGCTGGTAAAAAGAGAAGCCCAAAAGCTAAATTTGGGTGCAACAGCTATTGTAATCACACCGCAGATAGATGATATAGCTCTGGAGGTATTATTGGGTTTTAAGGCAAAAGGTATAGAGTTTGCAGTGGTCTATTTATGTCGCAGTAAAGAGCTTGTCAATAACAACGTAGAGGCCTTAAGACAGAGAGGAATCATGGTGAATACCGTATCCCTTGCTGATGATATCAGGCTTGTATTGGGAGGCAGCTAATATGAAAAAGAAGCTATTGGAGTTTATATTTTTTGTTGTCTTAATAACAGTGATGGTTATGAGCTTGAATATGGCAGTAGCCGATTCTACAGCTATGGATATAAAACCGGTAGAACTGTTAAAATACACTTTTCTGATTGTATTGACGGCGGCAATTTTGATAAGGCTGCCTATTACCCTATTGGCAGCAGCAGCTATTTTGGTAGGAGGAAGCCTATATGCTTACGTCTATGAGCTAGTGATTCCTATTGATGTGATAAACTATTTTGGGAGCTTCTTCAGATGGCTGCCTCAATATGTTTTAGGATATGAATCATTTCAAATGGATTTTTCCTTGCTATTCGCAATTCTTTATATTGTTTTGGTTACACTTGTCATTACATTGATCGTTATGAACCGAAAGGGTTATGGATTTCTAATCGCACTGGGTACTGGTGCATTTGCGTTTTTTTGGTTTATCTATGTGTCTAAAGCAAGACTGTATTTGTTCACCTATTTGTTTGCTGCTTTAATTCTATATTCCTATAACGTTTATGATCGTAAGAAGTCAGAATGGATTAGCGCAGAAAGCAAAATTGATAATTTTATAGAAATAAAGTGGGTTTTTAATTCACTCATTATAGTTCTTGTCTCCATAACGGTAGCACAATTTGCAATCCTGGACATAAAGCCTGTGCAGTGGACATGGCTAAGCGATCGGGCAGTGCAGGTTTTTCCCTTTATTGAAAATTGGAGAAATGATAATTTTGACAGCAATAGCTTTGGTTTTGGTTCAAGGTATGGGATAGATGCAGCGGGCTATAAAACCAGAAAACTGGGTGGACCTGTTAAGCTTTCAGAAAAAATAATGCTTGTTGTTGAAACAAACTCAACGGATGAACTCTATTTAAGAGGGACTGTTAAGGATTATTACACAGGAAACAGCTGGAAGAAGACCAGTAAGGGCAGATTTGAATATCAAACTGATTCAAATGTACCAGTAACCTTAGTAGGGGTATCCACCTATAGAAAAGAAATCAAAGTCAACCATCAAAGCTTGATAACTGCTACCATTTTTGCACCTAACACATTATTCAAGGTGGAGCACAAAGCAGGCAGGTTTTTTGTGGACCAGGATGGCGAAGCGGTTTTTCCTAAAGCGATCACAAAAAAAGATCAGTATGTTGTAAAATCTGAGCTGCCCTATATTGATATAAACAAATTAAGAAAGCTGGAAGCGGGTTTGGTTCTTGAAACTTATAGACAGCTGCCTGATAATATTACAAATCGAGTAAAACAGCTGGCTAAAGATATCACTTCGAAATATGACAATGACTATGATAAGGCAAAGGCAATTGAAAAATATCTTAGAAGTAACTACAAATATAGCTTAAATCCTTCCGAAGTTCCTGCAGGCGCTGAGTTTGTAGATTACTTTTTATTTGAAGGCAAAGAAGGTTACTGCACTTATTTTGCGACTTCGATGGCGGTACTTCTTAGAGCTGCCGATATACCCTGCAGATATGTAGAGGGCTTCCTGGCAAAATACCAAAGCTCCACAACAAGAAATGTTCCGGGAACGGATGCCCATGCTTGGGTGGAGGTAAACTTTGGACCTTATGGCTGGTTGACCTTTGAAGCAACTCCGGCATATCCCCTTATTGGTTATAGAGAACAAGGTCAGGAGTCCGCATTGCCAATACCTGAGCCAGATGCAAATGAGCCTGCTGCGACGACTTCACCCATAAATTCGCCTTCCCGTGATCGAAATCTGGAAATTGAAGACGATGAGGAGACCGGTGCTGGCATACAACCCAAAAAGGAAATTCCTTTGGCATTACGTATAATTTTAGCAATCATTGCCATATTAATATTAAGAATTGCTTATCTGCTGCTTAAGAAAGCATATATTGAGCTTATGCTTAAAAAATCTATAGGAAAGCAGTATTCCGTAAAGTATTTCCAAGATATTTTGCGTTATCTAAAGAAAATCAATATTAAAATAGACCATGAGGAAACAATGCGGGAGTATTGGTATAAGGTAAAGTATGCACTGGATGAGAATTATCAAAATGGGGATGAAATTATCAGTTTGTTAGAGAAACTAAGATACGGCAATGAACCCATTGTTGATGCCGACAGAAATATGCTTGAAGAGTATAGAAAAATGCTGAAAAAATTCGTAACAGCTAGATTGGGTACTATAAAGGCCATAATAAGCTATTATGTAATTGGCATATAATTTGATAAACCTGCATCAACGTGTTACAATATTTATTGGAATAAAAAAATAATGCGCGAGTGACGGAACTGGCATACGTATACGATTCAGGTTCGTAGTTTTGTGGGTTCAACTCCCATCTCGCGCACCACTTTCGAATTATTTAAGTCTGTGATTTTAAATCATAGACTTTTTTTCTGTTTTTTTTAGGGTTATAATAGTTTTATGATGCAAAATTGAGAGGTGTAATGTAGAAATGCTTAAATACAAAATGTTGGTTACAGATATGGATTATACTTTATTGAATAAGGATAAAAATGTCAGTGAAGGAAACAAGAAAGCGTTAAAGGCGGCTATAGAGAAGGGTGTTCATGTCGTTGTTGCAACTGGCAGAATATATACCTCCGCGCTTTATTATGCTAGATTATTAGGAATATCAACACCAATAATAGCCAGTAATGGAGCTATTATTCGAGAAGAGCATACAGATAACACGTTGTATCAATGCCTGCTGTCAGAAGCTGCAATAAAAGAGATGATCAGACTTACAAGAGAAAAAGGACTGTTCTGCCACTTTTTTGGCAAAGACACCATATACACTGAAAAATTAGTAAATGTATCTACTCGTTATATAGAGTGGAATAAGTATATGGCAGAGAAGGATCAAGTGAAAATCAGATTGTTAGACCGCTTTGAAGATATGACAGAATGTGAAAAGCGTGAGATTTTTAAAGCAGTTGTTGTAGATGATGATAACAGTAAGCTGCAGTACATAAGGGAAGAAATATTAAAGACGGATATCGTTACTGTAAGTCAATCCTTGTCTGATAATATTGAGGTCATGCATAAAGAGGTTTCCAAAGGGAATGCGGTGGCTAAGCTGGCGGAAATTTATAATATTGACCGGGCAGAGATTATTACTTTAGGTGATAATGAAAATGATATCAGCATGATTGAATATGCAGGTCTAGGCGTAGCAATGGGCAATGCAGTTCAGCTGCTCAAGGATAGAGCGGATTATGTTACAGCAGACTATATGGAGGATGGCGTAGCACAAGTGATTGAAAAATTTATTTTATAACTGAATTTAATTAGAGCATGTATTAGTTTACATGCTTTTTTTCATTTGCATTAAATTTGTATTAAATTTAGAATATTTCGTACAAGCTGTTGTGGTTTTATGTTAACATTAATTCATATTATGAATGTGAGGGAGTGGCAGTATGAAATTAGCAGCTTTTTTTATAGCAGTATTGATATTTGTATTGTATATAACCAGCGGTTCAGCTTATTTCAAAATGATAAATACAGCTGCAGAACAGCATGTTTTTGCATACAGCGACGATAGTCAGGACATAAATATACAAATGAAGCCGCTTTCCCGAGGTGATGACATGGATAGAAGAGAACAGGAAATCAAATTAAAGCTTATGACCTATAACATACGACGGGGAATTGGAAAAGATGGCAGGCTTAATCTGAATCATACGGCAGAGGTAATTAAAAGCAGCAATGCAGACATTATTTCACTGCAGGAGGTGGAAAGACACTCTATCAGAACGGGCTTTCAAGATCAAATAAAGATTTTGTCCAATAAGCTGGATATGAACTATGCTTATGGAAAAAGTATTAATGTATTAAATGGAGAATACGGAAATGGACTTATAAGCTTATATCCAATTGAAGAATATGAAGTATATGATTTACCCTCTCATAGCGAGCAAAGGACAATATTAAGAACAGTTATCAGCATCGGAAGCTACCGGATGGCTGTTTATAATACACATCTGGGGTTAAATGAAGCAGAGCGGAAGGAACAGCTGGACTTTATCATGCAGATGGTAAGAGAAGAAACTTTAGATTATGTACTCATGGGGGATATGAACACGAAATCAGATAAACTGACTGCAGTTACAGATTTTTTGAAGGATAGTGCACAAAACAGTGAGCAGCAGCTGCAAAGTACCTTTGATGAGAACGGCGTGCAAGCGCGCATCGATTATATATTTGTTTCACCTGATATGCAGGTGCAAAACTATGATGTTGTAATATCGGAAGCTTCCGACCACTATCCTGTCGTAAGTGAAATCGTGATAAATAAATAGCAGCACATGATTTCTGTGCGAAATAATGTAAATATTATTCATTTTGGGGCACAATATCCTTAACAAGTCTGAAGGAGTGGATATTGTGCCTTTTGAACCGAAAAGAGTCATGTTTGAACAAGAAGCCTTGAAATACCCCTTAGGTAAAAAGCTATTTGAAGAGTTTAAGGATAAAAAGGTTGAAATATCGATGTTAAAGTCCCATAACAAAGTTACTGGAATACCGGGTAAGACCCCGGCTCAAGCCTTTGGTGAAGGTAAAAACACCTTGGTGGTTGGATTAAGACATACATTAAAGTTTGAAAGCTGCAAGCCTTCGGCACATTATCAGCTGCCCTTGGTAACAGGCTGTTCCGGTATGTGTACTTATTGCTATTTGAATACTCAGCTGGGTAAAAAGCCTTACGTTAGAGTTTATGTAAATGTAGATGAAATATTAGAACAGTGCGCTAAATACATGGAGGAGCGCCAACCTGAAATAACGTATTTTGAAGGTGCTGCCACCTCAGATCCTATTCCCGTTGAGCCATATACAGGTTCACTTCGTAAAACAATAGAATTCTTTGGGCAGCAGGACTTGGGAAGATTTAGATTTGTAACGAAATTCACCGATGTAGATGGTTTATTGGATGCAAAACATCATGGACATACCATGATTCGTTTTAGTATAAATGCGGCTTCTGTAATTTCAAAATATGAACACAAGACCACTAGCTTGTCAGAACGAGTAACAGCGGCACGTAAAGTAATTGAAAGTGATTATCCTATAGGTTTTATTATAGCCCCTGTCATATTATTTGAGGGTTGGAAGCAGGAGTATGAGAAGATGCTTTTGGAGCTGGAGAAGCAATTGACGGTGCACAGCAGTAAAGAAATACACTTTGAAATCATATCCCATAGATTTACGGCAAGAGCAAAGCAAAATATTAATGAAGTATTTCAGGATAATGATCTGCCTATGGATGAGGAGCAGCGAAAGTACAAATATGGACAGTTTGGCTATGGAAAGTATGTATATTACAAGGAACAGCTTGAGGACATGGAGGTTTTTTTCAAAAAAAGATTAATGCAGATATTTCCGCAAGCAGTAATCGACTATGTAATTTAAACAAATTATTGTATAATCAAAGAAGCTTGAATAACATTTCAAGCTTCTTTTTGTGGAGGGATAAAATGAATAAAGTTCATATTGTAAAATGTCAGGAATATGATTTGGATAAGGTACAGCAGGCGGTAGCAGAATGCTTTGATGCAATGCCTGAATTCAAGGAAAAATTGTTTGAAGGCGCAAAGGTGCTTGTTAAAACCAATCTTCTAATGCGCAAAAATCCAGAGGATGCTGTTACAACACATCCTTCAGTAATTGAGGCGATAGTGAGGTATCTTCAAGCATTGGGATGTAAGCCAGTGATAGGTGATAGTCCGGGCGGGCCTTATAACGAGTGGAATCTAAAGGGAGTCTACAAGGCTGCGGGGATGAATGCAGTTGCAGAGAAGACTGGTTGTGAGTTAAACTATGATACTTCAGTTATTGAGGTACATAATGAAAAGGCGAAACTGCTGAAAAACATGCAAATAATCAAAGTGGCTCATGATGTTGATTTTATAATATCGGCAGCCAAGCTTAAAACCCATGGGATGATGACGTATACCGGTGCTGTAAAGAATTTGTTTGGCGTAATTCCCGGTATAACCAAGGCAGAGTATCATTTTAAGATGAATAATACAGCTAATTTCGCAGAGCACTTAGTTGATATATGTGAGTATGTAAACCCTGTAATTTCTATAATTGATGCCATAGACTGTATGGAGGGAGACGGCCCTTCGGCAGGTATGAAGAAGCATGTGGGACTTTTGATGGCATCCTCAAGCCCTTATGCCTTAGATGTGGCAGCTTCAAAGGTTGCCGGAATCAATACGGAACTGATTCCGACAATTGTAGCAGCTGAAAAGAGAGGACTTATAAATTCTAATTATAAGAACCTTGAATTTAGCGGTATAGACTTAGATGAAATAAAGGTAGAGCCATTTATTCTACCAAGCTCCATAAACATTAACTTTGTAGGAGGCAGAGTGCCAAAGTTTTTAGAATCTTTTATAACGAACACCTTTAGGCCGCAACCAATTTTTGACCATGATAAATGTGTCGGCTGCGAGGACTGTAAGAGAAGCTGTCCTCCCGATATAATCAAGATGGTAAATGGTAAACCGGTACCTGATTTGGATAAGTGTATAAGATGCTTTTGCTGTCATGAGCTATGCCCTATTAAGGCTGTTGATATAAAGAAGCATTGGCTCCATGAGAGGTTGTTTAGATGACAAATATTTAACATATTTTCCACATTGATTTAAATCGTATTATAATTGTTAAATATGGATAATTATGATAAAATTTGAATAAGCTAGTGTAGTAACACTACACTAAAATAAAAATGTGGGGGTATGAAAATGAAAAACTTCTCCAAAAGCTTAAGCTTGCTATTGGCAATCGTAATGGTGCTGACATTATTTGCACCTATTTTGCCTGCAGCAGCAGAGGAAGCAAACAGCAAAACGGTGACAATTTTAGGCACCAGTGACATGCATGGTAGAATTTTTCCGTGGGAATATGCCACCGGCACCGCAGATGATGATGCGGGCTACGCGTTAATTCAGACTCTTGTTAAGCAAGAGAAAGAAAAAAATCCGAATACGATACTGATAGACAACGGAGACACACTTCAGGACAATATGGCAGAAATATTCAACAATGACCCAGTTCATCCAATGATAGAAGTTATGAACTATATGGGTTATGATACTTGGACTCTTGGCAACCATGAGTTCAACTTTGGTATGGATTTCATCAACAAGAATATTGCTGCTTTCAAGGGTGCAGCTGTAGCTGCAAATATCTATAAGGAAGATGGCACTAGATTTGTAAACGGTTATAAAATCATAGAGAAGGACGGCGTTAGAATCGCTGTAGTTGGTCTTATAGCTCCTCACGTTCCTACATGGGAAGCTGCAACTCCAGAGCACTTCAAAGGCTTGACCTTTACTGATCCTGTAGCAGAAGCGAAGAAGGTAGTTAAAGAACTGGAAGGAAAATACGACGTACTAATAGGAACCTTCCATTTAGGTGACACTCCTGAAAAAGGTACTACAGATGGTGCAAGAGCGGTAGCGGATGCAGTTCCTCAGTTTAATGCAATCATCTGCGGTCATGCACATGCCCAATTTGATAATGTAAGCACCACCAATGGCGTTAAGTTGATTGAGCCGGGCAGATATGGCGCAGCATTAGCAAAGATTGACGTTAAGGTTGAGAAAAACGGTGATGCTTGGAAGGTTGTAGAGGTTACAACAAAGAATCTTTCAACAAAAGGCTTAACTCCGGACAGCGATTTGGTAGCGAAGTTCAAGTCAGTTGACAACAAGTCACTTGCAGAAGCTGATAAGGTTGTTGGTGAAGTAACTGGCAAATTTATAGAGAAGGTAGACTATATAACAGGCGCAGATAAAATAACAACAATGCCGACTGCTCAAATCGTAGACAACGCTGTTATAGACTTGATAAATGACGTTCAAGCTTATTATGCAAATGCAGAGATATCAACAGCTGCATTCTTTAAAAACGATGCGAATCTATTAGCAGGTCCTTTTAGAAAGAAGGATGTTGCGAATATTTATATGTATGATAACACACTCATGGCTGTCAATATTACCGGCAAGAACCTGAAGGCGTACATGGAATGGTCAGCCGGCTATTACAACCAGTTTAAGGAAGGCGACTTGACAATAAGCTTTAATCCAAGTGTTAGAGGCTATAACTATGATATGTTCTCAGGCATCAACTATCAGATAGACATATCACAGCCTGCAGGCAGCAGAATTGTCAATGCTACAATAAAGGGTCAGCCTATCGATGATGAAAAGATTTACAAAATGGCTGTAAACAACTATAGATTTGGTACTTTGCTTACAAACAAGTGGATTACTGATGCTGATAAATGTTATGATTCATATGTTGAGTATGGAGATGCAGGTAGAGTAAGAGATCTAATTATAAAGTATGTGCAGGAAGTAAAAGATGGTAAGATCTCTCCAAAGATTGATAACAATTGGAAGTTGATCGGATATAGCTTTGATGCTAAATTAAAAGCTGTAGCAGATGAAAAGATAAAGGCTGGGGAAATTAAAATACCTACTTCCTTTGATGGAAGAACTCCTAATGTAAAAGCTGTTACGAAGTATGATTTGTATAAGCTTGGTATGGTAGAAGGCAAGAGTGCTATAAGCTTGCTTACTATGAATGACTTCCACGGTTCTTTGGCAGGAGATGCAAAGAATCCTGGAGTTTCTAAGCTGGCTACATACATAAATGCAGAGAGAAAGGCAAATCCAAATGGAACAGTTCTATTAAGCGCAGGAGATATGTTCCAAGGAAGCGCAGATTCCAATCTTCTTTATGGTACACCAGTACTTGCTGCTATGAATGATTTGGGCTTTGAAGCCATGGCAATAGGAAACCATGAATTTGACTGGGGTCTTGATAAGCTAAGAGATCTAAGCGACAATGCAGACTTCCCATTCCTTGCTGCGAATATAGTAGAGAAGGGAACTGACCGTACTCCTGATTTTGCTGAACCATATATCATCATAAATAGAGATGGTTTAAATATTGGCATCATAGGTCTGGCAACACCTGAAACTCTGACAAAGACAAAGGCTGAAAACATAGCTGCATATGTATTCAAGGATCCTGCAGCTACAGTAAATGCTTTGGTTCCAAAGGTTAAGAAGGCAGGCGCGGACATCATTGTTGTTCTTTCTCACTTAGGTGGTTCACAGAACAGCAAAACAAAGGAAATTACTGGTGAAGCAGCAGTGTTTGCAAATGCTGTAACAGGCGTTGATGCAATCATTACTGGACACAGCCATTCAACCATTGCAGGAACAGTAAACAATATTCCAATCGTTCAGGCATACTATAACGGCAGATCTGTTGGACATATTGATCTTGTAGTTGATACAGCAACAAAGAAAATCGTTGAAAACAATGTATACGTTGACAATACAGTAGTTTCCGCTACTGAAGACGCAAGAGTAAAAGGCTGGTTTGATTTTGCACTATCAACAATAGCTCCAATCAAGAATGAACCAGTAGGTAAGTCAGCAGTTACATTAGGTCATGATACCAATGTAGCTCAAGTAACTTTATTGGGACAATGGACTACTGATGTTATGAGAGCAGCAGTTAAGGCAGATATTGCGATACAAAACGGCGGTGGCTTGAGAAGAGATATTCCGGAAGGCGATGTAACAATGGGTCTCATGTACGAGTTAATGCCATTTGACAACACCTTGTTTACAATGGATTTAACCGGCAAGCAGGTAAGAGAAGCCCTTGAACATGGTATTATGCCGGCAACCTTCAAAGCTGGCCAATTCTCCGGCGTAATGGTTAAGTATGATTCAGCGAAACCAGCTGGAGAAAGAATTGTTGAAGTTAGAATGCTTGACGGCAGTTTGCTTGATGACAACAAGATTTACAAGGTTGTTACAAACGACTTCCAAGCCGGCGGCGGAGATGGTTATGTAATGTTCAAAGAAGGCAAGAATTCTGTTGATACAGG
>JAQSYD010000172.1 GCA_029256325.1 Clostridia bacterium
ACATAAGCTATACCAAATTTGTCGGGAACGGGCAAAAGGGTCTGTTCATTTTCCATAAGGTAAATAAACTCTGCACTGGCAGCAATACCGGAGACCTCCAATTGATGCTCCCGCCCGTTTATATAAGGGGTGATGCTCTCTCCCGGTATGATATTTCTAGCCACAGCAAACTGCTCCAGTAGAATAACGTTATTGTTCGCGACGTTTGTTGGGCGTCCGCTTCGCCAGTATAGCTTATTGATTTTTTCGCCCTCTGGTGGAATTGAGATCATGCGAATACTTACCTTTTCATCCTTATTCTCCACCCTAAGGGGAACATCAAAGGTGACACGGCCTTGAACCTCTTTTATGCCTTCGATAGATTTCAGCTCGTCAACTGCAGTTTTTGGTATTTTTACAAGCTGAACTTGAATATCGTTTATATTGGTCTTGTCATAATAGGAAGCCACTGCATCATTGATATTGATGCTAGTTACATTGAACAGCACATAAATGCATAAGGCAGCGGCTACAATGACTGTAACGGATATAAATTGTCCCTTGGAATGTTTTATCATTCTAAGTAGCCTGACATCCAGCTTTTTCATTACCATTCAATCCTTTCAGGCGGAATTGGGCTGGCATTTTCTTTGATTTCAATGATCCTGCCGCTTCTCATTTTGATGACACGGTCTGCCATTTCCCCGATAGCTGCGTTGTGTGTAATAATCACCACGGTCTTATGAAATTCTCTATTAATCTTATGCAACAGAGATAGAATCAAAAGGCCGGTTTTAAAGTCCAATGCTCCGGTAGGCTCATCGCATAAAAGCAAAAGAGGGTTTTTAGCTACAGCTCTGGCAATCGCAACACGCTGCTGTTCACCACCACTCATCTGTGAAGGAAAATGATTCTTGCGTTCATCCAAGCCTACTTCTGCCATAACCTCATCAATCTTCAAGGCATTCTTGCACATTTCAGTGGCAAGCTCAACATTTTCAAGAGCTGTGAGGTTTGCCATCAGGTTATAAAACTGAAATACAAAGCCCACTCGCTCTCTTCTGTAGGCCGTCAGTTTTCTATCGTTATATTTGGTTATTTCTTCGCCCTTTACTAAAACTCGACCTTCTGTAGGAAGGTCCATGCCCCCCAGAATATTCAACAGTGTACTTTTTCCGGAGCCGCTGGGTCCCAGAATAACAACAAATTCTCCTTCGTATAGGTCAAAGCTTGTTTCTTCTAGTGCTTTAACTGCTACTTCTCCCATCTGATAGGTTTTACTCAGGTTTTCGATCTGCATCAATATATTTTGCTGCATTTTCTGCTCCCTCCTTTCCGCCTAATAAGCCATATCTCATAAAATCAAACAGATTTTCAAACATTTTAACCCGTTTCGATGCATCGATATAGCTGTCTGTTTTTGTAAATACAGTAGGCACATATAAAAGAAGATTCGAGATAAAATCAACATCCAATTCTCGAATTTCCTTCTTCTTTATACCATCCTCTACGATATGGCGCCACATCTCCAAGGTCCTTTTCTCTTTATAAGCCACCAGCTTCCCCATGATGTTGATACGATCCATGATTTCTTTAACGAAAACAGGAGACAGCTGGCTGTTGACTTCTAACATATAACTGTACATGGTCTCTATTTTTTCAAAGGTATGATCCTTTTCATTGATTTTCTCCATGAGCTTGTTGATGTGATGTTCAGTATTATTCATAAGAACCTCAATAAAAAGCTCCTCCTTTGAATGAAAGTGTTTGTAAATCGTCATTTTGCTGATTCCGGCCTCTTTGGCTATCCGATCGACAGATACGCTGGTATAGCCATATTTCCAAAAAAGCTCCTCTGCTTTATCCAATAACTTTGCATATTTTTTTTCGCTTTGTTTTGCCATTGGCATCAACCTTTCTGTGGAAAAATTAGACAAACTGTACTTTTGTACTTAAATAGTACAATATTATTATACCGCTATTTCCAAGTTTATGCAAAACCTATTTTTGTGGTGCCAGGCACCCAAGATTCAGGATTTGACGGCTTCTTCATATCCTGAATCCTAGGTGCCTGGCACCATTCCGTCAGGATATGAAATCTTGATTAATAAGAACCACAATAGTAGAATAATAATATAATATTATAGTAAATAAATTGGGAGGGAATTGAATGGAAAGCAAGTTAAACGTTGCTGTTGTATTTGGAGGAAAATCAGGAGAACATGAAGTATCCCTCATGTCAGCTACAAACGTAATAAATGCAATGGATAAAAGCAAATATAATATACATACCATCGGAATAACCAAACTGGGCAAGTGGATGCTGTACAAGGGTCCTGTAGAAAGGCTGCAGGATGGCAGCTGGGAGCAGGAGGCCAGCAGTCTGAACAGTCAGGAGCTGGTTGAGCTGTTGTTGGGATCCATGCTGCAAGACCCTGCAGAGAAAGGCAAAATTGATGCAATATTCCCGGTGCTGCATGGTCCAAACGGGGAGGACGGCACCATACAAGGATTTTTTGAAATGCTGAACATTCCATATGTAGGCTGTGGAGTCATAGGCTCTGCCCTCGGCATGGATAAAGCCATATCCAAGCAGCTGTTTATAGACGCCGGACTGAATGTAGCAGGCTATGTATTGACTTATAAGCATGAAATCAAGGATAATCTGCCAGGGGTTATAGCAGCAATAGAAGGAAAGTTTCCCTACCCTGTATTCGTAAAACCCGTTAATATGGGCTCAAGTGTTGGAATTACAAAAGCCCATGACAGGGATGAGTTGGAAAAGGGACTTTTGGAAGCTGTGAAATACGACAGAAAAATATTGGTGGAAGAATTTATAAAGGGCAGCGAGATAGAATGTGCGGTATTGGGCAATAACTATCCTGAGGCTTCCGGCGCAGGAGAGATCATCCCCAGCAAGGAGTTTTACGACTACGAAGCAAAGTATTTTGATGACGGCAAATCAACCCTGATCATACCAGCTAGGTTAACAGAGGAAGAAGAAAAGTCAATCAAAGAAGCTGCTGTGAAGGCATATAGAGCTTTGGACTGCTGTGGAATGTCAAGAGTGGACTTTTTCTTGGACAGATCTACCGGCAAGGTATATATCAACGAAATCAATACCATACCCGGCTTTACAAAAATCAGTATGTACCCAAAGCTTTGGGAAACAGCTGGTCTCAGCTACAGCAAATTGATTGACAGACTTATAGAATTGGCTTTGGAGCGTCATGCAGAAACCAGATAATAATTCTTGAATAAATGGCTGTAATGATATACCATAGATATAACATAAAGTTCTACAGAATTTGACATAAAAACACATATATATGGGAATTGATCATTATGGCTCATCCGATGTTTTAGATGATCCATATAGCGTCCCTAATAAAAAGATTTACGGGGGAGGAATACATATGGAGAATAACAAAGGAATATTGCTGGAAAGTGGAACCAATGAACTTGAAATTATTGAATTCACGGTCGGAGAGAACAATTTCGGCATCAATGTTGCCAAGGTAAGAGAGATTATGCCCTATGAATCAGTTACAAAGGTGCCTAACTCACATCCTTGCATTAGAGGGATCTTTAAGCCAAGAGAATCTATCATTACAGTAGTTGATTTGCCCAAGTATCTGGGTATGCCTGTATCCAAGGATGAAAAAAAGGATATGTTCATCATCGCGAATTTCAACAAGCTTTATATAGCCTTCCAGGTTCAAGGTGTAGTAGGAATTCATAGAATATCCTGGACTCAGATAGAGAAGCCGGATCAAACCATATTTGGCGGCAAGGAAGGACTTGCAACAGGAATTGTTAAGCTAAACGACAGGCTTATCATGATATTGGATTTTGAAAAGATTATTGCAGATATAAGCCCGCAAACGGGTATTCAGCTGTCTGAAATAGACAGAATGGGACCAAGACAAAGAAGCAACAAGCCCATCGTTATTGCAGAGGATTCAGATCTGTTGGCAAAGATGCTGCAGGAAGCACTTACAAAAGCTGGCTATAGCAATCTGACCATAACTTCTAACGGCCAAGAAGCTTGGAATGTGTTGGAAAACATCAAGAAAAGCGGTGCAAAGCTGGCGGAAAAAGCAGCTTGCCTGATTACGGATATAGAAATGCCCCAAATGGACGGACACCACCTAACCAAGCTTGTAAAGGAAGATGAATACTTAAAGCAGCTTCCTGTCGTGATATTCTCTTCATTGATAAATAATGAAATGGAGAAAAAGGGCCAAAGTCTTGGTGCAGACGCTCAGATAACAAAGCCTGAGATAGGCAATTTGGTAAGTTTAATAGATAAATTGATACTTTAATAAATGAAAGGTGGCAGCGACGGGCAAAATACTGTCAGCTGCCGCTTTTTATGTGTTTATGGAGGAATTGGAATA
>JAQSYD010000038.1 GCA_029256325.1 Clostridia bacterium
GAGAATAAGGGCAGATATAGCAATCCGAATATAAATATCCATGAGTATTATCAATAGGTTGGATTATTTCATAAACTCATCACATATATATAGTATAAGCCTTAAAAAAATAAGCTGATTTTTCAGACTTGTCAGAAAAATAACGAAAAGCCATGAAGGATTTTTACAAAAGATGGCGTATATTATACACAAATACTATGCAATTAAAATTGAAGTAAATTGAAGTTTAAAACACTTGTGACAGGGACTTTCTGTCATGACGATTTTGAATTATCAGTTGCTGCGTCATTTATATACCACATAAATGAAATTCGGCAAAAAGGCTAGCCCTTTTTGCTTTTTTTTATTTTCAAAAACACTTTATAAGGGAGTGATGGATTTCAGATGGTTTTGAATTCATCTTTGATATTAAATATAGGAGGTGCTGCACTTGTTTAGATATGTACTAAAAAGACTTTTTGTATCATTGGTGACGATATGGGTTCTTGCTACAATCGTGTTTTTTCTTATCAGAATCCTGCCGGGAGATCCCTTCTCAGGAGATAAAATTACTCCACAGATTAAGGAAAGCATGATGAAGTATTATGGATTGGATCAATCTTTACCGGCTCAATATGCAAAGTATATGAAGAATCTGCTTCAGGGCGATATGGGCTATTCCCTGAGATATAAAAACAGGACTGTCAATCAGGTTATAGGAGATGCATTTCCTAAGTCAGCAGACTTAGGGATACGCGCATTGCTGCTTGCTGTTCCCATAGGAATTATTCTTGGTATTTTCTCTGCGCTTAACCATAACAAGCTTTGGGACTATATATGTATGATCATAGCAGTTATTGGCGTCTCGGTGCCAAGCTTTATTATTGGAGGATTGCTGCAATATACATTTGCTGTAAAGCTGAGAATTCTTCCTGTTGCAGAATGGAAAGGTTTTGCTTATACAGTATTGCCTTCTATGGCTTTATCCTTAGGAACCCTGGCACTTGTTGCAAGATTGATGAGAGCAAGTATGCTGGAGATTACAGGGCAGGATTATATATTGACTGCCGAAGCCAAAGGGCTGCCTACTCGAAAGATTATCTGGAAACATCTGATAAGGAATGCCATACTGCCAGTTGTAACGGTACTTGGACCCATTGTAGCCGCTTTAGTAACAGGTACCTTTGTAATTGAGCAGATATTTGCGATTCCGGGACTTGGACGCCATTATGTAATGGGAATACAAAACCTTGACTATACATTGGTATTGGGGTTGACGATTTTCTTTGGCGCATTTGTTGTATTGATGAATTTTTTAGTAGATGTGATTTACGGCATTGTTGACCCGAGAATCAGGGTTGCAAAGTAAGGAGGGGATAGTATGGTTGAGGTGGCAAAAGATCTTTTTGAGCATGTCGGTATCGATGAAGACGACCGAGAGGCTATAAGCAGACCTAGTATTACATATTGGCAGGATGCATGGAGAAGGTTAAAAAAGAATAAGGCTGCAATGATCGGTCTTGTACTGCTTACAATTTTTACTCTGATGGCAGTGCTTGGTCCTTTTATGACGAAATACACCTATAATGATAATAATCTTGAGCTGTTGAACCAGCTTCCAAGCAAGGAGCATTGGTTCGGAACAGACGGTCTAGGACGGGATATTTGGGCAAGAGTTTGGATGGGTGCAAGGGTATCGATTTTTATCGGCTTGTCAGCAGCGGTCATCGAAACCTGCATAGGAATATTAATCGGGGGTTTATCAGGTTACTTGGGCGGAAGAATGGATATGTTCATCATGAGATTTATCGATGTATTGATTGCTATACCGGAACTCATTTTTATTATTCTTATTATGGTAATCGTAGGAGCAGGTATTTTGCCCATCATCATTGCTTTTGCCTTGACAGGCTGGCTTAGAATGGCGCGGCTGGTAAGGGGTCAAGTACTGCAGCTGAAGGAGCAGGAATTTGTTTTAGCAGCTAAAACACTAGGTGCAAGTACCATGAGATTGGTATTTAGGCATCTTATACCAAATACACTTGGAGTTATCATTGTTACATTGACAATGGCAGTTCCCGGAGCCATATTCTATGAAGCATTTCTTAGCTTTATAGGGATTGGAATAAAGCCACCCCTGGCAAGCTGGGGACAGCTGGCATCTACCGGTGCAAAGGTATTACAGATCTATCCATTTCAGCTGATATTGCCTGCAATATTCATAAGCTTGACAATGCTTTCCCTGAATCTCCTCGGTGACGGTTTGAGAGATGCATTGGATCCGAGACTAAGAAAATAGGGAGGTGTATTGAATGGGACGAGAACATATTTTGGAAGTAAATGATTTGCATATTTCTTTTGATACCTATTTTGGTGAGGTTCATGCAGTCAGAGGGGTATCCTTCCATTTGGACAAAGCAGAGGTAATCGCGATTGTTGGCGAATCGGGCTGTGGTAAAAGCGTTACTGCAAAGTCCATCATGAAGCTTATACCGATGCCTCCGGGAAGAATTAAAAAAGGAAGTATTTTGTTCAATGGCAGGGATATCACCAATTTTACAAAAAAACAGATGGAAGTCATTAGAGGGTCAGAAATCGGAATGATATTTCAGGATCCTATGACTTCGCTATCGCCTACGATGCTGGTTGGAAAACAGATTGCAGAAGGGTTGATACAGCATCAAAAGTTAACAAAAAAGCAAGCACATGAAAGGGCAGTGGATATGCTGAGAATGGTAGGCATACCCAATCCTGAAAGAAGAGCAAATCAATATCCTCATGAGTTCAGTGGTGGTATGAGGCAAAGAGTAATGATTGCTATAGCCCTTGCCTGTAATCCAAAGGTGCTTATAGCGGATGAACCGACTACTGCACTTGACGTTACAATACAAGCTCAGATATTGGATCTGATGAAGGGACTTAAAAAGCAGATAGATACCTCTATTATTTTGATTACCCATGACCTTGGTGTTGTGGCAGGCATGGCTGAGCGGGTATTGGTCATGTATGCAGGGAAGGTTGTGGAAACGGGATATTTAGAAGACATTTTTGAGGATCCAAAGCATCCTTATACTTGGGGGTTGTTAAAATCCGTACCAAGGCTTGACTCAGAGAGTAAGGAAGAGCTAATACCAATCAACGGAACGCCGCCTGATCTATTTTCACCTCCCAAGGGCTGTGGATTTGCTGCAAGGTGTAAATATGCAATGAAGGTATGCTATTTGATGCAGCCGGAGATGGAAGAATGCGGGCAAGGACATCAAGCAGCGTGCTGGCTGCTGCATCAGGATGCGCCCAAAGTGGTGAGGCCAGAAGGGATAGGAAGGAGTTCCAGTAATGCGTGAGATCAATGAAAAAGGACATTTAGTTTTTGACGGCTGTGATGTTGTTAAACTGGCAAAGGAATATGGCACACCTCTTTATGTAATAAGTGAAAGTGAAATAAGAAATAGGTGCAAACGCATAAGAGAACATTTTACCGGCAAATACCCAAATACCCAGGCCTTATATGCAAGCAAGGCAATGAGCAATGTAGTACTTTATAAGATGATCGAGGAAGAAGGGTTGGGCATTGACGTAGTTTCCGGCGGAGAATTATACACCGCCATGAAAGCCGGTTTCCCTATGCAAAACATATATTTTCATGGTAATAATAAAACACCGGCTGAGATTAGGCTTGGCTTAGAAAATAATATTGGATGTTTTGTTATTGACAACGAATATGAGCTTGGACTCATACAAAGGATGGCATTTGAGAGCAGCAAGAAAGTCAAGGCGCTGCTGCGTATAACCCCCGGTATTTCGGGACATACCCATGCATATATTTCTACGGGACAAATAGATTCAAAGTTCGGATTTCCAATTCATGAGGATACAGCATTGAATGCAGTAAAAAGAGTGCTTGAATGTCCGAATATCCATTTTGCAGGAGTACACTGTCATATTGGTTCTCAGATCTATAGTATTGAGGCATATCGGGAAACCGTTAAGATAATGACAGATTTGATACTGCAGATTAAGCTTAAGCTGGGTGTTGAAGTTGAAGAATTAAATATGGGAGGCGGCTTTGGGGTTTTTGATTATGAAGCAGATAAGCATGTGGATATTGTTGAATTCATTGAGGCAATGATGGATGCAATTGTAGAGCAATGCAGCATCAAGGCTATCAAAAGACCGAGGATTCTCATTGAGCCTGGACGCTGGATTGTAGGGGAGGCTGGAATAACGCTTTATACCATAGGGGCAATTAAAGAAATTCAAGGTGTACGAAAATATGCAAGCGTTGACGGTGGTATGACAGATAATCCGAGGCATGCACTTTATAATGCAATATATCGGGCTGCTGTAGCAAATAAGGCTATTGAACCCTGTGCAGATACAGTAACGATTGCAGGCAAATGCTGCGAGTCAGGGGATATACTGATTCGGAATTTGAAGACTCCTGTTTTGGAATCCGGTGATATTTTAGCGGTGTATGGAACGGGTGCTTATAATTATTCCATGTCCAGTAATTACAATAGGCTGACTAGACCAGCCTTGGTCATGGTGAACAAAGGTGAATCCAGAGTGATTGTCAGAAGAGAAACCTATGAGGATTTGTTAAATTATGAATTGCTTTAATACGCCTTGAGAAGGTTTAATATAACGGGTTATCCATGGAGGTTATCATATGGATATTGCTATTAATAATGCCTTGATAATTGATCCCAAGAACAAGGTTCATTCAAAACTGAATATGGGTGTTCACAACGGCAAAATCGTGGAAATCACACAACAGAAGCTCTTTGCCGATGAGGTTATCGATGGGTCAGACATGGTAGTATCTCCCGGCTTTATAGATGCCCATATGCATGAAGGGGACTATGATAAAGCTTCTGACAGCTTTCAACTAGGAATTTTTGAAGGTATGTTGAAAATGGGTGTCACAACAGCCATAGGAGGGAATTGCGGTTCAGGCCCTGATAACCCCTGCGAGTATTTAGACGCCGCAGATCGGTTAGGACTGCCTATTAATCTTGCGCTGCTGGCACCTCATGAACAATTGCGAAAAAAGATAAGCGCAGCAGATAAATACTTGCCGGTAGGTATTGAGGATATTCATGCAATGAAGGAGTTGGCTGAAGAATGGCTTCACGGCGGTTGTATTGGAATATCCTTCGGAATAAGATATATTCCAGGTATCGATAAGCGCGAGCTTCATATTGTATCAGAGGCAGCAGTGAAAAATAGAAAGATCATCGCTGCACATATCAGAGATGATGCTGCGCAGGTGATGGCTTCAATCGATGAGCTGATGGAGGTTGCTGACTGTTTACATGTACCAGTCCAAGTTTCGCATATTGGAAGCATGGGTGGATATGGACAGATGGATGAAGCATTGGCTATCATCGACTTTAATCGGTCAAAAGGACTTGATGTTTCTGCGGACTGCTATCCTTATACAGCTTTCAGCACCTGTATAGGTGAAACAACGTATGATGACGGATTCTTAGAACGCTATAGAACTGCCTATGAGCATATAGAGATTGCAGATGGACCTTACAGAGGTAAACGATGTACCGCTGAATTATTCAAAAAGCTACGAGTCGAGGCACCTAATACCATAACCATAGGACACGTGATGAAACAGTCGGAGGTTGATAAAGCCCTAATCCATCCTGGTATCCTAATTGGCAGTGATGGTTTTATGGTTGACGGTAAGGGACACCCCCGAGCTGCAGGCACGTTTCCGCGGGTTCTTTCAGAATATGTAAGGAAAAGAAAACTACTCAGCCTTCAGGAAGCCATAAGCAAGATGAGCTGGCTTACAGCTGAACGTTTTGGCATAGCACGTGGAGAATTGAGCATCGGATGTGCTGCTGATATCGTGATTTTCAATGCTGAAGAAGTAGAGGATAGAGCCACCTTTGAAAACCCGACTTGTTCACCTAAGGGAATTGAATATGTGGTGTTGGAAGGAAGAATAGCAGTAAAAAACGGAAGAATTATAAAGCGAAATTTAGGCAGATCAATAAGAAAGTGACATTTATAGCTCTATAGGCTTGCCGCTTTTAAAGTCAAGATATTTCTTCTGGGCATCCTTGAAAGCTACTAAGATAGCCTTTTGTGAGGAGCCTAGATAACGTTTGATAATATGGTTCTTTATGGTTTCATAATCTGCAGCAATATTTTCACCAATCAAAATATCTTTTAATATATTGTTTGTAATGGAAATGATGGCATTGCATTCCACATCGAGGATTTTGCCGCTTTCATTTTCCACAATAAAGCCGATAAAGAACTGGCCATACATTTGAGTAATAGGATTGTTCAACTGAGATTTGGAGTTTCCTACTATATATATTGAGTTTTTGGGATAATTCATAAAAATCCTCCTTTAATAACAAATAAGCTATATCAACACTATACAATAAAATAAAATAAAATGGTAGTTATTACAAATAAATAATTACCCTTAGAAAGCTTTTGTTTAAGAATAATACAACGGAAGGAAGCGGTACTGAATGATTGAAAAAGTTATAGAGAATGCACTGCAGTCTATGAAAGGAGACTTCTCTGTAATTCTAAAAGATCTGAAAAGCGGAACAGTGTTTTTTGAAAAGGATGCAGATAGGCAGATTCCATCAGCAAGCACAATTAAGCTGTTAATTATGATTGAGGCTTATAGATGCTTCTTGACAGGCAAGCTGGATTTGTATAGTAAGGTCAGTATAAGCAATGCGGATAAGGTTGAGTTTAGTTTAATTACAGAAATGAACACTGACCGATATACCTTGAAGGACCTGATACTTCTGATGATGACGATAAGTGACAATACCGCTACCAATGTTCTTATAGACATACTTGGCATGGAAAACATCAATTATACTGGGATCAAATTAGGATTGCAAGGCACAAAGCTTCAAAGAAAAATGATGGATTTTGAAGCTGCTGAGAAAGGCAGACAAAATTTAACGGTACCAAGAGACATGCTAAAGCTTATGGAGAGTCTGTATAAAAATGAGATTCTGACACCGCAGGCATGCAGTGAGATGTTGAGTATTATGAGCACAGTAGTCAGCAGAGATTTTATGATTAGAGACCTTCCTGTTGATATAAGATGTGCCCATAAACCCGGAGAATTGGATGAACTCAACCACGATATAGGTATTGTCTTTACACCTTCCTGCCATTATGCCTTGGGAATATTCGCTACAGGTCTGAAGGACAACATTTCCGGAAGACAGTATATAGCTCAGCTATCAAAAGAAATATTTGACCATATAGAGAAGTTAGGAGAATTAAAATGAAGATAACACATGTTGAAACCATGCTGCTTACCACGCCATTGAAGAAACCTTTTAAGACTGCACTTAGACAAACCAGCGTGTCCGAGAGCATCATTGTAAAAATCCACAGTGATGACGGACAGATTGGTTTTGGAGGTGCTCCACCCACCGCAGTAATAACCGGTGATACCTTGAATTCAATAAAAGGTGCCATAGAGAATTTCATTAGTCCGGCAATTATTGGGATGGATATAGAGGAGTTTGAGGCTATCATGAAAAGGCTTCATAGCTCCATATATAGGAATACCAGTGCAAAAGCTGCTATAGACATGGCCTTATATGATTTATACGGGAAGCATTTCAAAATACCCCTATATAAGCTTTTTGGAGGTGCAAGAAAGGAAATTGTATCTGATATCACTGTCAGTGTAAATTCCCCTGAAGAAATGGCCAGGGACGCTGCAGAATATGTAAGGAGCGGCTATACTACACTAAAAACAAAGGTTGGCGTTGATAGTCAATTGGACATCATTAGAGTTAAAAAAGTTAGGGAAGCGGTAGGCAATGATATAAAGCTGCGACTGGATGCGAACCAAGGCTGGATTGCCAAGGAAGCAGTACGGACCATAAAAAAGCTTGAGGATATGGGAATGAATATAGAGCTTGTGGAGCAGCCGGTCAAAGCTTTTGACATAGAAGGTTTAAAGTATGTTACAGATCATGTAGACACACCTATTATGGCGGATGAGGCACTGTTTATGCCTGAGGACGGATTTAGAATTTTAAAGATGAGAGCTGCTGATATTTTAAATATCAAGCTCATGAAATGCGGAGGCTTGCATAATGCACTTAAAATAAACGCTATGGCAGAAAGCTGTGGCGTGGAATGTATGCTTGGCAGCATGATTGAAAGCAAAATTGGTATTACAGCAGCAGCACATTTAGCTTGTGGAAAGCTGAACATCACAAGAGTTGATTTGGATGCAGTGGATTTGATGGCTGAAGACCCCATATACGGCGGAGTGCAGGTCACAGGCAGCAAGCATGCAATACCGGATGCCTATGGTTTAGGAATAGAAGGATTGAAGTAAAGGAGAACTGATTATGGAAACGGCTATCGTATTAAAAAACGTTGCATCGGTGAAGCTGATGCCTCATTTCAACAGTGAGCTTGCTGATGAAGTGCTCCATGGAATGGTGGTAGAGATCGTCGATAAGAAGGATGATCCCTATTATAAAATCAGAACGCAATATGATTATGAAGGATATGTACATAGAAATGATTTGGTATTGGATAGCAATGAGGCTTCAAAATGGCAAAAGGAGAATTATGCTATTTGGAGATTGACAGTAGACGTGATGACTGAAGCAAAGTATGGAAGCAGAGTTGCAGCCACATTGACCAGAGGCTGTTTGATAAAATATACAGGTGTATTTGAGGATAAATGGGAAAAAATCGGTCTTGCGGATGGCAGCTGGGGCTGGATAAGAATCGGATTTGCCGGTTTTATAGAAAAGCTTTCTATGGCAAAGGATGAAGAAAAGCTGAGACAAAGGATTGTTAAAACTTCTTTGGATTATTTGGATACGCAGTACAGATGGGGTGGAAAAAGCCACTTTGGCATTGACTGCTCCGGCTTAGCTTCCATGGCCTACATGATGAATGGTCACTATATCCCAAGGGATGGAGATCAGCAGCAGGAATATTTGAAGCCAATAAAAAGAGAAGATGCAAAGCCTGGTGACTTGTTTTTCTTTCCAGGACATGTAGCAGTGTGTATTGGTGAAGGGCGTTATGTACATGCCACAGGCAGAGAGGGATATACATTGATTAACAGCTTTAATAGAGGAAGTGAAGATTACAGAGAGGATCTTGATAGGATATATACCGGAACCGGTACGATATTTGGAATGGAGGTTAAGAAATGAAGAAAATCTATGTTTCTGTCGACTTGGAAGGGATAGGCGGTATTGTCAGTACGGAACAGGTAGGAATTGTTGAGAATGCATTCTACAGTGAAGCAAGAAGGCTTATGGCTGGCGAAGTCAATGCAATCATTGAAGGCATTAACCTAGGAGGAGGGCTTGCAGTAATTGGCGATTCACACGGAAATATGCTAAATGTTCCTATAGAGCTTTTAAAAGGAGACTTCCTGCTGTGCAGCGGCAGTGACAAAGAACTTTCCATGATGGGCGGGATGGATGAAACCTATGATGGCGTCATGTTCCTGGGATATCATGCTCGCTTTGGAACACCGAGGGCAATCATGGATCACACTTATAGTCCTACGACATTGAGAGAACTAAAAATAAATGGAAAAGCAGTAGGCGAGACTGAGATCAATGCAGAAGTGGCAGGTTATTTCAATGTGCCCGTGCTTATGGCAACAGGAGATGATGTGACCATGGAACAGATCAAGGAATCCTTTCCAACCATTGAAACGGTGGCTGTAAAGAAAAGTATAGGCAGATATTCTGCATTATGTGAGCCGGTGGATAAAGTGAGGGTCAAGATAAGAGATGCTGCCAAGAAGGTTACAGAAAATATTGAAAGCTATGCCTATGTGTATAAATCGCAGACGCCTATACATATGGAATTTATATGGAATACTGCCATCATGGCTGAGATTTGCACCTACGTACCCGGCGTTGAAAGAAGCGGCGATCGGTCCAATGTATATCAGTGTGATGACTATATTCAAGCCTTTAAGCTGTTTACAGTATTAAGGAGATTAGCCAGCTCGATGGTTAATACATCTTATCTATAATCAATTGGATATTATTTACAATATAATTCTTTTCATATGATATCCATGGGTATATAATACTGTTAAGATATGGAAAATTTGAGACCAAAGGCTTTGTAGCCTAAATATATATATAAATAAAGGGGGAAGCGTTAATGAAAAAAAGAACATTAACTATTTGTCTGGCTATGCTGTTAGCTCTAAGTATGATTCTGTCAGCATGTACTGCTAAGGCTCCGACGCAAGGAGATACTCAACCTACAGTGCCTGCAGAACCGAAGGAAAAGTCTATTAGATTGACAATCGATTCTGAGCCGCCAAACATTGACCCACAGATAGGTACGGACTTGTACTCCATCATGATAGGCGGGCACGTACTTGAAGGTTTAGTTCGCGTATATGATGGTAAGGTAATCCCAGGTATTGCGGAAAAATGGGATATCTCATCGGACGGACTTACATACACCTTCCATCTTAGGGATTCCCAATGGAGTGATGGAGTTCCAGTAACTGCAAAAGATTTCTACTATTCCATTATTAGACTTCTTGACCCTAAGACAGCCGCTGGTTATGCAGAGGTAATGGGCTTCTATATTAAAAATGCAGAAAAATTCTATAATGGCGAGATCACTGATAAAGCTCAAGTAGGTGTGAAGATTATTGATGACAAGACCTTGGAAATCTCTCTTGAAAATCCGACAGGCTATTTCTTAAGATTATTAGGCTTTATGTGCTTCCTGCCAGTAAGGGAAGATGTAGTCGCAAAGTATGGCGAAGCGTATGCTTCAGAGCCGGATAAGATGGTTTTCAACGGCCCATATATCGTAAAAGAGTGGAAGCATGAAGAAGCTGTTATTCTGGCAAAGAACCCTAACTTCTGGGATAAAGACAAAATAAAGATGGATATCATTGATCTTCCAATCGTTACAGATGCAACAACAGCTATGAATATGTATGAAACAGGTGAGATACTTTCTTGTGCAATTCCGGAAGAAATGCTGGATCAATATATCCAGAATGGAACAGCGAAGATGATGCCTAATGGAGGGCTATTCTGGCTGCAGTTCAACTATAGCAGCAAGACCAATGGAAAAATACTTGGTAACGAATACTTCAGAAAGGCTGTGTCCTATGCACTAGATAGGGATGCGCTTGTTAAGGCAGTTGTAAAGAGAGGCACACCAGCATCCAGATATGTTCCTAACAATATAGCCGGCTTTGACGGCAAATATGCAGCAGAGAATCCGTTGGATGCGATTCCGATTAAGGCAGATACAGCGAAGGCTAAGGAATACTTTGAATTGGCACTTAAGGATCTTAATCTTACAGCTGACAAATTCCCAACCATTAAACTTTTGGGCGCAGACACATCATCAGCAAGAAAGTTCTGTGAAGCTGTACAGGATATGCTTCTTAAGAATCTTGGCATAAACATTGAGCTTGAAAACGTTCCTTCCAAGCAAAGATTGCAGCTTGTTAAGGAAAGAGGCTATGAAATGGTATATGCCAACTGGTTCCCGGATTATGACGATCCAATGACTTATTTGGATATATGGGTAACTGGTGGAGGCTTTAACCGTTCAGATTACTCCAATCCTCAATTTGATACGCTGATAAAGGAAGCTAAGGCAGCAACAGATGAAAAGGTAAGACAGCAGAAAATGGTAGAAGCTGAAAAGATACTGCTTGAAGATATGGCTGTTGTACCGACCTATTGGGGAGCAAATGCATACGTACAGTCCGACAAACTTGTCAATTATGTACGTTCTATGGTTGGAGCAGACCCTGATCTCACATATGTTGATGTAAAAGAATAAAATGATTGCAAAAAGCCAGTTATTCGTTGGAATGACTGGCTTTTTATATTATTGAGCAGTATATATATCAGGTGCTGAAAACCGCAGCTTTATAAAAAGATTTAATTATGTTACTATAGTAGTTAAATATTAAAAGCATATTTTTTATTTATATAAAAAATCCAATGGATAAGCGGGTGAATCTAATGTTTAAAAGGATAGTTGTTCTGATTTTGGTATGCGTTTTGCTCACCTCCTGTTCTGGCAATACTTCAGTAAGGGAAGCTGCACCTTCTGATAATGCTGCCTCAATAGGAAATAAGCTTCTTACAGGAACGAGTTTTGAAAATCTAAGGCTGTCGGAAGAATATAATATCAGGCAATTTGAAGGAACTACACTGAACTTCATTGTTGAGAACAATCTTTATGCCAATATACTTTCTCATGAGAGTGAGGAGTTTTCAGAAATTACAGGGATCAATGTTAAAATTAGAGCAGTGGATTTTGATACACTGGTACAAAAGGTTAATTTGGATTTTATTAGTCAAGCCGGTGAATATCAACTTGTATATGTAGACCCCTATCAAACACTGAATCGATTTTATGATTATTTAGAGGTATTAAATCCTTATAATAAAAATTCTGATTTACCAAAGATTGAAGGCTTTCTTGATGATTTTTTTGAGAATCAAACTACAGTAAGCTCCTACTTTGAGGAGGATAAAAATATATATACTGTACCCTTTGACAGCACAACGATGATCTTTTATTATAGAAAAGACATATTTGATAAATACAGAGATCGTTTCTATCATGAAAAAGGCTACGACTGGACGCCCGGAACAAGTGAGTTCACATGGGAGCGCTATTATGAAGTAGCAAAGTGGATAGATGACAATGTGCCTAATGAGGAAGTAAAGTATGGCAGCGGACTTATGGCACAGCAGCATAACTCGATTTTCTGTGAATTTTCCAATATCCTTGCTTCTTATGGCGGAGATTATTTTTCGGATAACAAAATTAATACCCTTGGTCTAAAAACCTTTGATCAATCTAATGTTTTAGATCAGAATTTTATACAAGCTCTTGATATGTACAAAAAAATTGCCAGTGTTTCCGCACCAAAAAGCGTTAATTGGAACTGGACTGATTTGGCAGGTGTGTTTCAAAACGGCGACATTGCAATGATGGTCAATTGGGATGAAAACTACACCTTTATCGAAGATAAATCTCAATCAAAGGTAAGCGGAAAGGTGGGCTATTCCATATTGCCTTATGGTGATGTAAGAAGTGCGAATATATACGGAGGTTCAGGGATCGGCATCAATAAGTATGCCTCAGAAACTGAGAAACAGGCAGCGTGGCTCTACATCGTCTGGGCTACCTCAAAAGATATGCAGCTTAAGGTTCTGAAGCATCCGGAAGGTGGGAGTCTCCCGACAAGAACGTCTGCCTATGAGGATCCTGTTATTTATAATCAAATTAAAAATCCTGAAATAGCTGAGGACGAGGATGCCCTATTAAAGCATATGAAAGCAGTTTTAAATGCATGGATGCCTGAAAATTTATATTTAAGACCTAAGATTTCTAACTTTTATGATGTTGAAAAAGTGCTCATCACGAATCTCCATAATATGATTGAATATGATTTGGACAGCAAAGCAACAGCTCAAAAGATTCACGATGAATTGGAACAAATTAAGATGAATGAATAAGTAGGAGGGGGGATATAGTTGAATAAAACTAGTGTATTTAATTCACTGCGCATTAAACTTGGCATTATTGCAGTTGTTTTGATTGCAATTCCTGTTATTGCTATATCCTTTACCTATTCTTATACCGTCAAAGAAATCATAAAAAACAAGTATACTGAAACAGCGGTACAATCGGTATATGAAACAGGAGAAAAACTAAATTTCATATTGGAGGACATTCAAGAATTCTCTACTGTAATTATCTCTAATAATGATTTGCTGGATATGTTAGATAATAGCTCCAGGCATAGAGCAGAGGAGTATAATCGTGTATTGAGAAGCTTCATCACTTCAAGGGACGATATCGAAGTGATTGACCTGGTGCTGGAGGATATCAATTACACGGTTGGTGCTAAGAAAATAAACAAACAGGAACGAATAGACACAAGGCTGGAAGAATCCTCGGGACAACCTCTCTGGCAGCCCACAAGCAGTGAAGAAATAGCGATACTTTCAGGAAAATTCAGAAAGAATTACTTTACACTTGCCCGGAAGGTTATAGATTTTAACACACTAAAGGATTATGGATATTTATTCGTGGATCTGGAAGAGGTTATTTTAGACCAAGCCTATTCAGGACTTTTGGATAACGAGAATTCAGAGGTTTTTATATGTGATGGTGAAGGCAGAATTATTAGTCATTCTGACAAAAGCAAAATTGGCGGTTCTATTCTGCTTGAACCCTATGCAAAAGAGGTATTGGCTGATCGCAATGGGCATAGCTATGTTCAATATAAAACGACTATTGGTAAAGTTGCCATATATTCTACTATAGAAAACAACGGTTGGAAGATTATAAAAACGATTTCTACGGATTATTTATATAGCGAAATCAATCGAATACAGAAGTATTTTATCCTTGGAGGTATTATCTATAGCCTGGTCATTATTCTATATATATTGTTTTTTTCCTTTAGGTACACTGAACCAATGATGAGAATGATGAGTGTGATTAAAAGGGTTGAGCAAGGGGATTTAACCGCAAGAACTGAGGTTAAAACAAATGACGAAGTGGGACAGCTAGGGGATAGCTTAAACAACATGATTGCTGAAATGCAGAATCTGATTGATAAATTAGTGAGAGAAGAACAGGAAAAGAAGGAAGTTGAGATGGAAGCCCTTCATGCTCAAATCAATCCGCATTTTCTTTACAATACATTGAATACCATTAAGTGGATGGCCAAGATACAGGGGAATCAAGGGGTCAGCAAAGCAATTACAGCTCTGGTAAAGCTTCTTAGAATAAGTACGAATCTAGGACGAGACATGATTTCTCTAAAAGAAGAAATTGACTATGTGATGAATTATATCGTGATTCAGAAGCTGCGCTTTAGCAAATCAGTGAATATTGTTTATCATATAGATGACAGCTGTTTGAATCTGTCAGTTCCTAAATTGATCTTGCAGCCTATTGTTGAGAACTCTTTTATTTATGGAATGGAAGATGAGCTGCACGAATTAAATATCGAAATCAGAGCATATATGAAGGACAATAAATTGTTTATAGAAGTTCATGATGACGGACCGGGCATCGAAGCTGAAGTATTAAAGAATATCTTAATAAATTCTACGGACAAAAGTAGATTTAGCAAGGTAGGTTTAAACAATGTCAATCAAAGAATCAAGCTCTATTGCGGCAATGATTTTGGACTGAAGATCGAGACAGAGCTGGGAAGCGGTACGATCGTAACTGTAGAGCTGCCCATAAATCCAATGTAACTTATTTGTTTATATACAAGATTGAGGTGCTTTTATGTATAAAGTTCTTATTGTAGATGATGAATTACTGGTTCGCGTAGGACTTAAGACAACAATAGACTGGGAAGCAAACGGATTTAAGGTTGTTGCAGAAGCATCCAATGGCGAGCAAGGCTATGAGCAATATAAAAAGCATATGCCGGATGTGATTATTACAGATATCAAAATGCCAAAAAAAGATGGGCTTTGGTTGGTCGAAGAGGTAAGAAAAGAAGATCATCATGCCAAAATATTAGTTTTAACATGCTACGATGAGTTTTCTTATGCCAGAAAAGCTTTGAAGGTCGGTGCAGATGATTATATCCTAAAATCAGAAATTGAAGATGAAGACCTTGTTGCAACCATGCAAGCATTAAAGAAGAAGATGGATATTGATCACAAAAATAAAGATATTAAAGATAAAGTGCTGACCAGTAAAAATGACATTAAAAGATCAATATTTACGGATATGATAAAATCAAGCTTTCAAATTGATGCCAATCTGACAGAACGCTGCGCCGGCATAGAGTTTCCCTTAGTGAATACGAAATTTGCTTTTGCAAGCATTGCGATCAATGATACCCTTGATGAAATGCATCTTGAGCGCAATCAAATAAAGCAAAGGAACCATGCCATACGAAATATACTGTTGGATTTATATGCAGAAAGGTCTGTGGATTACATTTACAGTCATCAAACAAAGCGATATGTATTCTTTTTATCATCGCAAACCTTAAATGAGACAGAGCTGAAAAGAATTTTTAGTAATGCCATCAACTCTGTGAGACAATACTTTGATTGTTCTCTGAACGTTGTATATACAGATGTTTTTGACGATATGCAGAAGACCTTAGGCGTTTACAAGACTTTTATTGAGAAGGCACAGGTTTTATTCTATAAATATGAAACATCTTACTTTATAACAAATATGAATAGTATCAGCTTCAGCGAACCTAAGGTGTTTAACCTGGAAAAGGAATATAATAAGCTGTTCATTGAGGCAATCGGGCAAGAGAGTCTTGACAGGGCAAAGGAGCTGCTGCATGAAATGAGCTGCTACTTTGAGCAAAGCAATGTAAACCCAATGATTGTAAAAATATTTACTGCTAAGTTAATTGGAGATATTTTTAGCAGCTATGGTCTTTTTATTGAAAACAATCAGGAGATAAACAATAATGAATATTATCACCAGCAAATTGAAATTTCAGAGAACCTGCGAGGCATCATGTATTTACTGATGGATTTTACAAGCAAAGTCATCATTGTTATTCAGCAAATGAGATATACCAATTCCAAGCTATTGATCAATCGTGCGCTCCATTATATAGATCAACATTATGATGAAAAAATATCCTTGGAGGATGTAGCACAGAAGCTGCACCTATCAAAGAATTACTTATGCAATGCCTTTAAAAAAGCTACAGGAGAAAACATGTCGCTCTACATCAACAAGCTTAGAATAGAAAAGGCAAAGAGGCTGCTGGTGGAGTCGGATGGCAGGATTAAAGAAATTTTTGAAGAGGCAGGATATTCAAATCAACAGTATTTCAGCAAGGTCTTTAAAAAGATAACTGGAATGACAGTAATGGAATATAAGGAAAGTAAGAACTTAAAAAATAAAAATTAGATGAAAGGAACCTTCGTAAGCGGGGGTTCCTTTATATTTTGTTTAAAAATTCTTAATTTAGTACACAAAAACAATAATATAGTACAAAAGGTCGTTGTTAAAAGTCGAAATTTGTTCTATTGAGTAAAATTGTACTAAATGAGAATAACCTAGAGCGTTTATTTGAGGATTAATATTCATTATCATTGTAATAAGGATAGACGTAAAATTCAAATCAAAAAAACATATAAAGGAGAATCTATAAGCTATGAATCTGGATATAAAATTAAGAGTCTCTAATGTTGAAAAATTTTTTCCAGGTGTTAAAGCATTAGATAAGATCAATTTTGCTGTTAGAAAAGGAACGGTACATGTCATTTGCGGCGAAAACGGTGCTGGGAAATCTACCTTGATGAAGGTGATCAACGGCATATACAAACAAGATTCAGGTCAAATTCTAATTGATGAGAAGGTTGTAGACATTAAAAATCCGATCGAAGCAAGAAGCCTTGGGATTTCTATGATATTTCAAGAACTTAATTATATGCCTGAAATGACCATTGAAGAAAGCTTGTTTGTTGGAAATTGGCCTAGAGACAGATACGGCAAGGTTGATTGGAAGGAAATCAGAAAACGTACTTTGGCGTTATTGGAAAAAGAAAACCTTAACTATGCACCGGAAACGAAGCTAAAGGATCTTACGGTGTCAGATATACAGATGCTGGAGATTTTAAAGGCAATTTCATATAATTCGGACATCATCATCATGGATGAACCTACATCCGCCATTACACAGAAGGAAGTTGAGGTCCTATTTAAGAAGATCAACGAGCTTAGAGAGCGTGGTACTTGTATTATTTATATATCTCATAAGATGGATGAGATATTTAGAATTGCAGATGAAATAACAGTATTTAGAGATGGCTGTGTTGTGGATTCCAGACCAAAAGAGAATTATGACATGGAAACAGTCATTACTCAAATGGTTGGAAGAAAAGTGGAGAGCATCTTCCAAAAGGAAGATATTGAACTGGGAGAGCAGGTACTGCAGGTTAAGGGTTTAACAAATGCGGGCAAGTTTAAAAATGTAAATTTTGAAGTCCGCAAAGGCGAGATTGTTGGCTTTGCAGGTTTAATGGGTGCGGGAAGAACTGAGGTAATGAGAGCCTTATTTGGACTTGATGAGTATCAATCAGGAGATGTCATCATCAAGGATAAAAAAGTTCATATAAAAAGCGTTAGTGACAGCATAGACAAAAAGATGGTAATGCTCTCGGAAGATAGAAGACGATTCGGAATCATTCCCGTTCGTAGTGTCAGAGAAAATGTTTCTTTGTCTAGTTTGAAAAAGTTTATATATGGCGGAAGACTTCATGCAGATATAGAGAATCAGACCGTTGAAGATTTATGTAAGAAAATGAATGTAAAGACACCATCCTATGAAACATCAATAGAGGCATTAAGCGGAGGCAATCAGCAAAAAGTGATTTTATCCAAATGGATGGTTACTGATCCGGATATTCTAATATTGGATGAACCGACCCGAGGAATTGATGTAGGGGCTAAGCATGAGATATATAAACTGATGACGATGCTGGCCAAGCAAGGAAAAGCGGTTATCATGGTCTCATCGGAACTACCTGAACTGATCATGATGTGTGACAGGATATATGTTATGGCAAAAGGTGAAATAACAGGTATGCTGACTAGAGATGAGTTCACACAAGAGAAAATCATGGCATATGCTACTGCAACGAAAACTCAATAGGGGGAGAAAATAATATGAACGCAGTGAATAAAAGCAAATTGTGGGCTAACCTAAAAAGTAAGTACAGTATCTACATGGTCTTGTTGGCACTTTTCTTAGTTAGCTGGCTGGCGAATGAGAATTTTGTTTCTGTAGAAAATTTACTGAATATCTCTACACAAATTTCTGTAGGTACCATACTGGCTTTTGGTCAAACGATATTGATTATTTCAGGAATGTTGGATTTATCATCAGCATCTGTACTAGCATTGGCAGGGGTACTATCCGTATCAGCTTATAAAATGACAGGATCATTGATGATAGCTTTTATCGTCGCTATCTTAGTAGGTGTATTGTGTAACGTGTTAAACGGATTAATGGTGACTAAGTTTAAGGCACCGCCATTTATAGCAACGCTCGCAATGATGACAATGGCCCGCGGCGCTGCTCTGATGTATACAAATGGTCAGAATATCTATCAGATTGGTGACTACGTTGTATTTGGGCAAGGCAGAATCTTAGGAATACCGGCACCTATCATCTTTATGATTGGCCTATTAGTGATTACATGGTATTTACTGAAGCATACGGTTTTTGGAAGATCTGTATATGCGATTGGCGGCAATGAAGAAGCTGCAAATGCTTCTGGTATAAATGTCAATAAGATAAAAATGAGAGCTTTTATCATCAACGGTATATTCGTTGGTATTGCAGGTATATTATTTATGTCTCGTATAAACGGGGGAATGCCTAACGGCGCCATAGGTTATGAATTCAAAGCGCTTACAGCAGCCGTTATAGGGGGGACAAGCTTTACAGGTGGAATTGGAACAGCATCAGGTACTTTAGCCGGTGCCTTTATCGTTGGGTTCCTGGATAACATTATGGTACTAGTTGGTGTTAATTCATACCTTCAACAAATTGTCCGTGGCGCAATCATAGCTCTTGCAGTTATTTACGACATATGGGCAAAAACAAAAAGAACAAAGCAGAAGCTTGGAAACGCTGAAAGCAAATAGTCTTTAATAGAGCAATCTATTAAGATAAATCAAAAAATTTAAGGGGGAAGTAAATTGAAAAAGATTTTAGTAATCACTCTTATCATTTCACTAATGGCAGCATTGTTTACTGGTTGCAGCCAGCCTGCACCAGACACAGCAGCACCAGCACCTGCACCAACTGAGGAAAAGACAGTTTACAAGGTTGCATACATTGCTAGAGCACAAGCAGACTCATTTGCAGCATGGATGGCAAACGCAGTAATCGAGGAAGCTGCTAAATACGACAACATAAAGTTAGATGTATTTGATGGTCAAGCTTCCGATGATACTGAAAACTCTTTAATTGAAAACGCTATAACAAACAAATATGATGTAATCATTGTTCAACCTAATAATGGTGAAGCACAAAGACCATATGTTGAAAAAGCGGTTGCAGCAGGTATCAAGGTTATTACAACAAATGCATGGGCCCTCCAGGCAACTTCCATGCTGACGCAAGACGTGAAAGCTGGAAGAAAGAATTCTTTGAAAAGCGCCCTGACGTAAAAATCGTTGGCGAAGAAATTGCGAACTGGAACAAAGATGAAGCTATGAACTATATGGAAACATGGGTTCAAGCCAATGACAAAATCGATGCAATCATCGCTATGAATGATAATATGGCGGCTGGTGCAATAGAAGTAATAAAAGACAATCCAAAATACAAAGGAATACTTGCTTATGGTGTTGATGGAACAGCAGAAGCAGCGCTATTGATTCAACAAGGCTTAATGACTTCTACAAGCTTGCAAAGTGCATATGATCTTGCAACATCAATACTAGATACAGCTAACAAGCTTGCAACTGGTGCTGAAAAAGAAATCAATATGGATATCGATTGTCCATTGATTACAAAAGACAATGTTGAAAAGTACATTGAAATGCACAAGAAGGCTGGCGCAATAAAATAGGACATCAATTTTATATGTAAAGCATTGGTACGCGAATGATAAATTCGCGTACCTCAATTTATATAATTTGAAGCTGTAATTTGCAAATGAATTTTAAAACAAACTTCCCTGAGTTTTAGAATAATAAATAAATAACATTTTTGATGGAGGGTTATCAAAATGAACAATAAAGCGATTTTTATGCACGGAACCAACGAGATGATATGGAAGGACGTTCCAATGCCTTCTGTAAAGGAAAATGAAGTTCTTATTAAAGTAGAGGCGGTTGGAATTTGCGGTTCCGATGTACACTATTTCCAACACGGCAGAATTGGTGATTTTGTAGTTGAGGGCGATTTCATATTAGGACATGAGTGTGCCGGTGAAGTTGTAGAAGTAGGAAGCGCAGTAAAGAATTTAGCAGTAGGCGATCGTGTTGCGCTAGAGCCTGGCAAGACTTGCGGCAAGTGTGAGTTTTGTAAGGAGGGACGCTATAACCTTTGTCCTGATGTAGAGTTTTTTGCTACACCGCCATATCACGGTGTATTTACCAATTATGTGGCGCATCCTGAAGACATGTGCTTTAAACTGCCTGAAAATGTTTCAAATGTTGAGGGAGCACTGGTTGAACCGCTGGCGGTTGGTCTCCACGCAACGGATATAGGCGAAGTGAAGCTGGGCGACACTGTTGTAATCTATGGTTCAGGATGTATTGGACTAGTAACCCTGCTGGCATGCAAAGCAAAAGGCGCATCTAAAATCATTATTGTGGATGTTTTAGAAAACAGATTGAAAAAAGCATTGGAATTAGGTGCTACACATGTTATCAATCCCATGGAAGCAGATGTGGTAGAAACTGTTAAAACCATCACAGAAGGAAAGGGTGCCCATGTAGTAGTTGATACTGCCGCAGCTGTTGTTACTGTAAAGCAGACAGTAGATGTTCTTCGAATTGGTGGAACGATAGTACTTGTAGGGATGACACCAAAGGATGAAGTTGAGTTTAATTTTATGAAGCTGATGGGTAAGGAAGGCGTATTGAAGACAATATTCCGCTACAGAAATCTTTATCCTGTCGCGATTAATGCAATTGCCAGCGGTGCAATCAACGTGAAGAACATAGTTAGTCATGAATTTGATTTTGAGAATACTAAAGAAGCCTTTGATTTCGTAGTGAATAATGCCAGAGATGTTGTAAAGGCAGTTATAAAGATTAAATAAAGCGAAGGAAGGTTAGTTATGTATTTTATAGGTATAGATATAGGAACAACTTCGGTCAAGCTCATTGCTATAGATGAACAGGGTAGTGTTGTTAAATCTGTCAGTAGAGAATATGCCATCTATTTTCCTAAGCCCCTATGGTCAGAGCAAAATCCGGAAGACTGGTGGCAGCAAACCCTTAAGGGTTTGAAAGAGCTCTTAAGTGGTATGAATAAAGATGAGGTAAAAGCCATAAGCTTTAGCGGACAAATGCATGGAATGGTAGTGCTTGACAAGAATGATCAAGTCATAAGGCCGGCGATTCTCTGGAATGACCAAAGGACGGAAAAGGAATGTATTTATTTAAATGAGGGCGTAGGACAAGAAAACATATCTGAGTGGACTGGTAATTTAGCTCTTACAGGCTTTACGGCACCTAAGGTATTGTGGCTTCAGAATAATGAGCCTGAAAACTTTGCAAGGGTAAGTAAGCTCATGCTTCCAAAAGATTATTTGGCATATAAAATGTCAGGTGTTTTTGCAACAGATATGTCTGATGCATCAGGCACATTATACCTGGATGTTAAGAAAAGAGCTTGGTCAATTCCCATGCTGGAGTTATTGGGAATTTCAGAAAATCAACTGCCAAAGCTATATGAATCCTATGAGCAAATCGGTTTATTGAAGTCCGACGTAGCAACGGAACTAGGTTTAAAAGAGGACGTGAAAATAATTATAGGTGGAGGAGACCAAGCGGTAGCAGCAGTGGGTGGCGGCGTGGTGAGACCAGAAGCCTGCTCCTTATCCCTCGGTACTTCCGGCGTCGTATTTGCATCCACAGAAAACTTTTTTGTTGATCAGAAGAACAGTTTACATTCATTTTGCCATGCAAATGGGAAGTATCACCAAATGGGTGTTACCCTCGCTGCAGCAGCTTCATTAAAATGGTGGGTTGAAGAAGTGAACAAATCAGAGGATTTTGATGGTTTGCTAGAAGAGGCAAAAGAAGCTGCAATAGATGATTATGTATTCTATTTGCCTTATTTAATGGGTGAAAGAACACCACACAATGATCCAAGCTGTAGAGGAACCTTCATCGGAATGGACATGAGACATCAAAGAAAGCATCTTACGCGTGCAGTGCTGGAAGGTGTTGCATTCTCTTTAAGAGATACCTTTGAAATCATGAAGGCAATGGGCATCAACATACCAGTTGTCAGCATCAATGGCGGCGGAGCAAAAAGCAAGCTTTGGTGCGAAATTATTGCAGATGTATTGAATGTAAGAGTTGTGAAGCTTAATAGCAATGAAGGACCAGCCTATGGAGCTGCAATTCTTGCTGCTGTGGGGGATGGATTGTTTCCTTCCGTTGAAGCAGCCTGTGATGCATTTATTAAA
>JAQSYD010000173.1 GCA_029256325.1 Clostridia bacterium
AGGAGGTTATTTATATGAGTGAAATTGATTTAAACATAGCTGAAAATATGGATTCCAACTTTATTCAAAAGATGGTTGGCAAGGATATTGAGGAGGGTGTATTCTCCAGAAGCATTTGTACACGTTTCCCGCCGGAGCCCAATGGTTATCTTCACATAGGCAGCACTTATGCCATCAATATAAGTCATACCATAGCCAGAAAATATGATGGCAAGTTTAACCTGCGTTTTGATGACACGAACCCTCTAAAGGAGGATATTGAATATGTAAATTCTATCATTGAGGATATGAAATGGATGGGCTACGACCCTGGAGATAGAATATTTTACGGCTGTGACTATTCTGACCAAATCTTTGATTATGCAGTACAGCTTATTAAAAAGGGCAAGGCCTATGTAGATGATTTGTCAGCAGAGGAAATGCGAGAATATCGCGGTACCTTGACGGAGCCGGGTAAAAATAGCCCCTATAGAAATCGTACTGTAGAAGAAAATCTGGATTTATTTGAACGAATGAAAAACGGAGAATTTCCAACGGGTGCCAGGGTTTTAAGGGCAAAAATAGATATGTCCTCACCTAATATGAATATGCGGGATCCTGCAATATATAGAATTCAGCATGCCCACCATTACAGAACAGGGGACAAATGGTGCATTTACCCCATGTATGATTACGCTCACCCATTGCAGGATGCCATAGAGGGTATTACTCACTCCCTATGCTCAATTGAATTTAGAAACCATAGGCCTTTATATGAGTGGGTCCTTAATGAGTTGGATTTTGTTGAGCCTCCTAGACAACGTGAGTTTGGTAGACTTAATCTGACCGGCGTTATTACCAGCAAGAGATATCTTAGAGAATTGGTTTTTGGCAAATATGTTGAGGGCTGGGATGACCCTAGAATGGCAACAATACAAGGTTTAAGGAGAAGAGGCTTTACTCCGGAAAGCATTAAAAGCTTCATGGATGAAATCGGCGTTGCAAAAGCTGAAAGCACAGTTGATATTTCCATGCTGGAACATTGCTTAAGAGAAGATCTAAAGCCAAAGGTCCTCTCTACTATGGCTGTGCTAAAGCCTCTTAAGGTCGTTATAACCAACTACCCTGAGGATAAAGTGGAGATGCTGTCTATTGCTAATAATACAGAAAATGAAGCAATGGGAAGCAGAGAAGTGCCCTTTTGCAAAGTCATTTATGTAGAACAGGATGATTTTATGGAGGTGCCCGTTAAAGGTTATAACAGGCTGGCTCCCAATGTAGAAGTCAGACTTAAAGGTGCATATTTCATCAAATGCGAAGAGGTTATAAAAAATGAAGCAGGAGAAATCGTTGAGCTGCACTGCACCTATGATCCAGCAACCAAAAGCGGTTCAGGCTTTGAGGGCCGCAAGGTCAAAGGAACGATTCACTGGGTATCAGCAGCCCATGCAATACCAGCTGAAATTCATCTTTATGACAAGCTAATGCTGGATGATGATCTACTTAAGGATGAATCCAAAACCTGGGAAGAAAAGCTGAATCCTAACTCTAAAATTGTTTTGACGGGCTGCATGTTAGAACCAGTTCTAAAAGATGCTCCTGTTGAAAGCAAATATCAATTCATCAGACACGGATATTTCTGTGTAGATAAAAAACATACCACACCGGATAAGCTGGTAATCAATAGAATAGTTCCCCTAAAGGATTCCTGGAAGGGTAAGAAATAATATAAAAGATGTCACGGCTGGTTCAAACAGTTGTGACATCTTTTTAGTATGCTGCTGCATAATCTACAATTTCATTCAGATAATAGTATCATTATACTTGCTTTGAGGTGAAAAACATGAGCATAGAGAGATTTATTCTTATTGCCATGGTTATTATATCAATTTCCACAATTTTATATATACCAAAGGATCAGTCTAGAAAAGCACTGCTGTCTTTTTTGGTATTTCAGGCAACAACATGGTTTGCGTCAATTGTCTTGGTACAAACAGGATCTGTAATATTTCCTGTAAGGGAGTTTACAAAGGCAACAAAAGTAGTTTTTACAACTGAATTCTTTTTTTACCCTATAATTTTTGTTTGGTTTATCTTTTTATCACCCCATAAAATCAGTGTCATATATAAAATACTACATTGGATTCTATTCATATCCATTTCATCGTGGGTTGCTTATTTTTTAGGGAAATATACGAATTTATCAGAGTTTATAAAGGGAAGCAGCTACTTGAATATTTTTAATACCTATTGGCTCTTTTCACTACAGTACTTACTTTGCTTCTTATATATAAAGTGGTTTTTTAAGAAAAACCTCAGGGGAGGAATATGACAAATGTATCTCAAGGAAAGACTTATTATCGGCATGGTATGGCTTATTTGTATTGTCTCTATTTGGTATATTCCAAAAAATAAGCGTCGAGATGCCTCTGTTATTTTTTTGATTGCACAGCTGTTTGCATGGATACTGGGTCTGATAGTGGTTGAGCTAGGATGGATAGAATATCCCGTAAGACTGTTTGCTAAAGCCAACGCCACTAGTTTTTCTTTTGAATACTTCGCATTGCCTTTTATGTGTGTTTACTTTAATATTTATTATCCCCATGCAAAAGGTCTTGCCAAAAAGGTTTTATATTACATAAGCATAATGTCAAGTTTTACCTTTTTAGAATACCTAGCAGAAAAATACACTCAAATACTTAACTATATTCACTGGGCGTGGTATGATACTTTCATCAGCATGTGCATCGTAATATATCTTGTTAGAGTGGTATATAAATGGTTCTTTAAGTTGAAAACCCCTCTTTCATTCTAAAAATGAAAGAGAGATTTCTTATCGTGATTTTTCTATTTTTTCTGCCAAATCATTTAGATAGATCCATCGTTCCATTTGCTGCTCCAGCTGATTTTCCAATTCTTCCTTTTCAGCCATCAACTGCTGTAAAAGCACATAGTCTGCAGCGGCTGTTCCAATCTTGCCTTCAACCTCTTGTATTTTCTCTTCCAACTCAGCAATGACAGCATCAATCTGTTCATATTCCCGCTGTTCCTTGAAGGTGAATTTTAAAGCTCTTTCCTTCGGTCTTTCTGAGACTTCTCTGCTTTCCTTCTTCCCTTCCTTATTTTGAATTTCTCTTTCCTGCTCTGATACATTCAACCTAAAATCCGTGTAATTGCCTGTGTATTGAACAATTCTGCCATTGCCTTCAAAGGAGAAAATCTTATCTGCCATTTTGTCCAAAAAGTATCTATCGTGAGAAACTGCAATTACTGCTCCAGGGAAATACTCTATATAGTCCTCCAATATTGTAAGGGTTTCAATATCTATATCGTTTGTAGGCTCATCCAGAAGCAGTACATTTGGCGCCTCCATCAATACCCTTAGAAGGTGCAGCCTTCTTTTTTCACCACCGGAAAGCTTTGATATGGGGGTCCATTGCGCTGAGGGTTCAAACAGAAATTTCTCCAACATCTGCGATGCAGTTATTTTTTCTCCCTCTGCTGTTGTCAGAAGCTCTGCTCCTTCTTTGATATATTCAATTACCCGCAGGCTTTCATCCATATGATAGGACTCTTGTGAAAACAGTCCTATTTTCACTGTTTCCCCAATATCCAAGTCCCCTGAATCAGGCTGTAATCTACCTGCAATCATATTAATCAACGTAGATTTGCCGCTTCCATTGGGTCCTATAATGCCAACTCGATCATTTCGCAAAACTATATAGCTAAAATCATCAATTAAAGTCTTTTCACCATAAGACTTGCTTATATGCTCTATTTCTATGACCTTTTTACCCAATCTGCTGCTGGCAACTGATATCTCCAGCTTGCTGTCATCAATATCCACATTCTTTTCACTTAATTTTTCAAAGCGGTCAATTCTAGCCTTTTGTTTGGTGGTACGAGCTTTAGCGCCCTTTTTAATCCATTCCAGTTCCTTCTTCAGAAGCCCTTGTCTTTTTTTCTCAATGGCAGCATCTCGTTCATCGCGCTCCAGCTTCTTCTCAATAAAATCATTATAGTTTCCTTTATACAAATACAGACTGCCTCTATCCAGTTCAATAATTTCATTCACTACTCTGTCCAAAAAGTATCTATCATGGGTAATCATCAGCAGCGCGCCTTTTCTCTTGTTTAAGTACTCTTCCAGCCAGTCAATCGTGCTGTTATCTAGATGGTTTGTAGGTTCATCAAGTATTAATAAGTCAGAGGGACTTATTAAAGCAGAAGCCAAAGCAATTCTCTTGCGTTGACCCCCGGACAAGGTGCCTGTTTTTGCTTCAAAATCTGTGATTATTAGTTTGTCACTAAGGGTATGAGGGTCTTGTATGGCCTTCTCATAATCCCTGATAAGCTTCATAAGTGCAGACTCACCTTTAAATACTTGTTCTAACACAGTTGCTTCTGCATCAAAATACGGATTTTGCGGAAGATATTCTATTGTAACGTCATTCCCCTTAATAAGTCTGCCTGTATCCGCTTGTTCAGCTCCAGCTATAATTTTTAATAATGTACTTTTACCTACACCATTCACACCAATGACGCCAATTTTGTCTCCCTCATTTATGCCTAGACTTATATTCTCCAACAGCGGCTTTTCGCTGTAGCTTTTCGAAATGTTTTCTATGCTTAAAAGATTCATTGTTTCTCCCTTCGTCTTATAACACAATTC
>JAQSYD010000174.1 GCA_029256325.1 Clostridia bacterium
CACGATAATCGTAAGAATATATTTTTTTCTAGATACCATATACTCACTCCCGACAATTAATGTTAAGCCACATTTAGCGCTTATACTTATTTATATGCTTCTTTGTACTATTTTATAATATAAATTAGTACAATTGCGATAATTACATACAGCTGTTATTATAACATAGTTTAAAAATAAATAAAATAATATTTTATTTACATGGACATATATTGTGGGAGCGAGTAATAATATAGCCGCTCAAAGCTAAACAGATTACAGCAAGGATTTTGTTTTTTTAAACTCTTCTTTTATTTCATCTATTAAATTTTCTGTTTCAATCAAATCAAATACAGTTGCAGCCAGTATTTTTGAAGCACTGATTATTGCATCATGTCCTCTGCTTGTCTTTCCATCGTTCAGGAATTCCTGAGAATGGGATGAAGCACTTTCATCAACAAAAGAAATCCTTATAACAGCTCCAGGCAGCAAATAAGTAACATTACCAAAATCCGTAGATCCGGTCTTCTCTCTTGCAGGCTTTATTGAAGGTGCCTTGATAATATCTGCATTTTTCATAATGACATCATTAAGAATGTATGAGGGTACTTTGCTTTCCAGCCTTTTTTCTGATACAAGCTCATAAGTTGTTTCAGTCATAAGGGCAGCGCCTTGAACAATCTTGCTGAATCGTTCTTTAACTTCATCCAAATATTTTGAACTGTAGGATCTGAGGCTGAATGAACCCACAGCTGTCTCCGGCACCACATTGGCAGCTCCTCCGGCATCCAGTACTGTATAGTGCATTCTGGTATCTTCCGACACATGTTCTCTTAAGAATTCCACTGCATGGAATGTCAGCAGCAAAGCATCCAGTGCACTTCTGCCTTGCTCCGGCCTTAAGGCTGCATGTGAGCTGGTTCCGTGGAATGTGACCCTGATGCTTTCTGCAGCCAGTGATTTTACATCTACCTGTGTTAATGGTCCCCCATGCATCATTAGGGCAACATCCAGCTCCTTAATGAAACCTTCCTTAAGCATTATTATTTTACCGCCTCCGCCTTCTTCGGCCGGAGTACCGTATACAGTCAACTTAAAAGGTTTCTTGCTGTATAAATTCTTAACAGCAACGGCAGCTCCTAATATTGCTGGCCCCTGCATGTGATGGCCGCACCCGTGCCCCATAGGCAAGGCATCGTATTCGCATAGGAGTCCTATGTTTGGACCTCCTTTGCCGTTTTCATATACTGCCTTGAAAGCGGTATTGAGGCTTCCCAGTCCCCTTTCAACCATAAACCCTTCTTCTTCCAAATAATCCTCAAGAGCTTTGCTTGCCTTTACCTCATTAAAAGATAATTCTGGATTATCAAAAATATAATCTGCTATTTCAATTAATTTTCCTTTTTGGGCATTTATGCTATCAAATAATTTTTCTTTCATGTAAACTCCTTAAATTGGACCTAAATTAATAATCTGAGCTCCTAGCATCAAGACGCTCCCTGTTGCAACCCAAATCAGGAACAGTTTCCACATGAACTTCATCCATCTGTCGTAAGGGATGTTGGATGCACCTAATATTCCCATGAGAGCCGTTGATGTAGGGAGAATATAATTGCAGAATCCGTCACCAAAGTTGAAAGCAAGGATGGATGTCTGCCTTGTCATTCCAATCATGTCAGCTAATGGAATAAATATTGGCATTACAGCAGCCGCCTGGCCGCTTCCTGAAGTGATGAAAATGTTGATTATTATGTTTGCTATATATAGGAATGGACCCTGCAGATATTTTGGAAGAGAACCCAAAGCCTGTGCGAAGGCATGTATTGTCGTATCCATTATCACCCCTGCAGTAAGCACGCTTGATACACTCCTTGCAAGACCGATTATCAAAGCAGCTCCAATCATCCTCTTAGAACCGTTTGCAAAACACTTTGCAATTTTGCTGGGTCCATATCCTGCTGCTATTCCGGCGATAATTGCCATCCATACAAATGCAGCTGCTGTTTCTTCCAAATCCCACTCAAGCTTGATTCCGCCGTATACAATAACTCCTAAAACAGCAAATAATGTGAATATTACCATCCACTTCCTTGTGGTCATGGGTTCATCAAAGCTTTCCTTGTTGCCCTGGCTGTTGTCTAATTTGTCCAAATCATACATCGGGCTCAGTTCAGGATTCAGTCTTATTTTTTTTGCATATTTCACCAGGTATATATTGGTTATGACAAAGAACACCACAAAGCTTACTGTCCTGTATCCTATTCCCGAGTACAGCGGTACTTCAGCTATCTTCTGAGCAACTATTGTTGTGCTTACATTAAGCGTTCCTGTTGAAAAGCCTACGGCACCTCCGAGAAGTATGATACCTGCGCCCACAATAGAGTCAAACCCAAACCCTCTGGCAATCATTACCATAATAGGTGCAAATCCAATGAATGTATTGACACCCTGAGTGGTGCATATCAAAGCAAAAACCAGCGCAAGTACCGGTATGAAAACCGACTCCTTAGTTGAATACTTTTTCGCAAACATTGCTATTAATGACTGCAATGCTCCTGAGGTTGTTATTACATCAAAAGCAGCCCCAGAAAATAGTATAACGAAAATAAGATTTGCAGTTTTAATGTAGCCTTCAATGGCAAATTGCGGTATTTTTAAGGGGTTTACAGGTGAATTCTCAACGTATTCAAAAGTATTGGGATCTATTACTTTCATACCTTGAGCATTTTCTACTCTTGCATATTGACCTGCCGGTATAATCCAGGTCATAGCTGCAGCAAAAATAACGACAAGTGCAACAATTACCAATGAGTCCGGCATCTTAAAGCTCTTTTTAATTTTTTCCAATATAACAACTCCTTTTTATATGTTTTAGCTAAGCTACCGACAGTCTATAATGGAAAAAAATTTTTGTAAATGTTTTCAATATTATAGCAGTTATTACTTTTACTTATTTAGCAGTAATATTTTGATTGAATCCACAATACGCATGAAATTGGGTATCTGACTGCTGAATTTTGTATAAGCTATGACCAGCTCTGAAGGAGTTTTATCCTGCTTTATATTCAAGTACATCACATTGGAAGGACTCATATTGCCAGCGTAGCTTTCCCTGTTGAAGCCGACTCCCAGGTTTCTTGAAACCATAGATATTATAGTCTCTATGTTTCTTATTTCAATGATTTTCTTAGGTTTGAATTTTTCGCTTTTAAATAGTAATTCGCATATATCCCTCAGACTTTGACCCTTGTGTGGAAGTATAAGGGTTTCATCCTTAATGTCCTCTATGTTTATCCACGGATACTTATCCGTTTCATTCCAGTTTGTCCTGCTTCTTAAGCTGCTTAAGCTGTTGATTGCAACGAGAATCTTATCCTCTTTAATGCGTTCGTACACAAGGTTAGACTTTCTTTCAAGGCATGTATAGATAATTAAATCCAGCTTGTTTTCTTCTATCATTTTTTCCAATGAGGAAATATCCCCTTCCTCAAAAACAATTTCAATATTAGGGTGTGTCTGTTTAAAAAAACATATTATGTCCGCAACAATAAAGGGCGATCTTCTTGATTGAACACCAATTCTTATCCTACCGTTGACACCTTTTTCAAACAGGCTTAGTTCCAGATTGAACTCATTCTGAAGCTTCAGCATAGCTTTTGCTTTCTCCACATACCTTTCTCCTATATATGTCAGAACAAATCTGTTGTTTACCTTGGCAAACAGCTGTACTCCTAAATTCTGCTCCAGGTTGCTGATATAAGTGCTAAGGGCAGGCTGTGTGATAAAAAGCTGGTCAGCAGCCTTTGAAATGTTTCCGGTTTCAGCCAGCGTACAGACATATGTCTGTTCCTTCAAATACATTTGAACACCTCCTTATAAATTAGTATTATAATATAAACTTATACCTTCTATAAATTAAACATATATTCAAAATTCAGCATAATAATTATGCCGGCAAATATAGATTTATTTGTTATTGCACACTTCAGTATACCATAAGAATTCAAAATACGTCCATTATTAATTAAATATTTCTTAGTTCTTCATGGGTATAAATTGAATATTGTTTCATTAGTTAATTTATAAACAGAGTCTCTTAAAATTTTTTTACAAAATAGATGTAAAGTTAGCTTGACATTATAGAAATTATTTGTTATCATTGATGTAAAGTTAACTTTACAAAACGTGCTCATGCATGTAAAGCACGCTTTACCTGGAGGTGATACAATTGAAAAACCGTTTAGAAGAAATAAGGAATGAAAAAGGGATAAATCAGGAAGAT
>JAQSYD010000039.1 GCA_029256325.1 Clostridia bacterium
ATATCTTTATCGATGGTTATCTCTTTAATTGTTGGTTCTTCGGGTTTATTCAGCACAAATATATATAATATTATACCTGATAATATGACGAAAAGTAAAAGTATTATAATGCCTATTAATACAATATTTTTTTTCTCCATGACTAGCCTCCCAAAACATTAATTGGTCTAATTCTGTTGTTCTGTATTTGATCTTAATATAACCATATCAACCCTTCTATTGTTCTTTCGACTATCTACCGAATTATTATCACTAATGGGATGCTGATCAGCATAACCGGCGGCAGAAAGTCTCACTGGATCTATGCTGCTGTGATCAATCATGTACTTTACAACATTCACAGCTCTAGTAGTTGAAAGCTCCCAATTTGAAGGATATTTATAAGTACTTATAGGAACGTTGTCCGTATGCCCCTCTACGATAATCTTCTTGCTTGTTCCATTCAGTGTGCCCGAAACCTTATCAATGATATCCATGGCTTGAGGCGTTAAATCAGCTTTTCCTGAGTCAAACAAAACACTGTCTAAAAATCGGATCAGCAATCCTCTTTCATTGATTTCCAGCTTAATTTGCCCGCTAAGATCGCTTTCCTCCAGAATAGCCTTCAGCTCTTCCTGCATATCACTGAATTCTTCAGCTTCTGTTGGAGTTTCGGTAGGACTGTCACTTGGAAAATTGTTAATCAATGGTTCTAAAGTAACAGTTGTTCCGGAATCAAGTACACCAAGAGAGCCGGATAAAGATTGAACAACAGCCTTATAACGTTGCGAGTCCACGCTGGACATTGAGAACAGTAAAACGAAAAACACTAGAAGCAAGGTCATCATATCTCCATAGGTAGCTAACCATTCAGGTGCTCCTGCTTTAACTTCTTCCCGTTTTTTTCTGGCCATTGTTATTCACCCTCTTTTTGTTCCTTTTCTGCTCCAATCTTCGCACGAAGCTTTGGTGCCATAAACGCTTTGAGTTTTTCTTCTATTATTCTAGGATTTTCACCTGCCTGAATGGAAAGCATGCCTTCCAGCATAACTTCCTTCATTAGAATTTCTTCTGAACTTCTAAGCTTCAACTTATTTACAACGGGATTACAGAATACGTTTGCTATAATGGATCCATATAGAGTTGTTATAATCGCAACTGCCATGTTTGGACCTAAAGTTGATGGGTCAGATAAGTTCGCCAGCATGTTTATAAGTCCTATTAGAGTACCTAACATACCAAAGCCCGGCCCCATAGTCGCCATAAACTCGAATACAGCTTGATTCCCTTTGTGTCTGTCTTCTATAAACGACAATTCCGTTTCTAGGATGTTTCTCACCAATTCAGGATCGGTACCATCTACAATGAGTAATATTCCTTTTTGCAGGAAGCTGTCTTGCAGCTGCTGCGCAGCTTCTTCCAGCGCAAGTAAGCCTTCTTTTCTTGCAACATTGGCTAAATCAATAATCGCTTTTATGATTGATTCTGCTTCTAAGGCTTTATAAAAGAATACATGTTTCAATGATCCGAAAGCTTCCCCGATTTTGCTAAATGGATAAGCAAAAATAACCATAGAAGTTGTTCCACCAAAGGTACAAACAATAGATGGAATATCTATATATCCTGCCAAATTTCCACTTAACATAATTGTTAGAGCCATTACTCCTATACCGCCGGCTAGGCCGACAAATGACGCTATGTCCAATTAAAAGCACCTCGCTTCAATTTATCCTTTATTAATTAGAGGTAAATCGACAAAAATCCTCTTTTTATACTCAATTATTTTCTCTACTACTTCTTCAGGTGTTTCCCTAACATAATGTTTTTTGCCATCCCGAAGTGTAATCAGCGTATCTGGGATTGATTCCATAATCTCTATCAGGTCACAGTTCAAGTAGTAGCTAATGCCGTTGATATTTGTCACCTTTATCATCAAATAGCACTTCCTTTAGATAGTCCCTGAGCGCTTTGCTCAGGGACTAAATTAAATTTTATCTTTTCAGGTTAACCAGTTCTTGCAGCATTTCGTCAGAAGCTGTTATGATTCTTGAGTTTGCTTGGAAGCCTCTTTGTGTGCTGATCATTTCTGTAAACTCTCTTGAAATATCAACGTTGGACATTTCCAAGGTACCCGGATTTAAAGAACCCATACTGCCGTCACCCGGTAAACCGACGATTGCATCCCCTGAGTTAGGAGTTAATTGATACATGTTCTCTGCAGTTTTTTCCAAGCCAGCCGGATTTTTAAATACTGCTAAAGCAATTCTTCCTATGACCTTGTTCTGACCATTTGTAAATACGGCATTGACTTCTCCTGTTTGTCCAATGGAGAAGGTGTCCAGGAAGCCCTGTGCATACCCGTCGCTTTTTGTTATGGATGCATTTGAGTCGCTGGCGAACTGCGTTAGCTGAGAGAAATCTACATCTACATTAAATTTATCTGAACCATTCTTACCTTGAATCTCCAATTTAATTCCCTTTAAGCTTGTAGAATCAATTTTTCCATCTGCTCCAAACTTTATTGGAATTGCAGCTGCTCCAATTGTAGTTACAGGAGCATCAGAATCACCGCTGTCGTTAAAGAATCTACCTGTATCTAAGTCTTGAATAAATACTGCCCATTGTGTGTCGCCAGCTGCCCCTGCTATTGGTACACCAGCTCCATCAAGTCCTCTTACAAAAGTATATTTCAGATTATGCTGACCCCCTAAGCCGTCTGTATACTGGTAGGTAGTCTCCCAATACTTGTTGTCGCCAAGATTCAGCGTATCCTTTGGCACTGCTGGTGTGGCAGTAAGATTCTGCGCTGTAAACGGTGTAGTAGGCATTGTTGTCGCTCTTGCTATAGCATTATCCAAATTACCTTCGAAGGTGGAGTAGCTTGTTGCTTTTGCATCATCTGCAGTAGCCTTTGAAATCTTGATGCCTTCCAGGCTGCTCTTTAAAACTCCGGTATTTTGATCTACCATATATCCAAGCACTTTATATCCATTGGAAGCAACCAGATTGCCGTCATCGTCTAGAGAAAAATTACCAGCTCTTGTATAGCTCCTGCTTAAATAATCTGATGAATCAGATATCATAAAGAAGCCATCACCGTTTACTGCTAAGTCTGTGATATTGTCCGTTCTTTGTACCGCACCACGAATGTGGAAGGTATCTATGGAGGATAAGGAAATACCTAATCCTACTTGGTGCGCATTTGTGCCGCCTTTGCCTTCCTGTGGCGAGCTGGCACCTTTTATAGTCTGGCTGTATACTTCCTGGAAGGTTACCCTTTGTCCCTTAAAGCCTACAGTGTTTACATTGGCTATATTGTTACCTATTATATCCATCTTAAGCTGATGTGCTCTCAATCCGGAAACACCGGAGTACATTGATCTCATCATAATTAATACGACCTCCTAAAGTTTTTTGATCCTTTCTTCTATCAGTCCGAAAGGTTAAGCCTCCTTCATAAGGTCCGGCTTAAATAATTACTGCACCATCTATATTGGTGAAAACATTGCTCTTTAGATTATCTTCTGTTACTGCGGTGATAACCGTTTTGTTTTTGATACTGGTTACCAAAGCCGTGTTGCCCATGATAATCAACGCTTCCTTAACACCCTTCTCTGCTGCTTTGTTCACTGCATCATTAATTTTACTGATATCTTCTTTGGTTAGCTTAATACCTCTTGCCTGCAGTCTATCCAATGCATGCTTTGAAAATTTCACTTCTGTTTGCTGATTGATTTGTTGTTGAAGTATAGAGTCAAAGCTTTGACTTGGTGTTACATTCTGCCTTTGATTCGTATTTGGGGTTAAATTAGGCTTTATAACCGGTACAATAGGTCTATTATTATAAATACCGCTCATTGCCTCACCTCAATTCATTATTAATTCACTTGGTATATCGTTTCTATAAGAACTTCTTCTTCGCCAATTTGTGCATATATACTGCCATTTTCCATTCTTACACCAGTAACCGCACCAGAAATCTCTTCAAACTCCTTGCTGTCTTTATCCTTAGCCACTTTAGCTTTTACTTCCTTGCCTATCAGGCTGAATGCGGAAGACATTCTGAAATTTTGGTTGATGGTCTGCATTTGTTCATAGGGACTGATTAAATCTGTAACTTCAGTAATATCCTCATAAAGAACCTCGGTATCCCCAACTTTTAAATAGATTTTGTCACCTTCAACCCTTGCCATTGTCACTTCGCCAACAACTTGCTTTGTTTCATCGGTTTCATCATCAACATATGTGGATTTCACCAGCTTACCCACCATACCGTAAGCAGAGTCTGCCTTTATGGTTTTATTGGTGTTTTGTGCTTGCTCCAAAGCTGAAAACTGTGCCATTTGCGAGATAAATTCTGTATTTTCCATTGGCTCTAAAGGATTTTGATTTCTTAACTGAGTTACTAAAAGATTTAAAAAAGCATCCTTATTCAAACCATCACTGTATACTTTTGTTTGCTGCTGCATTGACGCTGCACCTACTGCGCCTACTCCCATCGTATTGCCTCCTATGCTCTAAAGTCTACCTTGCCTTCATGGTAGCTGTATGGGTTCATATTGCTGCTTGTTTCATCCTCAAGCTGTATGTAATCACCTGATGACTTATTGGTAAGCTTTATACTTTTTTTCCATTGCTCAAAGCCTTGTCCGGAACTGAATTCTGCACCTTGTTGATTTACTGAAACACTTAACCCTTGAACAGCTATACCCTTCTCCTGAAGTGCATCCTTCAGTTGGTTAAAGCTTGATTCAAGCACTTCCTTCACTTGTTGGCTTTCTGCTATAAACTTTGCTGTTACCAAACCATTTTCTACTACAAGCTTTAGGTTTAACTTGCCTAAACTTTCAGGCTCCAGCTTCATAATCATTTCCTGATGACTGCCCTGCACAATTACGTCAGCTTTTTTGATTACTTGGCTCAAAATATCAGATTTATTGAATTTGACCATACTTTCCTTTTGAAGATTTGCATTTGCCTGCTTGATGTTCAGCTGAAAGTTCGGCTTTTCATCTTGTGGAGTAACAATTTCATTCAAATCCATCTGATTAGGCTTGTCCGCAGCAACAGTTTGCTTTGTTTCGCTGCTTGTATTGGCTTTGTAAGCACGATCCTCTTCTCTATGACCATCGCTTTCACTCTTATTATCCGCAGCTTTGTCGGCATTTGACCCATGTACCTGATGATTTTCTGTTGTTGCTTCCACTGGCTTAGCTGTATTGTTGTCTATCACTTCTTTATATTCCACCTTTACAGCTTGTGCTGCTTGCAGTTGTGAAGCTTCCATGTAAACTTCCGTTTTTTCCGGTTGTCGAAGTACTTGATGCATTTGCGTTTTAGCTTGGTTTAGCTTATCGGTCAGTTGGTTGATGAATTGCTCAGCCTGCTCATCCTCCAATTTGTATTCAGGGATCACCTCAAGCTGTTTTATCAGTTCTGACAAATCATTTTTCAAAGTACTTAAAAGCTGTTGCAGTTCTCCAGATTGACTGGTTGTAGGCATATCCAATACCTGCTCAAGCTTCACTATTATGGCCTGCAGCTCTGTTTCTACTTTGCTGAGCTGTTGGTTTGAAGCCCCCTCCGTTTTTTGACCTTGCATCATTTGAATGAGCTGCTGAAGCATTTCTAGTACTGTCTGTACTGGCTCTTCTGTCACAGTTGTCTCTTCAAGCTGTTCTACCTGTTGTGCATCAGTCACTTCCAAATTTTCTTTTGTTGCTGCAGCATCTGTTTGCTCCAATTCTTCAACGGATGGTTTTTCTTTAACATCTGCTTTGATACCATTGTTAGACATTACCTTAGCAAATTTTTCTACATTCTTTTCAGTTGTTCTTTGGGGATTGGCATCTGCCGCTTTTACGCTATATCTGCTATCTTTAACAGCATCTTTTTTAGCTTGGCTTAATTCGTTTCTAAAGCTTGCTTTGTCACTGCCCAAAGTTTTGCTAGGAACATCAAATTTTGGTTTGACTATACCGGTCTTCTGAACCATAGCCATGATGTCCATTGCATTTTGCATCACTTCACCTCCTTATAAAATTTTTAGTTGCTATTGCTGTTCAGTTGTTATATCAATAGCCGGCTGTGAGGATATATCCTCCAGCAGCTGAGCAGCCTGTAATGGATCCATTGCAGCCAGTATTTGAGACGCCTTATCCTTTTTCATGTTACGCAGTATTTGTACTACGCTTTCTTTGGTCTCCATGCTTAATAATATTTGTACTGCTTTGGAGGTTTCAATTTTCTCTAAATACGCAACCTTTTCTTGGATGGCACTGATTTTCTCATCTAATTGACTTGTTTTACCTGTTAAATCAGCTAAGGCTGCAGTTACTTCCTGTTCCTTGACCAACAGCTCTTTTTCTCTTTTTTCAAGTTCCTTGATTTTCTCATTAAGCTGCTGCTCTCTGATATCCAAGTCCTTTTTCTCTAGTTCAAAACTTTCTCTCTCTATCTCTTCTGGCGATTTGTTTTCCAACATCGGCTGCATAAGCTTGCCTATAATAGGAATACTCTCCATGGATTTTGCTACATCATTTCTAAGTCCTGCAAAGTCAAATAAGAATATTGCTCCAAAAGCAATAATAACTGTAAGTAGTAAAATAATGATTATTAAACTAACTGTGCTTCTTTTTTTCTTTTTGCCTTCTTCTGCAGCTTCTTTGTTGCCAGGCTTTTTTAGGTTTTTGTTTTGTGCTTGCTGCATTGACCTTTCCTCCCGTTACTTATTGCTCTGTTTAAAGGACACCAAATCATCTACAAGCTTTTCTTCGTTTTTTTGTTCAGTATACATATACTTGCCGTAATCCATTTCTTTTAGCTTTTCCATGATTTTTCTATCCTGGACAGCTTCAATCAGCATATGCTTGCAGTTAACTAGATGCTCTTCTGCCATATTTTTTCGTATGATCTGGTTGGAAATGCTGTATTTATAGTAATCTTTAAATCGCTGCTGCAACCGCAGTTCATTGACTGATATTCCATTGCAAACAGATTTTTCAATTTCTTCGCACATATAATACATTTCGGCATTTAACTGCTCTAACTTTAGCTTTTCTTTGTCGAATCTTTGTGTAGCGGCACCAAATTCATTTTTTTTATCTTTTTCTACATTTTCTCTCAGCTTCAGTATATTTTGAAGCTTGAATTTGTATCCAGCCATAAGCATTCTCCTTATACAATAATATTTTTCATAGCAGCCAGAACTTCGTCAAACCCTATCTTTTCATGAGTTTGCTGTTGCAGGAAATGATTGATATTTTCAATCTTCTCCATGGCTTTATCAATATTTCTATTGCTTCCTTTCGTGTAAGCTCCAATGTTGATCAAATCTTCTGCCTCTTTGTAAACAGCCATTAAGTTCTTAATATTATTTGAATTTAGCTTTTGTTCCTCATCTATAATATTGGGCATGACTCTGCTTATACTGGCCAATACATCTACTGCAGGATAGTGATTCTTGTTGGCAAGACTTCTCGACAATACGATATGGCCATCCAGTATACCTCTTACCGTATCTGCTACAGGTTCATTCATGTCATCTCCATCAACCAGTACCGTATACATTCCTGTGATAGATCCCACATCAGAGGTACCAGCCCGCTCCAATAGCTTTGGCATGATTGCAAAAACAGAAGGCGTATACCCCCGCGTTACAGGTGGCTCTCCCACTGCCAAACCAACCTCTCTCTGCGCCATGGCAAACCTGGTTAAGGAGTCCAATAAAAGCATTACATCCAACCCTTGGTCTCTAAAAAACTCTGCGATAGAGGTTGCCAGTTTTGCAGCTTTTAAGCGTACTAAAGCCGGTTGGTCTGAAGTAGCTACAATAACAACGGATCTCGCCAAGCCCTCTTCCTGTAAATCATTTTCTATAAACTCTCTGACTTCTCTTCCCCGTTCTCCAATTAGTGCGATAACGTTCACATCAGCTTTTGTATTTCTTGCGATCATGCCCATTAGCGTACTTTTTCCAACACCACTACCAGCAAAAATACCCACTCTTTGTCCTTTACCAATTGTGAGCAGCCCATCTATGCATTTAATTCCCAAGGGCAATACTTCATCTATCATTTTTCTGGTTAAAGGATTAGGAGGGGTATTCTCAACAGGATAGTAATGTTTGCTGTCTATTCGCTTTTTATCGTCTATGGGGTTCCCCATTCCGTCTAATATTCTACCCAACAAGCTATTGTCCACCTTGACCATAAGTGATTTTCCTGTAGCTTCCACTCTGCTGCCCGGACCAATACCATTCATATCACCTAATGGCATCAGGCTGACAATATTGTTTTTGAAGCCAACCACCTCTGCTACGATTGGTGTGTGGTTTTTTAAGGGGTAGATGTGACAAATTTCACCTAAGTTGACAGCAGGACCAATGGATTCGATGGTCAAGCCTACAACCTGTGAAACTCTACCGGAATATTTCACAAAGTCATGAGTTGATATCATATTTTTATACTTCGCATAATTAATCAAAATATCACTCATTTCTCAATAGATATTCAAAAGCTTTTTCTATTTCATTGATCTGCACAGTTAATCCGGAGTTTACTTCTCCCCCGGGAGTTTCTACTATACAACTGCCCTTTTGCAATGCCTTGTCGCAAATTATTTCAAGTTCATTTATGCCTTGCGTCAGCATAATGATTCTATCTTTATTATCATTCACATAGGAATAATCGAGTTCGGATACTCTGATAGCCAATTTATCTTTATAAGCACATTTGTCTAAAGCTTGTTTGATTAAAGATAGCATGATATCAGGGTTTTGTGTAAGTTCTTCTCCTATGACTTTTCTAGCAATATCCAAAACCATTTCCATTATCTCATTTTCGGCTTCTCGATACATCTCCAGCCTTTTTTCATCAAGCTGCAACTTAATCTCTGCAGCCTTTTGTATAATAGCTTCCGCTTGATTTAATCCCTCTGAAAAGCCTGCACCATGCCCATCCGAATAGCCTTGCTCTGTTGCATGAGCATATATCGATTCTCTTTCATGCTGTGCAATTTCAAGTATCTTATGAGCCTCTAAATTTGCTTCTTCAATGATTCTCAGATACATTTCCTTTGCATCATCAACAATACTATTCGCTTCCTCTTCCAAATCTTCTTTTAGTGATCCTTCTACAGGCTTTGGCTGCTCAAGCTTTTTTATTTCAGGTGCATTTGACTTTATATGTTTAGGAGTTCCAATTTTCACATAATTGGATTTAAATATCCTAGACAATTATTTCATCTCCTCCACCTCTGGAAATTACGATTTCTCCTGCATCTTCCAGCTTTCTGATTACATTTACAATCTTTTGCTGTGCTTCCTCTACGTCTCTTAATCTTACAGGACCCATATAATCCATATCTTCCTTAATCATTTCAGCCAAACGCTTGGACATGTTAGAGAATACAGCCTTCTGTACATCTTCATTTGCACTCTTAAGCGCAAGTGCCCAATCTCCGTTTTCCACTTCCCTGATAACTCTTTGTATGGATCGGCTGTCCAAGGTAATAATATCGTCGAATATGAACATTCTCTTTCTGATTTGTTCAGCCAAATCAGTGTCTTGGACTTCAAGAGATTCCATAATATATTTCTCTGTTCCTCTGTCTACCGAGTTCAATATATCTACAATCGCAGTCAAACCACCTGCCATTGTGTAGTCCTGTGTAACCATAGAAGATAGCTTCCGTTCAAGAACTCGCTCAATTTCCTTTATAATATCCGGTGAGGTTCTATCCATAATTGCAATTCTTCTAGCTACATCTGCCTGTTTGTCTTGTGGCAGTGCAGATACGATGGTCGCAGCCTGCTGAGGCTTCAAATATGCAAGTATAAGTGCGATGGTCTGAGGATGCTCCCCTTGAATAAAGTTCAAGATCTGGCTTGGATCCGCTTTTCGAACAAAATCAAAAGGTCTTACCTGCAAGGATGCAGTAAGCTTATTGATTACATCAAGCGCCTTTTGCCCGCCAAGAGCCCTCTCTAAAATTTCCTTTGCGTATGCGATACCGCCCTCAGATATATATTCCTGAGCCAGGCATACTTGATAAAACTCGTTTAAAATAGACTCCTTCTCCTCTGGTGATACCGTTCTCATATTTGCAATTTCCAAAGTCAATTGCTCTATATCTTCTTCTTTTAAATGCTTAAAGATTTGGGCTGATTTTTCTGGCCCTAGGGTTATAAGGAGTATAGCTGCTTTTTGGCGGCCATTAAGTCCGCTTTTTCCTACTCTAGACATTGTAAATCACTCCTAATCCTCGCTTAACCAAGTCTTTAATAATTGAGCAACCTGCTCCGGTTTTTGCCCTACAAATTTTTCTAATTTCTTTTTCAATTCATTTTTATCTTCAAACTCAATTTCCTGCAAAGACATCCCTTCGGTTTGACCGGCTGACATATACGTCCCGCTATCCAATGCTGCATTCATATCTGTAGCATTTCTTCTTCTTAAAAGTACAAACAGTGCACCTCCAAGAATCAACATAGCTGCCAAGGCTGTACCAATCATCACATAGCTTTCTTTTCTTTGCTGCGCCTGCTCTTCTTTGATTTGTTCTGCGATCGCTTCCTTCTGACTGGTATCAAAATTCATCACCTTAATACTTATATTGTCGTCTATAGCTAAGGCTTGTGTATTGAAGCCTTGGGTAGCATGCTTCACCAATTCCTTCACGTCTTGCTGAAGCTCATCTACATTTGCAAGAACATCTTCCTTGAGACTATCCTTATTGATAATAACTGCAATTGTAAGAGAATCAATATTGCCTTGCTCCAACACAATTTGCTTGTTAATCTCATTTATTTCGTAATTTACGACTGTGCTGGCTTCATTGTATTGAGCCTTTGATGTATCAGTCTCTACATACTGTGTAATATCCGAATTTGAATCAGTACCCGGTACTCCACCGCTGCCTGCATCCACCCATTCCTTCGTGATATCCTGCATGTTCCTGACAATACCTGCATTTTTTTCTGCGTCGGGAGCTATAAACTCTGTACTATTTATGGATTCGCTGTTAAAATTCAGTTTAACAGCTGCAGTAACTTCAACATTATTGGGTCCAAAAACCTTTTGTAAGAATTTCTTGATTGAACTTTCAAGCTTTGCCTTAACGCTATCCGTCATGTCCAGATTTGAACCCACCGTGCTGTTAGGACCATCCTGCTGCTCAACCAAGGCTCTGCCTGACTCATCAATAATTTCTATATTCTCAGGCTTAAGTCCCTTTACGCTGCGTGCAACATACTTTACGATTCCACTCACTTGCTTGCTATCTAAAGGCTCTGCACCATTTTTCATCTTAATGATAATTCCTGCAGTAGAATCTGTTATCGTTTCTTCCAATATGCTTATGTCCTCCGGAATATAAAGCTCTACACTAGCCCATTCCACACCCTTTAATGCTTTTAGGCCTCGTTCTATATCATTTTCTTTTTCACTTAAGTATCGTTGTGTTTTATCTGCAGTGGTTTCAAACATGGAGGATGTTGTAGACTCCGGTATAACACCCTCATCATTGATAATGCCGTCTGCAGCCAGCTGTATGCGAAGCTCACTAGCCTTGCCTTCCGGTACATATACAGTAGTACCTTCCACCTTAGTCTTAACGCCTAGCTCCTTCAGCTTTTCATTTACCTGTCCGGCACTTGTCTGACTCAAATCATAATATAAGGGTTCAAACTCTGTGCGGCTTGTAAAGTAAACTACACTGGCAATAAGCAGGATCGATAGTGCGCCGGCAATCATTATTCTTATCCTATGGCCTTTTTCAAGTCCGCCCCACATTTCATTGAAACCGCTTTTCATTTTATTAAAAAGATCTCCCACTTAATCACCTCTTTCATATGAATAAAGGCCTTAAGTCGACTTATAGATGTCTTAAAGCAGCCTTTATAAAATACTTTTGAAAAATAAATATATGAATTCCTTTAATTTTATTAAATAGGCATACGCATAATTTCTTGATATGCGTCCATAATTTTATTTCTTACCTGCATTGTAAATTGCATGGCAATACTTGCCTTTTCAGAAGCAATCATAACCTGATGCAGATTATCCGTAAGTCCCATGGCTAAAGCTTCATTCAGCTTCTCAGATTCCTTTTGCAAGCCATCAACTTGTTTTATCGCACTGTTTAGAAACTCTCCGAAGGATACACCCTTACTACTGCTTTCACTGCCACCTATACTCTTTTGCATGTTGTTTTGTAAACTTTGAACGGGCAAATCAATTTTCATAATTTTCCTCCTATGTAGCTTTGATTAGTGCTTTCATTTTTTATCTGCCAATTTCCAAGGCTTTCATGGCTATGCTCTTCGTTGTATTTAACGCTGTTACATTGGCTTCATATGCTCTGCTCGCAGTAATCATATTCACCATTTCCGTCATGATATCCACGTTTGGCATTTTTACATAACCGTTTTCGTCCGCATCGGGATGTCCCGGTTCATATACTAGCTTTAAGGGAGTTTGGTCTTCTGCTATACTTTTTACCTTTACTCCACCGCCTATCATGCTTTTGCTGGCATCGCTCAAATATTGGCTAAAGGGAACATTGCCGTTTGCACCCTCGAATACGACAACCTGCCTTCTATAGGGAGTGCCATTTGCCGTTCTTGTAGTATTTGCATTGGCGATATTTTTTGAAATTACATCCATCCTGAGCTTTTCAGCTGTTAAACCGGATGCACTTACGTTTATTGAATTTAAGAAACCCATAAATTATCTCCTCCCCTCATTGATAGCTGTCTTTATGGAGTTAAATTGCCTGCTGATCTGACTGATCAATGCATTGTATTTAATTGTGTTTTTGGCAAGTTCTGCCATTTCCACATCTACATCAACATTATTTCCATCTTTTCTTACAGAGGTAAATGACATTTGCATGACTTCCGGTGCCGGTATGCTTCTGATGTCATTGCCGATTGGGAGAAACTTCGAATCCTTTTGCGTGCTGCCTATTTGAAACATTGATACAGCACTAGCCATTTGATCTTCAAAACTAACAAAAGATTTTTTAAAGCCGGGAGTATTCACATTAGCGATGTTATTAGATATTACTTCGTTTCTCATCCAAGCAGCATCTAAAGCTTTTTCTAAAACCGCGGTTTTACCTTCAATTTTGTTCAGCATTTTCCTACCCCCAATTGTCTAAATTTCAACAAATAACTATATATTTTTATTCAAAATCTTTATATTCGACAAGAATATAGTTTTTCCTTTTAAATACTGATTATTTTTGAAATAATACTTCGTAAATTAACATTAAAATTACATAAATAGGACTTTGGTCTTATACTTATGCATAAGTCACGGTATACATAGGACTTCAGACTCATATTTATGCAAAATCGATGCTCTAAATCTTACACCTGTTGACAAAGATTCCTTACAACAGCATCTACGCATCATGACATAAAAAAAGCCAGACACAAATTTTAGTGTCTGGCCTCTTAAACTTATCTAAGTTTTTTCAATTCATCCATTAATTTATCATTTAATATCTTAATGTGAGTACCCTTCATTCCCAAGGATCTGGATTCTATCACGCCTGCACTCTCGAACTTTCTTAAAGCATTTACAATTACTGATCTGGTAATACCAACCTTATCGGCAATTTTGCTGGCTATTAACAAGCCTTCGGTGCCTTCAAGCTCTTTGAATATATGTTCAACAGCTTCCAGCTCGGAATAAGACAGCGTACCGATAGCCATTTGCACAACCGCTTTTTTACGTGCCTCTTCTTCAATCTGTTCTTGTTTTGATCTCAATATTTCTAAACCTATCACTGTAGCACCATATTCCGCTAATACTAAATCAGCCTCTGTAAAGGCTTCATTGTACTTGCCTAATATCAACGTTCCTAATCTTTCACCACTGCCGAATATCGGAACAACGGTAGAATAGTTGGTGCCCATACTGCACTTTTCCTTGTTTGATAATACGCAAATATTATCTTCGCTGATTTGATTCTCTTGTGTTTCAACTATGGACAATAGATTATTATTATAATCCTCCGGGAATTTTTGATCTGCTATAATTTCATTCTTTAAGAAATCACATTCTGCTGATCCACCCAATGCATAACCCAAAATTCTTCCTTTACGGCTTAGTGTATAAACGTTTGCTCCTATTACTTCACTTAATGCCTTGCATAATTCTGTAAAAGATACGTGCTGAGTTCCTAATGACTGCAGTACCTTATTTACTTTTCTCATTTTTTCTATTAATGTAGAGCTCATATGTTCCTCCTTTAATTTTTTCCTAATATTTTTATATAATATATTGATTGAAATCCTTTTGCTTAACGTTATCATGCAATGTATTTTTTACATATTGCTTGTCAATTGCCAGCTTGCCTTTGTTAAGTTCTGGCGCTTCAAAGGATATCTCTTCAAAAAGATTTTCCATAACAGTATAAAGTCTTCTTGCTCCTATGTTTTCCATATGTTCATTCATAAATACTGCAATTTCTGCAATTTCATCAATAGCATCCTCTTCAAATTCTATCTCCAGGCCCTCTGTATTAAGAAGTGCCTTATATTGCTTAACCAAAGCATTATTTGGCTTCGTAAGAATTTCAATAAAGTTTGCCTTTGTCAAGCTGCTTAACTCAACTCTAACCGGAAATCTTCCCTGCAGCTCAGGTATTAAATCAGACACCTTCGCAATGTGGAAAGCTCCAGCTGCTATAAACAGCATATAATCCGTTTTAACCGGTCCATATTTTGTCATGACAGTGCTGCCTTCAACGATGGGCAGAATGTCTCTTTGCACACCTTCTCTTGATACATCAGGACCATTGGAATAGCTCTTTCCAGCAATTTTATCAATTTCATCAATAAAGATAATGCCTCTCTCCTCAGCTCTTTTTATCGCTTCTTCTGTCACACTATCCATATCAATCAGCTTTTGAGCTTCCTGTGCCGTAATAATCTTTATTGCTTCTTTCACTGAAAGTTTTCTTTTCTTTGTTTTTTTAGGGAATATGCCACCTAGCATATCTTGCATGTTAATACCGGTCTGATCCATCCCAAAGCCTGCCAGCAATTCTACAGAGCCATTGCTGCTGTCTTCTACTTCAATTTCAACAGTCTGTTCATTTAAATCGCCATTTTCCAGCTTTTGTTTTATATAATACCTGTTGGTATCTATATTTTCATCCTTATCCTCTGTTTCTTCCTCATTGTCTTCATCTTTGTTTTGATAAGAAAACAACATTTCAAAAGGATTTTTATGAGAGTTCTGTTTTTGCGGTGCCGGCACTAATATTTCCGCCATTCTCTCTATCGCCAATTGGTGGGCATTCTCGTTTACTTCCTGCATTTTCTCTGACTTGACCATTCTTACAGAAGTTTCTACCAAGTCTCTAATAATAGATTCTACATCTCTTCCGACGTAGCCTACTTCAGTAAACTTCGTAGCCTCTACCTTAATAAAAGGTGCATAGACTAGCTTGGCAAGCCTGCGGGCAATCTCTGTTTTACCTACACCGGTAGGACCTATCATAAGTATATTTTTAGGAGTAATCTCATTTTTCATTTCCTCATCAAGTAGATTTCTCCTATATCTGCTTCTCAATGCCACAGCTACAGATTTCTTTGCTTTTTCTTGACCGATAATATATTTATCCAATTCCTGCACTATTTGCTTTGGCGTAAACTCACTCATACTGACCTCCTAAATCTCTTCAACTGTGATGTTATTGTTCGTAAACACACAGATTGATGCAGCTATTTCTAAAGACTTAACCGCTATTTCTCTTGCTTCTAAATCAGTATTGTAATATAGAGCTTTGGCAGCAGATAGTGCATAATTGCCGCCTGATCCAATTGCTATAACGCCATCATCAGGCTCTATGATTTCTCCTGTACCTGATATTACAAGAAGCTCATCCTTGTCTACCGCAATCAGCATGGCCTCTAAATTCCTAAGTACTTTATCTTTTCTCCAATCTTTAGCCAGTTCTACAGCAGATCTTTTCAGGTTGCCGCCATACTGCTCCAGCTTTTCTTCAAATCTCTCGGATAGAGTAAAAGCATCAGCAACAGAACCGGCAAAACCTACGATAACGTTTCCGTTATAGAGTCTTCGAATTTTTTTGGCTGTTGACTTCATAATTGTGCTTTGGCTCATCGTCACCTGTCCGTCTCCGGCAATGGCGCTTTTGTTGCCTTTTCTTACAGCTACAATCGTTGTTGCATGTAACATAACGTCCTCCACTAGTGTTTGATTGTTAATTATTGGTTGAATTTTCATAATAGTTCAACAAATATCAACTATAATATATCATACCTATTCAGCTCATGCAATAATGTTAAAAAGATTTAACAAATGTATCCAAGTCATTTAAGGCTCTCTCGGCATACTTGCCATATCTTTCTGCCTTATTTCTTATTCTCACACCTAATTCAGGAAATATTCCAAAATTAACATTCATCGGTTGGAAGTTTTTATTTGTATCATCATTGATATAATGACACAACGCTCCGTGGGCTGTTGTTTTTGGGAAGGCTAAAGGCTGCAAACCGGCAAGGATTCTACTCATGTTTATCCCTGCAACCATTCCCGAGGAGGCGGATTCAATATACCCCTCGACACCGGTTATCTGCCCCGCAAACATAATATTGGGATACTGCCTCATTTGCATTGTTAAGCTTAAAAGCTTAGGAGAGTTAATATATGTATTTCTATGCATTACACCGTATCGAACAAACTCAGCATTTTCCAGCCCTGGTATCATGCTGAAAACTCTTTTCTGCTCTCCCCATTTAAGGTGCGTCTGAAAACCTACAATATTATATAAAGTTCCCTCTTTATTATCCATACGAAGCTGCACAACTGCATGAAACTGTTGCCCGCTTCTTGGGTCTGTAAGTCCTACAGGCTTCAAGGGACCGAACAGCAATGTCATTGGACCTCTGGCAGCCATGGTTTCAACGGGCATACAACCCTCAAATATTATTTCCTTTTCAAATCTTTTCAAAGGAACAACCTCAGCTGCGATTAGCTCTTTATAAAAATTATTATATTCTTCCTCATTCATGGGACAGTTGATGTAATCACTTTCACCCTTATCATAACGCGATGCTTTAAAGGCCTTGCTCATGTCAATACTATCATATGCCACTATGGGAGCCGCTGCGTCGTAGAAATAAAAGTAATCATTCTCTGTCATTTTCATGATGCTTTCAGATAGCTTATCAGAAGTTAAAGGTCCAGAAGCTATAATAACATACTCATCCCGTGGTATGTCAACCAATTCTTCATGAATGATCTCAATATTAGGGTGATTTTTAATTTTTTCTGTTACTTCCTCTGAAAACTTTTCTCTGTCTACTGCCAATGCCCCCCCCGCTGGAACTGCATGATTATCTGCACATTCCATGATGAGTGAGTTAAGCCTTCTCATTTCTTCTTTTAGCAGTCCTACCGCATTTTCTAATTGATTTGACCGTAAGGAGTTGCTGCAAACAAGCTCTGCAAAGTTATCTGTATGATGCGCAGGTGTAGAGTTTATGGGTCTCATTTCGTAAAGCTTAACCTTAACTCCACGCTGAGCCAACTGCCATGCCGCCTCGCTTCCCGCCAATCCTGCTCCAATTACTACTACATAATCCTTCAAATTTCCACCTACTTATCTGTTATCTTTTGATAGCTGCATTGTTCATTCAAGCATTTATATACGATACCTGATTTACCAGGCTTCTTCGATAGATTACTGCCGCATTCAGGGCAAGTTTCCTTGACAGGTTCATCCCAAGAAACAAAGTTGCATTCAGGATATCGACTGCAGCCGAAGAATTTCTTACCCCTTTTGGATCTCCTTTGCACCAATTCTCCTTCACATTTAGGACATTTAATGCCGGTATACTCTAATATAGGCTTAATATTTCTGCATTCAGGAAAGCCGGGGCAAGCTAAAAACTTTCCGAATTTTCCCTGCTTGAAGACCATGTTTCTGCCACAATGTTCACATATAACATCGCTGACTTCATCCTCTATCTTGATTTTCCCAATTTCCTCTTCTGCCTTTTGAAGCACTAATTCAAAGGGTAAGTAGAAGTCTCGGATGATATCTACCCAGTTCTTTTCTCCCTCTTCCACATCATCTAGAAGCTTCTCCATGCTTGCAGTAAATTCAACATTGACGATATTAGAAAAGTATTCTCTTAAAAGATCCGTTACCTTCTCTCCAAGCTCAGTTGGTATCAGAAATTTTTTATCCCTCACAATATAACCTCTGGCAAGAATCGTTGAAATAATCGGCGCATAAGTACTAGGTCTTCCTATCCCCTTTTCTTCCAATACCTTTACCAAAGTTGCTTCTGTAAAGCGCAAAGGCGGCTCTGTGAAGTGCTGTTTATCCTCAAGCTTCTTTAGCTTTAAAATCTGCCCTTCTGTCAATTCAGGCAAGGCTACATCATCAAATTCACTTTTTTCCTCCTTGTCGCTCTTGCTATCCATATATATATGTAAGAATCCATCAAATCTAAGTATACTGCCAGAGGCTTTAAATACATAATCTGCTGCATTGATGTCTGCTGTAACAGTGTCATATAAAGCTGCCTGCATCTGACTTGCAGCGAACCTTTCCCATATCAGCTTATATAGCTTGTATTGGTCTTTTTCTAAGGAGTCCTTAATTGAATCAGGCTCTCTATATACAGAAGTAGGTCTAATAGCTTCATGGGCATCCTGCACCTTTTTGTTGGATTTCTGCTGTCTTACTTCACTATTGATATACTCCTTGCCGAACCTTTCTTCTATATATTGTGATGCTTCCTTTTTTGCATCATCGGATATTCTTACAGAGTCAGTTCTGATGTAAGTTACTAGACCGACTGTACCTTCGCCTTTAATATCCACACCTTCATACAATTGTTGTGCCAGCATCATTGTTTTCTTAGTCGTATAGCCCAGCTTTTTATAAGCATCCTGCTGCAGACTGCTGGTTGTGAATGGCCAAGGTGCATTTCGCTTCTTTTCTCCCTTTTTAATCTTCCCTACAACATATTCTGCTCCATCAAGTTTGGAAAGCAGCTGCTTCATGCTATGTTCATCATTTATTTCCAGCTTTTCACCGGCTGTGCCGTAAAACTTCCCATCAAAATTCTTTTTACTGTTTGGCTCTATCAGCTTGGCAATCAGACTCCAGTATTCCTTTGGCACAAAGGCATTGATTTCATTTTCTCTGTCACAAATAAGCCTTACTGCAACGGACTGAACTCTACCTGCACTAAGACCCTTTTTTACCTTTTTCCAAAGCAAAGGACTAATTTTATAGCCTACCAAGCGATCTAATATTCTTCTGGCTTGCTGCGCATCTATGACATTCATATTTAGCTTTCTTGGATTTTTCAAAGCATTGGTTACTGCTGTTTTTGTTATTTCATTAAACTCAATGCGACATGCCTTGGAAGTGTCTATTCCCAGCAAAGCTGCTAAGTGCCAGGATATTGCTTCTCCTTCACGATCAGGGTCAGTTGCCAGAAAAACTTTATCTACGCTTTTTGCTTCTTTTTTCAGTTTATCTGAAATAGGCCCTTTTCCTCTGATTGTGATGTACTTCGGTTCGAAATTGTTGTTTATATCAATACCAATTTGGCTTTTTGGCAAATCTCTAATATGTCCCATAGATGCCTCAACCTTGTATCCAGAACTGAGAAACTTCTTAATTGTTTTAACTTTTGCAGGTGATTCTACAATTACTAAAGCTGTTTTCAAATTCTTCACCTCATTTTAAAAATTCAACACATATTATAACAGATGCCTGTAATAAAAGCCAACAATACTGGATTTATACCTAATCCTGTTTCGGCTGCAATTTGATCAACGGTCTTACCATTTTCCAATAGAGCTGCCGCAATAAGTGCTTCGTTGTCCTCCAAATGGATATGTATTTTGTTGGCTGCCTTAATCAAGCAGCTGCTTGGAAGCTCACACAGGATATCTTCAACGCAGTCAACCAGCTTTGCTCCATTTTTGATAAGATTGTTTGTACCCATGCTGCTTGGAGAATTGATATTGCCCGGTACTGCATAAACATCCCTGCCTTGCTCCAAAGAAAAATCTGCAGTAATTAACGAACCGCTCTTTATATTTGCTTCAACGACTAGGGTTCCCAAGGACAAACCACTGATGATTCTGTTCCGTGCAGGAAAATTTCCCGGATAAGGGTTCATTCCCAAGGGGTATTCCGAGACTACTGCACCATTTTTTAGAATTTCTCTATATAAATTTATATTACTTCTTGGATGAGGATTGGTAACACCACAAGCAAATACTGCAATCGTCCTTCCACCGCCTTTTATGGCTCCCCTGTGGGCAGCAGCATCTATTCCCAATGCCATGCCGCTTACTATAGTTAACCCGTTCTGTACAAGCTGCTCTGCTAGGCTTTCAGCTGTTTTCAGCCCATAATCAGTTGCCTTTCTGGCGCCAACAATTGCGATTGCTTCTTTGTCATCTTGCTTAAATTCTCCTAAGCAGTATAAAACCGGAGGTGGATCATATATCGTCTTTAGATTTACAGGGTATTCTTCTTGATTGGATAAAACTATTTTTATACTATTATCTTTTACTTTTTTTAAATATTTATCAATTTTTTCAAGACTTCGGTTATTTACAATAACGTTGACAACTTCTTCCTTAACAATTTGGCTGTGCTTTAATTCTTCATAACTACTGTTAAAAACATTTTCTGCAGTTTGAAAAAAATTGATTAAATCATAAAATTTCCTAGCCCCTATTCCCGGCAGGCTGGACAGCCACACCCAGTATTTTAGATCTTTCATAGTCAAGCTCCTATTCTGATTTTATTAATTTTAATCACTTAATATACACAAATTTGCCAAATTCGGATGATAAGTTCAGAATTTTAAGAATTTATTTTTTGCCAAATTAAAAGAACCACAAAACTCAGCGTTAAATGGTTCCAAAATACTAAAAAGGTAACGCTCTTCAAATGAATCATTCTATGTAATAGCAAATCCTTGAGCTCACTCTATTCTCTCATCATCTTTTCAATTACTCTTGCCAAAAGCACCGCTGTACCTGTAAACTTTTCTCCTCTGCAGTCATGACAATATTGAATGTCAGCGGGTAGCTTCGAGTTCTTTGTATATATAAAGTGTACACCGCATTTTTTACATCTTTTTACTTGTGCTGCTGAATTCATTTATTTCACTCCCCGAAAAAAAACATTATTTGATCTTTTACGACCCTAATATAATCTTCGTTGAGGCTTGCCTTAATTTTTACGTCAACATAAATTATTTTTCAGCAATTTTTTCCTTGTTCTATTCAGCGCACTTTATATCGTATACTTCCTATCCAGGCATCTATGCTGTAATGCCTCTGCTATATGACTTACATTAATATCTTCGGCATTCTCCAAATCTGCAATAGTCCTGGCCACCTTTAATATTCTATTGTAAGCTCTAGCGCTTAAATTATACTTTTCAAATGCCTGCTTTAATAGCTGTTTTTCTCTGCTTCCTATACTACAGTAAGTATTGATATGTTTAGGTTTTAGCTGAGAATTAAAATATATGCCCTCCATTTTATATCTTTCTATTTGCGTTCTTCTTGCATTATTCACCCTTTCCTTGATCTGTTTTGAGCCTTCTCTCTTCAAATTATCAGTGATGTCATTAAATTTAATGGGCGCTACTTCAATATGTAAGTCAATTCTGTCCATCAAAGGACCTGAGATCTTGCCCATATAGTTCTTTATTTGCATTGGCGAGCAGGTGCAACGATTGGACTCATCTCCAAAATATCCACAGGGACAGGGGTTTACAGAGCTTATCATAATAAATTTTGCCGGATAAGTAATTGAACCGTTTACTCTCGAAATAGTTACGCTCTCATCCTCTAAGGGCTGACGCAGAACTTCTAATACATGCTTGGGAAACTCCGGCATTTCATCTAAAAACAATACGCCATAATGTGCTAAGGAAACTTCCCCGGGATGAGGTATTCTTCCTCCACCGATAAGTGCCGCTGCTGACATGGTATGGTGCGGTGCTCTAAAGGGCCTTTTTGTAATCAAGGTATTTCTATCCTTTAGCAGACCGGATACACTATATATCTTTGTGACCTCCAAGCTTTCCTCAAAGCTCATATTTGGCAAAATAGAGGGCAATCTACGAGCCAGCATGGTCTTGCCTGAACCGGGCGGACCAACCATAAGCACATTGTGCCCACCTGCGGCAGCAATTTCCATGGCTCTCTTCGCTGTGTCCTGGCCTTTCACATCTAGAAAATCGGTATCGCAAAAGTCCTCATTGCTAAAATATTGCTCGATATCTACAAAATGCTTGCTTAGTTTACTGCTTCCATTTAAATAGTCCGCCATTTCTTTGATGGTGCTTACACCATATACCTCAATATCATTAATCAATGCTGCTTCATCCGCATTTTCCAGTGAAACTACTATTTTTCTTATACCGCATTTTTTCATTTCGATGCACATAGGCAAAATACCCTTTATACCCTTTACAGTGCCGTCTAAGGAAAGTTCTCCTAAGAAAGCATAGTCCACTAAGCTTTCGCAGTTTATATCTCCTGTAGCCTGTAAAATCCCTGCACATATAGCCAGGTCAAAAATGGAACCTTCTTTCTTAATATCCGCAGGCGCAAGATTTACTGTGATTCTTTTTTGCGGGAATTGATATTCTGAGTTTTTAATAGCAGCTCTAACACGTTCTCTGGATTCTTTTACCGCTGTGTCAGGCAATCCCACAACATCAAACCCCGGCAAACCATTTGACAAATCTATTTCCACATCTACTTGGTAACCATTAATTCCATATAACGCACAAGATTTTACTTTAAAAATCATTTTATCACCTATTTTTACTTATTTTGCTAATTAATTCTATGTATAAATTACTTTTCCTGCTTTTATAGGAAAAATAATCCTTATCTCTATAAATAAAAATTAATATCTTCTTATACTTTTGAAATATCTCCTGCGAAATGTAACTGTAAAATAAAATTAATCATGAATCTAATTGTAAAATTTTAGAATTTTGATATAATGTAACTTGAACACTATTCTAAAAATTCAGAATAGTTCCTGATAAAATGATAAAGAACGAGGGGATATTATGCTAAATCACATTGATTATGAGTATAGCCTTCATGGGACAGAAGAAATATTTAAAGCTGCAGTTGACAACATGCCAGAATGCTTTGGCATTTATACTGCTATTAAAAACGAATTTGATGAGATTGAAGATTTTCTTATAGAATATGTGAACTTTGAAGCATGTAAGCACACCCATTTGAAAAAAGAAGAACAAATTGGGAAAATGCTTCTGGGAAACTATCCCATCACGTGGGATTACGGACTCTTCAATGAATTCTGTAAGGTTATTGAAACCGGCGAACCCCTTGTTAAATACATTGCATCCTATTATGATAAAACGAAGGATCAACAATTATATAAAGTATATGATTTTAGAGCTGTAAAAGTAAGAAATAGTGTCGCTGTAACATGGAATGATATTACTGAAAACAGCAATATTGAAAAAACACTGAGAGAAAGTGAATTGCACTTTAGCCGAGCTTTTGAAAATGCTTCTATAGGCTTATCCATCACCTCTATTGATGGTAATTTGCTTAAGGTGAACCACGCTTTATGCGACATGTTGGGATATTCCGAAAGTGAATTGCTAAATATGTCCTTCTTGGAATTAACTTACCCCGAGGACCTCAATGGAAATCTACACTATTTTAAGGACGCTTTAGAAGGAAAAATAAATTCTTATCATATGGAAAAGAGATACGTACATAAAGATGGGCATTTAATATGGATATTGCTCAATGCATCTTTAATCAAAGGCAGCGATGGCAATCCGTTATATTTTACCTCTCAATACCAGGATATCACTAAAATTAAACAAGCAAATGAAACCCTTGAATATGATCGACTAAAAACAGATTTCTTCGCAAATATTTCACATGAGCTGAGAACTCCCATCAATATCATCTTAAACTCTATACAGCTCATTGAATTTAGAGTGAGAAATGAGCAGCTTACCGGCGATCTTATTCATAAATATAATAAAACAATGAGACAGAATTGTCTTAGGCTGATCCGCTTAATTAACAACTTAATCGATGCAACTAAAATAGATGCCGGATTTTACACGATTCATTTGCAGAATCATGATATCGTAAGCTTAATCAAGCAGATTACATTTTCTGTTTCTGATTATGTCAAAAGCAAGAGTATTGCACTTAATTTCGATTCAGAATTAAGCTCAAAAGTAATCGCCTGCGATCCTGATAAAATCGAAAGAATCATGTTGAATCTTCTTTCCAACGCAATAAAGTTTTCCAAAGTAAATGGAAAGCTTCAAGTTCAAATTCTGGATAAAGGGGCTCAGATTCTTATCATAGTTAGAGACAATGGAATTGGCATTCCTGATGAGAACTGCAACAGAATATTTGAACGCTTCAGACAGATAGACAAATCTTTGAAACGGAACCACGAAGGCAGCGGAATAGGCTTATCCCTTGTTAAATCTTTTGTTGAAATGCACGAGGGCACTGTTAAGGTGAATAGCATCTATGGAGAAGGAAGCGAGTTTATCATATCACTTCCAGTCAAGGTTTTAGACAATGTAAATAGTTCAATGGAGGATACTTCAATAGACTACAAAAACGGCAATATCGAAAAAATCCATATTGAATTTTCCGATATATATTTTGAAGCTTAATCATGTTATCACCTGCATAAAATCGATAAAGAGCAAGGCTTATGAAGCACTTGCTCTTTATCGATTTATCTATACATTTCGTGCTAAACATTTTACATTATTCAAATAGCACGAAATGTTAACCGCTATTCATAAATCGTATAAAGTCCTTATAAATTTTGATGTAAAAGCTTTAGTGCGATTTATCTCATTTTCGTACTGCAAATTCATACATCAGTATAGCAGCTGCTATTCCTGCATTTAGGGATTCCGCCTTGCCCGGCATCGGTATGGTAATGTTTTGAGTCGTTGCTTTTTTTACTTCTTCCCTAAGCCCCTTCGCTTCATTCCCTATAACGATTGCGGTTCGCTGGTGCAGTTCTGCATCTATACAACTGATATTACTATGGGGGTCTGCACCTAATACGTCAGCACCCATAGTTTTTAATCTTCCAATAAGTTCAATGATATCTACATCCGTAATAACAGGTATATGAAATATAGAACCCATTGTAGCTCTGAGGGTCTTGCTATTGTATAAATCAACACAGCCAGATGAAAGTACCACCGCATTTATTCCACAGGCGTCTGCAGTTCTTATAATGGTTCCAACATTGCCAGGGTCTCTTACTTCATCCAGTATTACAATATGAAAGCAATCGCTATCAATGACACCTGGAAGCTCCTGTTCCTGTTTGTGCAACACCGCTAATACGCCCTGTGGTGTATCCATCTCACTCACTTCCAGAAAAAGCTTCTCTTCCACTAAATATACTGGTATGTTCGCCTCTGCACATCGATTCATTAACACAGTGCTTTCTGAACTTTTTAAAGCTGACTCACTGAGCAGCAATAAATTAAAGCATTTATTATAATCCAGAGCCTCTTCTATCAGCTTATAACCTTCAATAATATATTGACCTAAATGATCCCTATGTTTCTTTGCATGCAGTGATCTTACATGTTTAATATGCTTATTTTGGCTGCTGGCAATTATTTCTTTCATTATAGATCCGCTTTCTTCTCTAGTCTTTTCAGATCTTCGTTACTGCCTATGACAACCAGGACTGTATCATCCTTAATTTCATTATCTGCCATAGGGGCTGCATTTATTTTGTCATTATTGATGCTTTTTAAAGCCACTACGTTAACCCCATACTTTACACGAAGATTTAAATCACGCAGATTTTTTCCGATCCAATTTTGCGGAACAGTAAACTCAATAATACTATATTCCGGTGAAAGCTCTATAAATTCAAGTATATTTGTAGCGATCAAGTTATGTGCAACACGCTCTCCCATATCTCTTTCAGGGAAAACTACGCGATCAGCTCCAATTTTGTAAAGCACCTTTGCGTGCAGATCGTTTTGAGCCTTTGCAACAACATATTTAACGCCCATATCCTTTAACATCAGCGTAGTAATGATACTGGACTGTATATCAGATCCAATCGCAACAATTGCTACGTCGAAGTTTCTTACACCTAAGGATTTGAGTACGCTTTCATCAGAAGCATCTGCTGTAACTGCATGTGTAACCTTATCTGATATCTTCTGAATTTCCTCTTCATTTGTATCAATAGCCAGTACCTCATGTCCCAAGTTGTAAAGTCTCTGAGCTAATGCGCTGCCAAATCTCCCGATTCCTATAACAATAAATTGTTTCATACCTTCTCCTCCTACCCTACCATAATCCTATCTTCAGGATATTTAATATGACCTTTATTCTTATTTGCACTGCGAGCTAGTGCCAATATCAAGGACAATGGACCTACTCGTCCTGCAAACATACACAATAATACTACAATTCGCCCTGATTGTGTCAAATTTGTAGTGTAATTTTTCGTTAATCCCACTGTACCAAAAGCTGAGGTCGCCTCAAAAAGTAATGTTCCAAAATCAGGTTTGCTAAAGGGTGCTTCTGCTATAGATAATGCCATCGTTGCAAGAACCACTAATAAAAATGATATCAAAGCAACGGATATCGCTCTGTAAACCAGATATTTAGGCAATCTTCTGCTATACATTTCAGTACTTTCTCTACCTTTAATAACTGATATTACTGTAAAAAACAAAATACCTGCAGTACCCGTCTTTATACCTCCGGCTGTTGAGCCCGGCGAACCGCCTATAAACATAAATATGATTGTCAAAAACATGGTTGGCATAGTCAAAGCATTTATATCAAGGGTATTAAAACCTGCCGTTCTCGGTGTTATTGAGTGAAAGAAAGAAGCCATTACCTTACCCGAAAAAGGCAAATCCCTTATGGTTTCAGGATTGTTTATCTCCATGATAAAAATAAATATTGCACCGAATAGTATCAATCCTATTGTCATAGTTAGCACTACCTTCGAATGCAGCGAAAGTTCATTTATGCTTTTTTCCTTGATAGCATCATATATATCAATCCAGACAGAGAAGCCCAAGCCGCCTACTACGATTAGCAGCATTGCATTTATATTAATAATCGGATTATTCACATAGCCTGTGAAACTGCTAAATGGTCCGGTATAAGGTCCCATAAGATCAAAACCTGCATTACAGAAGGAAGTGATCGAGTGAAATACACCCATATAAGCGCCTTTAATCCAACCAAACTGCGGAATAAATACCAATGCATATATGATTGCACCAATAAATTCAATGGTAAAGGTTGCAATAATGATTCTTTTTGTTAAGCGAACCATACCCTCCAGTTCAAATTGATTAAAAGACTCCTGGATCAACAGCCTTTCCTTTAGGGTTATTTTTCTTCCGATTAACAAAGCCAGCATGGTAGAAAATGTCATAATCCCAAGTCCGCCTATTTGAATCAACAGCATGATTACAGTTTGCCCAAGGGGTGCCCAATATGTACCGGTATCTACAACTACCAGCCCTGTAACACATACAGCAGAAGTAGCAGTAAATAAAGCGTTTACAAAGCCTATACTTTCCCCCGACCTACTTGAAATTGGCAGGTTTAATATGATAGCTCCAATAAAAATTATAATTGCAAAGCTAGATACCACCGTCTGGGTAGGAGATATATTAAACTTCTTTCTTATTTCGTTTATTTTATAAATAATTCTCACCTCAGTATTGTGCTTGCATTTTAGCAATTCTTCCCATACAGATAATTATTATATCACTGATTCACTTATTAATAAAACATCTATATTTATGTCGTGATATATAATTTCGTCAAAATCGAATCAATAATGTAAAAAGGTCTCCATATTATGTATTATCCTCATTTTACCTGATTTATAGTAGTCATTTATACAATTTTTCTAAGAATTAGCTAAAAAAATAGACCCTAAGGGTCTATTTTAAGCTTTATTTATGCATTCAATTGCTTCTTAGCTGTTTCAACAAGCATTGTAAAGCCTGCTGCATCATTGATAGCCATTTCTGAAAGCATTTTTCTGTTGATTTCGATACCTGATTTCTTTAAGCCGTTTATTAGTCTGCTGTAAGAGATATTGTTAGCTCTTGCAGCTGCGTTTATTCTAGCGATCCAAAGCTTTCTGAAATCTCTTTTTCTTAGCTTTCTGCCGATGTAAGCGAATCTTAATGCTCTTATAACAGTTTCATTCGCTGCTCTATACTTCTTGCTTCTTGCTCCAAAGTAGCCCTTAGCAAGCTTCATTATTTTTCTACGCTTTTTATGTGCATTTACCGCTCTTTTTACTCTTGCCATTTTTTGC
>JAQSYD010000040.1 GCA_029256325.1 Clostridia bacterium
GAGATCAAGAGTAAGCTTGTGAGAAAGAAGTTCATAAGCACATTGGTGGATGAGGAATACTACAATGAAGAAATTGTAGCAGGGTGCATCAACAGCAAGACAGGAGAATATAAGGTGGATTGGAACAGCTATCCTGGCTTGGACACAGTAACAGGGATGCCGGATTGGCAGAGCATCATGACAGTACCCATGACAAAAGCAGGCAGAATTTATGCCGTCTTGTATCTGTCGGTTTCTATAAAAACCAAGGAGTTTGATGCAGGAGAGTATAACTACTTAAAGACTTTGTGTGACATTTTTCAGTAATAGTTAAAGGGCAGTAGCATTCATGCCTCTTTAAGAGGGCGGTGCAGCTACTGCCCTTTACTATTCTCAGACTATTTGAATATTTTAGCGTAAATATGTATAATTTAAGAATAACAAATTAGTAATATTTGGAGGGATTGATTTGAATAGAGTCTTAAGCTTTCGTAATAAGAGCTTGATTATACTTGGTATAGTTTTATTGCTGGTTGTTGTATTTTTTACCAGCATGACGAATTATTTAATTGATTATCAATGGTTTTCTGAACTAAATTTTCAAGAGGTGTTTTTTAAGAAGCTGATTACACAAATACAGTTTTTTGTGCCAGCATTTATTATTCTGTTTATCATTATATTTACCTATATGAAAATCATAAATGCTCATTCTGAGAAGAAAAGCGGTTTGGGTATATCGGTAAAGGCACGTAAAACAAAAAATATGTTATTTGGACTGATTTCAGCGGCGGTAGCCTTTATATTTTCTATGGTTTTTGTTTCTGAGATTTGGTATGACTTCTTGATTTACATCAACAAAACACCATTTAATCTTACAGATCCTATTTTTAACAAAGACATATCTTTTTATATATTTGAGCTGCCGTTCTTAAACAATTTATATAGCTTTTTACTGGGATTTGTATTTATTCTGTTCATCATAAATATTGTGTATAATGCGATAACTATTTTTTCCACAGGGGCACCAGGCTATCAAAACCAGGATAATGTAACCACAATACATAAGCCTGAAAATATTTATAAGAATATTTTATCAGCAGCATCTAGACAGCTTACCTTGCTGGGAAGTATATTCTTTTTGCTTCTTGCTTTTGGCTTTTATGTCAGAATGTTTGAGCTTTTATATTCCGCAAGAGGAATTGCATTTGGAGCCAGCTATACGGATATACACATAAGCTTGCCTTTTAATTATGCATATATTGCTATTTGCCTTTTGACAGCTGTGCTCATGCTTCTGTCCTGGAGTAGAAGAAAACTAAAGCTGGCAGCCTTTGGACCCATATTGCTGGTAGTGGCATTAGTTGCTTCCGGTCTAGTATCCACAGGGATTCAAAGCGTTGTAGTAGCGCCAAACGAGCTTGCAAAGGAAGAGCAATATCTACAGAATAATATAAACTATACAAATTATGCTTATGGTTTGGATAAGGTAGAGGTTAAGCCCTTTGCTGTAACACAAGACCTAACAGCACAGGATATAGAAGAGAATAGAGTTACTGTAAATAATATACCTGTAAATGATTATAGATTGGCTTTGGATATATATAATCAAATACAGGGACTTAAGAATTATTATCAGTTTAATGATTTAGATATAGACAGATATATGATCAATGGGGTATATAGACAGGTATTTATTTCACCAAGAGAGCTGTTAACCTCAAATATACCTTCACAAAATCAAGGTTCATCATGGATCAATAGATACTTAAAATATACCCATGGCTATGGTGTTGCCATGTCACCTGTAAATGAGGTTACTCCATCGGGACAGCCAAGACTGTTTTTAAAGGACTTACCTGTAAAATCTGATGTAGACATTAAAATAGACAGACCGGAGATATATTATGGAGAGCTTACAGAGGATTTTGTAATCGTAAATAGCAGAGAAAAAGAAATTGATTATCCTACCAGCAATACAAATGTTGAGACTACTTATGAAGGAACTGGAGGAATCAAGTTAAACCTCCTGAACAGAATCATGTTTGCAGTCAGAGAAGGAAAGCTTAACTTCCTTCTTTCACAGGATATAAGTGCCAACAGTAGAGTATTAATAAATCGTGAAATCCAAGCAAGGGTACAGAAGGTAGCGCCATTTCTGATATATGATGAGGATCCTTATATCGTAACAGCAGATGGTAAACTTTATTGGATCATCGATGCGTATACTGTAAGCAATAGGTATCCTTACTCAGAACCAATAGATCAAAGAACGAACATCAATTATATAAGAAATTCTGTTAAGGTAGTAATCGATGCATATAATGGTACAACAAGCTATTATATTGCGGATAATACAGATCCGATTATCAAGACTTATGCCAATATATTTAAAACTGTATTTAAGCCTTTAAACGAAATGCCAGAATCATTAAGAGCACATATTAGATATCCTCAAACGATGTTTGACATACAATCTAATATTTATAAAAAATATCACATGGAATCAGCCAGAGAGCTTTACAATAAGAGTGATATTTGGGATATAGCTACTCAGATTTATACTTCTGAAGAAGGTAAAGATCAACAAGTAGTAGAATCAGCTTATTTGATAATGAGACTGCCAGATAGCGAAAAGGAAGAGTTTTTGCTGATGATACCATATACACCACAAGGAAAAACAAATATGATTGCATGGCTGGCAGTAAAAAATGACGGAGAAGATTATGGACAGCTTGTACAGTATGACTTCCCTTCAGGTCAGATTGTAGAAGGACCTATGCAGGTTGAGGGCATAATAAGTCAGGATACGATAATAGGGCCTCAGCTGAATCTGTTAGCCACAGGGGGTAATTCCAGTGTGGTCAGAGGAAGCTTGCTTACAATACCTATTAAGGATTCGCTGCTTTATGTAGAGCCTATATATGTTAAGGCTGCGAATGCCAATGCACTACCAGAAATGAAAAAAGTAATATTATATTATAAAAATAGAGTAGTCATGGAGGATACGCTGGAACAGGGCTTGGAAAGAATATTTCAATTAAAGCAGAATCAGCCTCAGCCGGAGCAACCACAGCAGCCGGAGCAACCCCCAACAGGAGGTCAAGAGGATGCAGCAACACTGATTGTTAGAGCCAATGAAATATTCAAATTGTCGCAAGACGCTATGAAGAATGGCGACTGGACAGAGTATGGCAACAGATTGAAGGAACTAGAGGAAGTATTAAACCAATTGAACGCGATGACGAATCAAGCTGGCAGCCAACAGACACCAGAACAGGTGAATGCTGAATCCAATATGCAAAATACGCCTGTAAACCAATAGAATTACAAAGCCTTCCGAAAAATCGGAAGGCTTTATAATTTGTAGAGGATGAGTCCACCACATTTCACGAAAATAAAATAGCCCTGGGGGGAGGGCCATTTAGTTAGTATTTGTGGTTGTGTGGTGTTTTATCTTTTGTAAAACTTAATTATAGTATGGTCGCTTTAACAAAAAATATTCACAGTGCAGCAAATTACATGTAAAATAATATTAGTGTATAAAAGCTTAAATATTTCAGAATATATATTGGAACCAATTTAAACTAGGGGGTAAGCATCTAATGAAGGAAGTGACGATATACACGGACGGTGCCTGCAGCGGCAATCCTGGGCCAGGCGGCTACGGTACAGTGTTGATATATAATGGTATGCGAAAAGAATTATCCGGAGGATATCGCGATACAACCAATAACAGGATGGAAATAATGGGAGTTTTGAAGGGTTTAGAAGCCTTAAAGCATCCTTGTAAGGTAACAGTGTACAGCGACTCAAAGTATGTGGTGGATGCCATAGAAAAGGGATGGCTTGCGAACTGGAAGAAAAACAACTGGATAAAAAGCAATAAGGAAAAGGCACTTAACGTAGACCTGTGGAAAAGGCTGCTGGTGCTTATGGAGCTTCATGATGTGAGCTTTAGGTGGGTTAAAGGACATCATGAGAATGAAGAAAACAACAGATGCGACCAATTGGCAGTTCAAGCCTCAAGACAGAGTGAATTGCCGGAGGATATACGCTAATAATAACGTGAAGGAGAGATGATATGAAAAAGGTGAATATTTATCTAGCTGATGGCTTTGAAGAAATTGAAGCTTTGACGGTGGTAGATGTATTGCGCAGAGCGGGTGTGGAAGCAAATACGGTTGCTATTACAAATGCAAAAGAAGTAAGAGGTGCACATAATATTACAGTGATTGCGGATAAAACCTTTGATGAAATGGATAACAACGCTGCAGATATGTTGGTTTTGCCGGGAGGAATGCCCGGAACGACAAATCTTGAAAAGCATGAAGGTTTGAAGTCATTGATTAAGCAATTTTATCACGAAGAGAAACTCATTGCGGCGATATGTGCAGCACCCAGTATACTAGGTAAAATGGAACTGTTAGAAAGCAGCAGAGCTACCTGCTATCCGGGCTTTGAGAAGGACTTGAAGGGTGCAATCCACTCAGATGACTTGGTTGTTAGACATAAGAATATTATCACCTCAAAGGGACCTGGCACTGCATTGCTGTTTGCCCTTGACTTGGTTGAAATTCTTCTAGGCAAGGAAAAGATGGAAGTCATAAAAGAATCAATGATTGTACAAAAATAACAAAGGCAGACCAGCCGGTCTGCCTTTGTTATTTTATGCACTTTCTTCCTGAAAGCTTTCTTTATACTGCAGCAGATATAGATCATAGTACATGCCTTTGCTGTCTAGCAGTGCTTGATGATTGCCTATTTCTCTTACCTTGCCTTTATGCAGAACTACAATATTATCTGCATGCTGTATGGTTGAAAGTCTATGAGCAATAACGATGGTTGTCCTGTTTCGTATTACCTTGTTAATGGCATCTTGTATTAATAGCTCAGTTTCTGTGTCAATATTGGAAGTGGCTTCATCCAGTACCAATATGGAAGGATCAAAGGCCAATGCTCTTGCAAAGGCCAGCAGCTGCCTTTGTCCAGAGGATAAGGTTGCGCCTCTCTCCTTTACTTCTTCGTGATAGCCTTGGGGCAGCTTTTCTATAAATCTGTCTGCATTTACATAATGAGCGACTTCTTTTACTGTTTCTTCACTTACTTCTGAAGAGTTTAATCTAATATTTCCAGTGATATCACCGGTAAAAAGGAATACATCCTGCAGTACGGTGCCTATTTGTTTTCTTAGCTCATACTTGTCAATATCCTTAATATTTATGCCATCAATTAGGATCTCTCCTTTTTGTATATCATATAATCTGCTGATCAAGCTAATGATTGAGGTTTTACCTGCTCCTGTAGCGCCTACAAAGGCCACAGTCTCACCGGATTTGATTTTGAAGCTTACATCCCTCAGCACCCAGTTTTCGTCCTTATAAGCGAACCAAACGTTTTTAAACTCAATATCACCTTTTAGCCTGCCTGGATTGATAGGATGCTCAGCATTTTTAATACCTTCTTCCTCATCCAGCAGCATGAATATTCTCTCAGAGGAAGCCATGGCAGATTGAAGTATATTGAACTTTTCTGTTAAATCCATGATGGGTTTAAAAAAGCTGTCAATATAGTTTACAAAGGCAAACAATACACCGAAAGATAAGGTATTGCCCAGCACTTTAGCACCGCCATACCATATAAGAAGAGCCAGGGCAAGAGAGTAAATCAAATCCATGGAGGGTCTAAATATTGCAAATACCAATAGTTCCTTCATGCTTGCCGCTCTATGCTCCTGATTGATTCCTTCAAATTCCCTGTATTTGAACTCTTCCTTGTTGAAAATTTGTATGATTCTTATTCCGGATATATTTTCACTTAAGGTAGCATTGATTTTAGCCAGCTTCACTCTTACCAATCTATAGGCTTCTCTGGCTTTTATTTTGAATATGGCGGCTGCTAAAACAATGAGAGGTATTACCATAAAGCTGACAAGGGCAAGCTTAAAGTTCATTTTAAGCATAACCGCAATGATACCTACCAATAAGAAAACATCCTTAAACAAATTAACCAATACACCGGTATACATTTCATTTAAGTTTTCCATATCATTGGTTACTCTTGTCACTAATCTTCCAACTGGATTTTTATCAAAGAAGGATAGTGACAGCTTCTGCAAATGAGAAAAAAGCTCTTTCCTCATGTTATAGATTATTTTTTGACCTGTATAGTACAGAATATATACTTGAATATAATTAAAAATGAAGCCAAAGGTTATCGTTGCTAGAAATAATAAGGATATCTTGGCTATGCCGGATAAGTCTTGCTCTCTAAAGCGTAAGTACTGTTCTTTTGTAATGGGTTGAACTACATCAACGAGGTCACCCTGCGTGACATAGTATGTACAATCGTCTTTTGTTATTTCAATCTCCTCTGAATCAACATTTAGACGGCCTTGATAAAGGAAATAGTTATTATTAAAGTCTATAATTTGATATATATTTTTCTCATCCATGACGGGTTTGTCTTTAATTTGTTTTTCTATCTCATTTTCTCTTACAAAGTATCTGCCATCCAGCTCCACACTTTTGTAGGGCGGTTTCTGATCATAGGCAATCAACGGAATATTTACACCCTTAATATAGTCATCTATGGCAATTTGTATCAGCTTAGGTCTTAAAAGCTCTGTCGCAGTGATAAGCATTAAGAGCATGACACACAACGCTATGACAGCTGCAAAAGGCTTCGCATATTTTAACAGCCTTTTCATGAGCCGAAGGTCAAAGGCTTTACCTAAGGCATCTTCATCTCTCATATGATTACTCATGTTTTCACCTCGCTTTTAACATATTAGGCTTCGTTCTCCAGCTTTTCTTCTAAAAGCTGTTTTTGATAAATGCTGTTATATAATCCATGAAGGACAATAAGCTCTTCATGGGAGCCTTTTTCTACGATTTTACCTTCATCCAGCACAATAATCTCATCTGCTTCCTTTAGGGTTGAGATTCTGTGGGCTATGATGATAGAGGTTCTGTTTTTCATAACCTGCTTCAGACCTTCCAGGATCTTTTCCTCTGTCTTGGTATCAACTGCTGAAAGAGAATCATCCAATATAAGTATCTTAGGATCTTTGGCTATTGCTCTGGCAATGGATACACGCTGCTTTTGGCCTCCTGACAAGGTTACTCCCCTTTCACCCAGTATGGTGTCAAACTGCAGCGGAAACTCCATGATATTATCATATACATGGGCAAATTTTGTTGCCTGTACGACCTTTTCCATACCCATATCTATATTTGAGAAAGCTATATTATCTTTTATTGTAGTAGAAAAAAGGAAATTGTCCTGCGGCACGTAGCCTATGCTTTCTCGCAGCGTCTTTAGCGGAATGGTATTGATATCATGACCGCCGATAGAAAGCTGTCCTTCCTGGGTATTGTACATTCTCAAGATGAGATTAACCAAAGTGGTTTTGCCGCTGCCTGTTCTGCCAAGAATTGCAAGGGTCTTGCCCTCTTCAATCTTTAGGTTTATGTTTGAGAGTGCAGGGTGCTTTGCCCCATTGTATGTAAAACTGAGATTGTTAAATTCTATAGCGGGCTTCAATTCTTCCTGCGTTATATCTTTTACTACAGCCGCATCTGTAATATCCGGCTGTATATCGAATATTGCATTTAGTCTTTTCATGGATGCTGTACCCCGTTGAAGAACATTGATCACCTGACCGATTGCCATCATTGGCCAGGTTAAAAGTCCAAGGTAAGCGATAAAGGACGTAAACTGCCCCAGTGTGATTTCATCTCTTATAACCAAAGAACCGCCGTAGCCTAAAGTAATAATAAAGCTCAGAGAAGCGATAAAGGCTACCAAAGGGAACATAAAACCAAAAACCTTAACCAGACGCATATTCTTCTCAATATAACTATTGTTTGATTTTAGGAATTTGTCTATCTCATGTTCTTCTTGCACAAAGGACTTGACCACTCTAATACCGGACATATTCTCTTGAACCTTGTCTGTCAAGTCAGAAAAGGCAGCTTGTACATCCTTGTGACGCTTTTGTATGACCTTGCCGAATACGCCCATCAGTATTGCGATAAAAGGAAGGGGCAGTAGTGCCAGCAGTGTAAGTCTTATATCTGTAGTAAAAAGCATAATGGTTATAGTAGTAGCAGGTATAAAAATTGCATCTGTCATCATGATAACGCCGGGTCCAAAGGTCATTCTTAATGAGCTTATATCGTTTGTGGCATGCGCCATTAGATCACCGGTCTTATTATTGTTATAGAAATTGGGGGAAAGCGTTTCAAGATGAGAGAAAAATTTGTTGCGAAGCCAGAATTCCAAGTCTCTGGCGGCGCCCATTACAAGCATTCTCCATGCATATCGCAGAACTGCAATAAAGCAAGCGATCACTATAATCAAGGCTGCATACATATATATGTACTTTATTGTCATAGTGCCTTCCGTTAATCCATCGGTAACAATACCAATAATTCTCGGAGTTATAAGCTGTAGCCCATCTACTACCAATAGAACAATAACACCCATGATGTATCGCCATTTGTGCTGCTTCAAAAAATCCGAGATTTGGTAAAAGGTTTGCATTTTAACCCTTCTTTCTAACTACACAGGTCATTAGGTTCATGGTTGGTTCTTGGGCTTCTTTGGGTATCGAGCAGAAACAACTAACATAAAATTAGACTGCCATGTAGTTTTATCTTTACTAAAAAATCATACAAATAAATTTTATTCTTTTGAAGGGGTAAAAACAAGAGAAAGAAGAAGCAAATAGTAAATATTTGTGAGATAATTTTTTATATTGTGATAGTTGCTGTAAACATATATAATGGTAAAAAATAACAATATTCAAGAAGCAGCGAATAGCTTGCTTATATGGTTAAAGGGGGAATAAATATGGAGGGCCAACCGATTTTGTATACTGAACGTCTATTGCTGCGTCCTTTTAGCTTGGATGATGCAAAACGGGTGCAAGAGCTGGCGGGAGATATAAAAGTAGCAACCTACACCATAAATATACCGCATCCCTATGAGGACGGGATGGCAGAGCATTGGATAAGTACCCATAATGAAAATTTGGAGCAGAACAAGTCTATAACCTATGCTGTTGTAATAGATGAAACCCAAAAGCTCATTGGAGCTATAAGCTTAATGCTGAATCTAAATCATAAAAAGGCGGAAATTGGATATTGGTTTGGGGTTTCTTATTGGAATAAGGGATACTGCACAGAGGCTGCAAGAGAGATGATTAAGCTTGGGTTTGAACAGTTGGATCTGAATAAAATATTTGCTTGTGCAGTGGTAGAAAACATAGGTTCTTGGCGGGTTATGGAAAAGGCAGGCATGAGCTTTGAGGGAGTTAGAAGACAAGATGTATTGAAATGGGGAGAGTTTAAGGATTTGAAGTATTACTATGTTTTAAAGGAAGATTATAAAGGATGACCATAAAAGAAATAGCAGCAAAGAACATTATGATATTATCAAATTTATCCTCTGCAGATAATGTAATCGAACCCCATGTGGGCTGCAGTCATGTTTGTTTATATTTTCATCATGGAAGTAACGAATAAAAAGGAGAAGCATATGGAGTATTACTGGCTTGATATTGCCAAAAAGCTGCAGGCGTTAGCCCAAAGCGGGTTGGCATACTCTAACAATCAATATGATACAGAGCGTTATGAAGAGCTTAGAAACATCAGCGCTGATATAATGGCCAAGTACACGGATATTGAGGTAAAAACGATAAAGGACTTGTTTTGCAATGAGACAGGCTACCAGACCCCTAAGGTAGATATTAGAGGTGTCGTGTTCAGAGATCATAAAATATTAATGGTAAGAGAAAAATTGGATGGAGCTTGGGCATTGCCGGGAGGCTGGGCGGACATAGGGCTCACTCCTGGTGAAGTTGCAGCGAAGGAAACTAAAGAGGAAGCAGGGTTGGTAGTTAAGCCTACAAAGCTGCTTGCAATTTATGACAAGAAATGTCATCCTCATCCGCCATCACCCTTTCATGTTTACAAAATATTTATCATGTGTGAGATTATTGGTGGTACTGCAGCTGCAGGGCTGGAGACCAGTGACGTCGGATTCTTCGGATTAAATGAACTACCTGAGCTTTCTGTTGAAAGGAATACAGAATCACAGCTAAGGACTATGTTTGAATATCATAAGAATACATATAAAGAGGCATTATTTGATTGATGATAAAATACAGAAATAGCAGGCTACAGGGGTATCCTGCTATTTCTATGTAAAGATATGCACATGTCTGCATAATAAAATAGAAAGTTAATATAAATAAATAAAAGGAGTTTTCATAAGATGGGAGATAAACAAGTATATGTCGAATATACGCGAATATTGGCAGTAAATAATTAACAAGCGTGGAAAAAAAAGTATTAACATTGCAATAAATTAGTATTATAATAGTTTGTATAAATAATCAGAATAATGGGATGCATTTAAAGAGTTCATATTTAATCATTCAATTTACATAAGAAAGTATCTGTCAATCATACAAATCATGAGCATGGGGGAGCGCATATGACACAGGATGAATATATTGAAAATCTACACAAGAAATTTGAAAGACATTTTAATATTGAAAAGGACATTGCATTGTTTGGAGAAAAAATTGACTTTCATGCAAATTTTTGCAATGTAAGCGGAAGAACCTTTATCACGAAGCAAGATGTCATTGACCGATGTGAAAATTATGAGTACTGCTATATTAAGAAGCTGGATACTGTTACGGAAGCAGAAACAGCTGCCTATGGACAGTTTTTGAAAAAAGTAGTTGATGAATGTATTGAACCCGGTAAAGATCACATGAGTACGTATGTTACAGGAGCAATTATTTGCAATAGTATTGATGACAATGCAAAAAAGTTAATAGAGAATTATCGTTACAGCAAGGCATACTCGTTTTATTTAAAGGGATGGTGCGATGTAAGGCTTTTATGCATTGATCTTAATAACAATGAGATTATAACCAACAAGGCTGGTAAACGTGTCCAAAAGGTGTATCAATTTACATCTTAAAATAAAAAGGGGGTTATCTAATGAACTCATTGACTTTATTATTACTAGGTATTCTATTGTTTCTAGTGGCCTATGTAACCTATGGTGCTTACTTGGCGAAGCATTGGGGCATAGACAATGAGAGGAAGACTCCGGCACATACCTGCAGGGATGACATTGACTATTGCCCTGCAAATGCTAAAGTGCTATTAGGACACCATTTTTCATCCATAGCAGGTGCAGGTCCTATAACAGGTCCTATAGCGGCTGCAATATTTGGATGGCTGCCTGTTTATCTATGGATTGTAATAGGTAGTATATTTGTAGGTGGTGTTCATGACTGGGGTTCACTTTTTGCATCTATCAGACATGATGGAAAATCCATCGGTGAAGTAATCAGAGTAAACATAGGCGAGAAAGGAAAGATGCTCTTCAATATCTTTGCATATCTTACATTGATATTAGTTGTTGCAGCATTTACCGACATCTGCGCCAGCACCTTTGCATTTGATCCAGCAAAACCGGAGCTGCTATCAGGTGCAAGAGCAGGTACAGCTTCTGTTCTGTTTATTTTCCTGGCAATGGCCTTTGGCTTCTTTGTTTATAGAAAAGGAGCAAATCTCGGCATATCTTCCATAGTAGGTGTAGCATTATTATTCTTCTGCATATGGATAGGCTACCAATTCCCGGTACTTAAGCTTTCAAAACTTGCATGGGATGTTATACTTATTGTATATATCTTTGCAGCCTCCACACTACCTGTATGGTTCCTACTGCAGCCAAGAGACTATTTGTGCTCCTTCCTGTTATATGCAATGCTTGCAGGAGCTGTAATTGGTGTATTAATTGTAAGACCTACAATGGCGATACCTGCATCCGTAGGCTTCACAGTTGGTGAAGGTGTAAAAGCACAGTATCTCTTCCCAATGCTGTTTGTTACTGTTGCTTGCGGAGCAATATCCGGTTTTCACTCCTTGGTTGGTTCCGGAACAAGCTCAAAGCAGCTGAATACAGAAAAAGATACCAAGCTGGTAGGCTATGGCGCAATGCTAATTGAAGGTGTTTTAGCCATCATAGCACTGATTTCTGTCGGTTATGTAGTAGGTGCAAAGGGTACTCCCGCTCAAATATTTGCAGGCGGGGTTGCAGATTTCATGAGTAAATTCGGAATTCCTGTTTCTATCGGAACAGTATTTGTAATACTTGCTTTCTCTGCATTTGCTTTAACAAGCCTTGACACAGCAACAAGATTAGGCCGCTATATGTTCCAGGAAATGGCTACTAGAGAGGATGGAAAGAAATCTATATTTAATAATATGTATGTAGCAACTGCAATCACTGTGGGTTTATCAGCGTTACTGCTTTCCTATGGATATCAGAAGATATGGCCGATATTCGGTTCAGCAAACCAACTGCTTGCAGGTCTTTCATTGCTGGCAGTTTCAGCATGGTTGGCTAAATCAGGTAAGAAGAATCTAATGACTGTAATTCCTATGGTATTCATGTTTGGCGTAACACTTACAGCGCTTGTTCTAGTATGCAGAAACAACTTCCTGGGCGGTAATGTTATTATTGGATCCATAGCTGCAATTCTCTTTGTCCTAGCAATAGTACTTATCGTAACAACAATAAATACATTCTTCGGTAAAAAATCAGTCAAGAAAAATGTAGGCGCTTAAGTAGACGGTTACTCCTGATTAAAGAACCTCACCACATAGATTTATACATGTGAGGTTGATTCAATAAAAAAGGTAGTAGGATTTTTTCCTACTACCTTTTACTTTAGCCGCCTGCCAGTAAGTGTATCACCTTTACGTCATCACCATCCTTGATAATGGTAGAAGCATATTCCTCACTTGGCACTAATACATTATTTATTTTTATGATTAGCTTTGGGTAGGTAAAGCTTTTTTTATCAAGCAATCTCTGTACAGTCAAGCCCACTTCCCATTCATAATCTCTATTATTTAATTTAATCATCATAATCACCTTTTTTACAGTATGATGTTATGCAAGACCTAAAGGTGTTTTTTTACAACCTCTATCACCTCGGGCAAATCCATGCCAATGGATTGAAGATGCTCTACGGTTGGAACTCCGTCCATAGTCCAGCCTCTTCTCTTGTAAACAGCATCTGTAAGTTTTTGATATTGATCTTCTCTATATGCTCTTAAAGCAGCCATTTTTTCTTCTGTTGACTTGCCTTCCGGATTGAAGCCTACCAATTCCTTTAGCTGTCCATCGTATCTTTCTGCTCTGGATAGATATTCTTCTACAGTTACAGGGCCCATAGCTCTGTAAGGAATGGCATCGTGTATTCTCTTGCCATAGCCCATTCTGATATTGAATATTCTTTGGAAGTTATATACACGCTCAGATTGTACAATAAGCTGTGCCTTATCTATATTTTTCCCTGTTACGCCATTGAATATGTCAACATAATTCTGTACGTGCTCAGGAATTTTAGCTGGTTCATCAGAGTGCTTATTGCCCTCTGGTACGATGTCATTCCATGGCAGCTTACATAAGCCGTTTAATCCAAACCACGTTCTAAACATTGGGAAGTAATGCAAGGCTTCTGCCTTATCCTCGAAGGTCGGAAGCTGATTGTTTACCATATCCATGAATATCAGCCAAGCTTCATCATGCTGTGGACCCTTGTTTGTCAAACCATAACCGCCTTGCTGAGCCAGAGATTCTTTTGGCATATATTCGGAGAATTCAAGACCTTTTTGTTCCATGCCTATATCATTTAGGAATACTGGATCTGCACCGTACTGCTCAATAAATAGCTTCTTAAGATTTCTTACACCCAAGCCTGCCAGCTTACCAAAGCCTTCACCTCTAGCCATTTGGTGCAGCATTTCTAATGAAGCCTCAGCATTGCCGAAGTTTAGTTTAAGACCACCGGTAATTTCTTTGTTTATGATTCCGTTTTCATAACATTCCATTACAAAAGCGGTCATAGTGCCATAGGATATTGTATCTACAGCATAAGTATCGCAATAGAAGTTAAGCTCTAATACTGCATGGGGGTCAAATATTCCGCAATTGGAGCCCAAGCCGGCTGCATTCTCATACTCAGGACCATCAACGATAACCTTTTGTCCCTTATATGGACCGGTTTTAAGTTCAAAATGATCTACTGCTTTAGCACAGGATAAGCTGCAGCCATACCAGCAGCCGTCCGGCGTATTTTGAGTAATCATGCCGGTAAATACCTTTGAGGAAATCTTATAGGTATCAGGATGTGCGCCAAATTTATAATTGTGGGTTGGCAGCAAATCATACTGATCCATAACCTCAATGATATTTGCAGTACCTACCTGTCTCATTCTACACTGCTGGGCATCAAAGTCATGTATTTCCTTATGAAGCTTAATGCCTGTTTTATTAATTTTTCCTTGGTCTGCCGCATTGTTCAAGTTGCCCTTTACGCCAGCAAATCTTACAACAACTGCTTTTATATTCTTATTTCTGAATACTGTGCCGATGCCGCCTCTGCCTGCTTGTTTTAGTCTAATTTGCTTTCTTCTTACATCGTAGAATGTAAAGTTAAGAAGGCCGATATATGCATGATTTGCAGCGCTGCCAGCAGACACTACAGAAATATTACGCTTGTCTTCTTCATTTTCTGCATACATTTCAGTAAGCTGCTCACCTAATATATGACTATCTATAGCTTCCTCAGGTGCTTCTTCTATACTGATGGTACCTTTGTTTCCATCTATAAATATGATGATATCCTTATCAGCCTTGCCTTGCAGTTCAAGTGCATCAAAGCCGGAGAATTTTAGTAGTGGACCAAAATAACCTCCAACGTTGCTGTCCATTGGCATGCCGGTCAAGGGTGACAAACTGCAAACAAGAGATTTGCCGGCACCGGGGTATTGAGTAATACCGCCTACAGGACCGCTGGCAATGACAATTTCATTTTCAGGATCATTCCACTTTGTCTCAGGTGTAACGGCATGCCATAGATAATACATGCCAAAGCCTTTGCCACCTATAAATTTGTCCTTCATAAGCTGAGTTACAGGCTTTTCTTTTATAACATTGTCTCCTACATTTATATATAGGGTTCTATTTGTATATCCTTTTTCAATTTTGCCCAACTCATATTTATATTCAGCTAACAACTTATGAGCGGATTTTAGCTTTTCTATACTCATTGATCTTTCCTCCCTCAATTGTTATTCTTGTTCAATGAAAATTGCATTGGTTGGGCACTGCTTTGCACATTGTCCGCAAGCTACACACTTGAAGGGCTCAATATATTCATCATTCATGAACATTGCAAGCACTGGACAGAAACCTACGCAAATAAAACAGCCAACACAATTGCTTTTATTAATTCTGACGATTCCGTTCTTATCTCTTGTGATCGCTTCAACAGGACAGACGTCAATACACTCACCGCACTGTGTGCAGGATATGATGACATTTTCTTTTTCGCCTTCTTTGATTTTTATACAGGATTTTTCTGCATTGTCTTCCTTGAACCAAGTATTGGAACAAGCTGATTCACACGCATGACATGCAATGCAAAGTTCAGATTTTCTCTTTAAAACCTTCATCAATTCAACCTCCTAAATACATCTCTCTATTACTATTATAATGCATAGGAATATCTATTCAACCTTTATTATATTGTTGTTTATTTACATTTAAAAAAGGCTTTCTCTATTTTAAAACGCTATAAAGAAAGCCTTTTTATCAAACCAAATTAAACAACTGAAGGCTCAAATAGCAATTCGCCCTTTGCAAATCTTTCCATACCTAACTTATCGATAGGTAATGAGCTCTTTTCACCCAGTATTGTTTCTGCTATCACGACGCCTGTAACAGGGCCAAACATAAAGCCGTGACCGCTGAAGCCTGTTGCAAGATAGAAGCCCTCGACATTGTCAACCTTGCCGTATATAGGTTGTCTGTCCGGTGACATACAGTAAAGTCCTGCCCACTGTCTAACGACTCTGATATCCTTAAGAAGAGGCAGCAGCTCACAGCAGTCTTTAGCCATCTCCTCTAGGAAATGCCAGCTGGAAGTAACTCTAAGATCTCTTGGCTCATTGGCATCACCTCTACCCATGATAAAACTGCCGTGAGGCGTTTGCTGGCAGTAAATATTTAAGGAAAAGGACATGAACATTGGGTTTTGTATAGGATTTACAGGTTCTGTAACAAGTATTTGGTGTCTTTCTGCATATACTGGAATATCTGCTCCTACCATATCCCCAATTTGCTTGGAATAGCCGCCTGCTGCATTTACAACAACAGGAGCAGATATAAAGCCTTTATCTGTTTGTACACCAACAATCTTATTATTTTCTACCTTTATTCCTGTGACCTCAGTATATTTCATAAACTTAACACCCAGTCTTGCAGCTGCATCAGCATAAGCCTGTGTAGCGTGGAATGGGTTTAAGTGTCCGTCTTTTTGACAGAAGGTGGCACTTATGATCTTTGTCTCATCCATATGAGGAATAATTTCTTTTGCTTCCTTTGGAGTGAGATAAACCGTAGGGATTCCCAAGCTGTTTTGAAGCGCTACGTTCTTTCTGAATTGGACATCTTCCTTTTCTGTAGCGGCAACAATCAGATAGCCTCCCTGTTTAAATTCAATATCACCATCATATTCAAGGATGTCATTTGCATTTTCATAGAACTCCGTACTAAACTTTGCCAAACGGCAGTTCATTTCAGTTCCCCACTGCATTCTAATACCTGCACCGCACCTGCCGGTAGAACCGCTGGTAAGATATTTCTTCTCTATAACTACAATATCCTTGACGCCTTTTTTAGCAAGGTTATAAGCAATGGAGCAACCGGAGATTCCGCCGCCTATTATAACCACGCTTGCAGTATTATTCATGATCCGCACCTCCTGCTATCGTTCCAAGCTTGATCGGTTTTACTGGAGGTCTAAAAGTGGATATAGGCATTTCTGACATTTTAGCTCCTGTTGCAGCAGCAAGCTCCTGCATGATCAATTGACGACAGGTTCTGCCCTGGCATGGCCCCATACCTGCCCTGGATATTCTTTTAATTTCATCTATCGTGTTGAAGCCCTTGCGAATAAGCTCCCTTAGTTCGCCCATTGTAAGCTCTTCGCAGCGACATACAAAAGTATTATCACTGTATATATCATTGAGCTTCATAAATCGAACGGTCATTGAAAGATCCTTTGGTACTGCCAAGGATACGATGGGTGTTCTGTCCATGGCTTTTGTATTAAGAACTTTAACGACCTTAGCTCTGCAAACAGCCTTACCTTCTCTGTCCAAGCCAGTCACAAAGCTGCCTTCCTCCGGCAATGGTAAAAACTCATAAGGTATCTTAACCAAAGCTTCTTGCTCTGAATAGGTCTCATCAACTACAACAATGGATAAACCCGGGCAATTGCTTACACAAACAGCACAGCCATTGCATATTTCAACATTTATTTCCGGTGTGTCGTTTATATCTTCGAACTCCTTTATGGCCCCCTTCTTACAGGAAGTATAGCAAGGATTACACGGAATTCTTTGAAAGCATTCTATAATTGCAACAGGTCCCTTGGCAAGTCTTTCTTTAGAAGGAATGGCCTTTTGAAGATCCTGTTCGGTAGCGACACCTGTTTTTTCTAACATATTCTTACCCCCTTACACTGTGACTTTAGACAGACCACTGCGGATTTTTTCTCCAACATGACCTGATCTTAAGGAATTAAGCTGTTCTAAACAATCATTTTTCTTGTCTTCGAGGTCCGGGGAGTTATAGCCTAGTGCTTTTGCGGCACAAAGTCCCGCCAGCCTGCCTTCAACCATGGCACTGCTAGCCTCTTCAACACCAGCGACATCACCTGCTACATAAATTCCCTTAATGCTTGTCTCAAGATTGTCATTTCTTACAGGAACATGTCCTCCGAGCTCAGGGACGTACTTCATTTCACAGCCCTGCTGCCATAAAAGCTCCGTAAGTGGAGAGAGTCCTACAGATATGCAGAGCACATCTGTTTCTATATCAAATTCTGATCCGGGTACCTGCTGCCACTTTTCGTCCAGACGGCATAGGGTAACCTTTTCAAGCTTATTATTTCCATGTGCATATTTCACGGTATGAGAAGTCAAAATGGGAATCCCCATTCTTCTAATCTTAGAAGCGTGAACCAAATATCCGCCTATTTTTGGTGAGGCATCTAGTATGGCTTTTACATTTATACCAGCCTGCATAAGCTGATAGCTTACTATTAAACCGATATTACCGGCACCAACCATAACGACATTTTTACCTGGGGCTACGCCATGTACATTCATTAGGGTCTGAACAGCGCCTGCACCATATATTCCAGGAAGGTCGTTATTAGGGAAAGTTAGAAATTTTTCAGAAGCGCCAGTTGCAACAATAATTGACTGGGGCTTGATTTTAATGTATTTTTCGTTTTGCTCTACGGCTATTACACCATCTTCGTATACGCTGATTACTGTGGCATCAAGCATTATTTCTATGCTGTCCTGATATTTCTCCAGATCTTTCATAAGAATACCTGCGATATCGACACCTCGAATGGAAGCGTATTGCTTTTGTGAACCGAAAAACATATGTGTCTGCTTAATTAATTGACCGCCTAGGTTTTCACTTCGATCTATCAATATTACCTTGGCTCCTAGAGAAGCGGCGCTGATTGCAGCAGATAATCCGGCAGGACCGCCTCCGATTATAGCTAATTCAGTAGTTATCATTTTAAATCACCCTTCCCAACTTGCGTTTCTACTACCATACCTTCTTGAAGCTTCTCGGTACATACTCTAACATTTGGTTGACCATTTACTACCATTAGACAGGATGAGCAGTTACCGATAGCGCAGTAAAAACCTCTGGGCCTTTGCTTGTTATGACTGTGTCCTAAAACCATTATGCCTGCTGCATGAAGAGCAGCTGCAATTGGTTCTCCCTCACATCCTTCATAGGTCTTTCCATCAAATACGAAATTGACCTTTTTACCTTTATTGAAGGACAGTATCGGATGTTCCTCAATACGCATTTGTTTCCCTCCCATAATTTAATAATATATTAGGTTAGGCTGAGATTATAACAGCCTTCATTAGATGCATAGTGAATTCGACATTCTGTCAACTTGAAAAGGGGTAATTAGTCCTCATAAATATGCATATTACATATAAAATGATTTAATTCCTATCCATATTTATATTCGTATAAACTTTAAAAAATCCTTCATGGATTCTTTTCTATTGTCGAACATTTGCCAAAAATCGATAAAATGTAATAATTGAGATTATTCTGAATTTTAAGGAGGGGAGAGAAAAAAGCATAAAAATTCAAGGCTTATATAGACAGCTATCAACATACTTGACGAAGTTTTGTATGACAAAGACATAATGAAAATGTAGAATTGTATAAATATAAATATTTTTGCTGTATTTATGCAATAAACCCGATTTTTACATGTCTAAACATAACATGTAATATTGTGAATAAATTGTGAATGATTTGTGAATTATACTTCTAAAAAATCGTTGACATAAGGATTGTTATGCTATATAATTCATTTTAATATAAAAATACGGCTGTGAAGAGGAACAGTAATAAAGAAATACCGACAGAGAGAAGAACCCACTGGCTGAAAGGTTTTTCAGGCAAATTTTTTATGAATCCCTACCTCTGAGCAGCTTGCTTCTAAGTGCAGATTTTGTTTTGCATTAACTAGGGTGGTAACACGGAATAATGCCTTCGTCCCTTTTATTTAGGGATGAAGGTTTTTGTTTTTGTACAAATAAAAAATGTGTAAGGAGGTAAAAGCAATGAAATAGTGTGGTAGAAAAGTTTGTGTAAAAATAAACAATTTTAAATATTCAATGTATTCTAAAAACGGAGGGATTTTTTCTATAATTGGCGAATTAATTACACATATAATCGAATTTAAGGGGGTAAATCGAATGAACTTGGATAAAGCACAAATTTTTATTGCCATGACTTTCTATATGGCAGTAGTTATTGGCATTGGCGTGTATTACTCAAAGCGTGCCAGTGAAAGCAGTGATAACTATCTTATTGGTGGTAGATCACTAGGTCCATGGGTTGTTGCCATGGGTGCCGAGGCTTCTGATATGAGTGGATGGCTTTTGATGGGTCTTCCTGGCGTAGCATATTTCTTTGGCTTTAGTGATGCAGCATGGACTGCGATAGGACTTGGTGTAGGTACTTATCTGAATTGGTTATTTGTAGCAAAAAGACTTCGTACTTACTCACATGTCGCTGGGGATGCCATCACAATTCCTGATTTTATCAGTAATAGATACAAAGAAGATAAAAAAGTTATTATGACAATCGCAGCACTTTTCATTTTGGTATTCTTTAGTGTTTATGCTGCAAGCTGCTTTGTTACAGTAGGCAAGCTTTTTAGTACATTATTTGGCATTAAGTATGTTTACATGATGATTGCTGGGGCATTATTCGTTGTTTTTTATACATTTATTGGCGGTTTCTTAGCAGAAAGTGCATCTGACTTTATGCAGGGTGTTGTTATGTTTATTGCATTAGCCGCAGTTTTAATAACAGGCATCAGCGCAGCCGGCGGTGTTTCAGCTATCGTTGAAAATGCAAAGGCAATACCTGGATTCTTTGATTTCTTTGGAATTGCATCACCTACTCTTGTTGATGGAGTTCAACAGGTTCAAGCTGGCAAACCTGTATTCGGAGAAGCTGGCAAATATGGATTCTTAACTATAATTTCTACTCTTTCCTGGGGACTTGGATACTTTGGTATGCCACAGGTTTTATTAAAGTTCATGGCTATTAAAAAGGCAAGTGATCTGAAGTTAGCTAGAAGAATCGCTATTGTATGGGTTGCTATTTCCCTTACTGCTGCCGTAGCAATAGGAATGATTGGTAGGGTGCTTTACCCTGATGCTCTGCTTACACAAAGCGCATCAGAAAGTGTATTCATACTAATGTCAACTAATTTCTTTGCTCCGCTATTTGCCGGCGTTGTTATGGCTGGTATACTTGCAGCAACTATTAGTTCATCAGACTCCTATCTGCTTATTGCAGCCTCTGCGTTCTCAAAGAATATTTATCAAGGCATTATGAAAAAAGAGGCTTCTGATAAAGCAGTATTGTATGTATCAAGAGCAACATTAATTGTAATATCCATTATTGCGATGATCATTGCTTTGGATGAAAACAGTGTAATCTTTAAGGTAGTTTCATTCGCGTGGGCAGGCTTTGGAGCAACATTTGGACCTATCATGTTATTCTCATTATTCTGGAAGAGAACTACTAGAGAAGGTGCAATTGCCGGTATTCTATCCGGTGGAATCATGGTCTTCGTATGGAAGCTGATCCTTAAGCCTATGGGAGGCGCATTTGGGATTTATGAATTGTTACCAGCCTTTGTAATTTCCTGTATCTTTATATATGTAGTTTCTTTATTGACAAAAGAACCATCAAAAGAGATACAAGATGAATTTGAGCATGCAAGAACACTTGAAATTTAAATTATACCTGTACCTAAGAGCAGGCTTTACAGCCTGCTCTTTTTCTGTATGAATAAACACTTCCTTAAAGCTTTAGGATTGACATTTTTCATAGCTTTGGATATAATATTTTTAACTTAACATGATGGCTATGAAGAGGAATAGTAGTAGAAGAGATGTCTTCAGAGAGAAAGACCCATTGGCTGTAAGGTCTTTCAGACTTATTTTATATGAACCCGACCTCTGAGCTTGCAGATGAAAAGTCTGGCGCATGCCTGCGATATGGGCGCTTAAGAGGATTAGTTTAATAGTATTTATTAAGCTATTCAATTAGGGTGGTACCACGGAATTATGCCTTCGTCCCTTGTTTGGGGATGAAGGTTTTTTTATTTGTAAATAATATGATAAAAGGAGAGATCATGATGTCTAAAAAGAAGCAGCAGGAGTTTGTAAAAGAAATAACGCCAATGGAAGAGGATTTTTCACAATGGTATACCGATGTAATACTAAAAACTGATTTAGTTGATTATGCGCCTGTAAAGGGTTGTATGGTTATTAAGCCTTATGGTTATGGAATATGGGAAGGCATACAAAGGGTTATGGACAGAAGGTTCAAAGAAACTGGACATAAGAATGCATACTTTCCACTATTGATACCAGAAAGCTATTTAAAAAAAGAAGCAGATCACTTTGAGGGTTTTGCGCCAGAGGTACTTTGGGTTACCCATGGTGGAAATGAGAAGCTTGCAGAAAGACTTTTCATCAGACCAACATCAGAGACAATAATCTGCAGCATGTATTCCAAGTGGGTACAATCCTACAGAGATTTGCCAGTGCTTATAAATCAATGGTGCAACGTTGTCAGATGGGAAAAAACTACCAGACCTTTCCTAAGAACTGCAGAATTCCTATGGCAGGAAGGTCATACAGTTCATGCTACGCCAGAGGAAGCACAAGAAGAAACAATGCAAATGCTTGAGGTATATAGACAGGTTGCAGAAGATGAATTGGCTATGCCTGTATTGCTAGGTCAAAAGAGTGACAAGGAAAAGTTCGCTGGAGCGGATAGAACGTATACGATGGAAGCCATGATGCATGACGGAAAAGCACTTCAAGCAGGAACTTCCCATAATCTTGGTCAGCATTTTTCCAAGATGTTTGATATTAAATATCTAGATAAAGATGGCGAGTTAAAGTTTGGTTGGTCTACTTCCTGGGGAACATCTACAAGACTAATTGGTGGTATCATAATGACTCATGGAGACAACAGAGGATTAGTAATGCCGCCAAGAGTTGCACCAACTCAAGTAGTAATCGTTCCAATTGCTTCTCACAAGGAAGGTGTTCTAGATAAGGCATATGAAATCAAGAAGCAGCTTCAGAATGACTTCAGACTTGAATTGGATAACAGAGAAAACTATAGCCCAGGTTGGAAATTCAACGAATGGGAAATGAAGGGTGTACCTGTAAGACTGGAAATTGGTCCAAAGGACATCGAACAGAATCAAGTTACTCTATTTAGAAGAGATAAGCTGGAAAAATTCACAGCATCTATGGACAATTTAAATGAAACAATAGCAAATCTGCTTGATGATATACACATGACAATGTTTAATAATGCTCTTAAGAATAGAGAAGAAAAGACTTCCATTACTACAGACTATGAAGAATTTAAGACTCTTATGGTTGAGAAACCTGGATTCGTAAAGACTATGTGGTGCGGCAGCAGAGCGTGTGAGGATAAAATGAAGGAAGATACAAATGCAACTATCAGATGCATGCCTTTTGACCAAACACCTGTTGGCGACAAATGTATGATGTGCGGTGGAGAAGCAAAGCACGTGGTATACGTAGCGAAGGCATACTAAGAAAATATAAATAAGAAGCTCCTTTCCGGTAATTGAGATTGCTGGAAAGGAGTTTTTTTAAGTGTAAGGAGAATAGCAGCTTATGGTAAAATAAAAAATATAGAAATATTTTACAAAAGCAAAAATAATAGGATGTAGGGGAGTTGATATTGTAACTATGTAAAGCCGATTTATTACTAAAATGATAAAAAATCAGACGTATATAGAAAGGAGAGAAGGCGTTTTTTCCTTAACGAAATCAATGGAATTCACGCCAGACATCTATGAAAAAATTTTTTGTTTTAGTGGCTGTCCTAATGATGTTTGCTGTTTTATTTTATGGGTATTCTACAAAGCAAACAAAATACAAATTAGAATTTACTGCTGAAAATATTCCCAATGTTTTTGAAAAATATGAATTACACCTTAAACCACAAATCCAGGATGAGGATTACCCTATTGTAAATGGACTTAAACCGCAAGTGTATGAACTATTAGATGGTGGAGTATTTATCTACGATTTTAAAGATAAAGCGAAATTAAATCAGGGTATAGAACAAGTTCAAAAAACTTTTCAGCAAAAAGTGTATGTATATCCAATAAATAATATATTGATTGTTTATATGCCAGGAGAAGATGACCCAGCAGAGCTTACAAATGAGATACATACTAAAATACAAAGGATTTTATATTAAGCCCTAAAGAAATACCCCTGTTTATAAGAAAAACAGGGGATGCTTTAATTTTCACAATGGTGATGCAGGTGGTTGATTATTTTCTTCCTATAGAAGCTATCCTATTGTCTCGCGTTTCTTCAATTGTCATATTTTCAAGCTGTAATGCTTTTAAGGCAATGTCATTTCTATTAATTATGCCCTTATCAATCAAAATCTCAATAATACTTGCGATAGCAAGGGTGTTTTTGTAGTCGATCTCCTTCATATCAGCTATTTGGCCTACCAAATCTATTTTTGTCATAAGTATTACCCCCATATTTTTATAATATACTTGTCCTTTTCTTGATTATTGACACATATTAAGAATTTATTCTAAATATGCTGTATTATTTAAACGAAAAGCTTGAGGTGATTTTGCATGAAAAGCATACTAAGACTGATTTTTATATTTTTAGTAGTTGTAATGGTGTTGGCTGTTATATTTTATATGATAGGCTTTGTTTTACAATGAATTGGCTTTAGGGAGGCTATATACAGAACGGTATTTAGCGGTATGCTGTCTCCTGAGGGGAGCAGTGGATGGAAATTTGATATTATATAAGAAGAAGAAAAATAAATACTGGATTCATAGTGAAAGCAGTTGCAATACTGTATAATAAGTAGTAAAATATAACAAAATATAAAAAAGGCTCCTATTAAAAAATATAAAACTAAGGTAGCCTATTATAAAATGCAATGAAGGGAAAAGTCAACGCATTTGCTTTTTAGAGAGTCGACGGGGACATTTTATTGATTATTTATAAAAGTCCTAGGTGAAAGTCGATAAGCAAGCTTTGAAGTTCCATCCCGGAGCAGTCTGCGAGGAGCAGTACCGGCACAGCCGTTAAAGACTTGAGAGAACAGAAGGCTTCTTCTGTTAATTAGGGTGGTAACGCGGATAACACTTCGATCAGAAGCAATTCTGAAGAAGTAAAAAGAAGACTGGCAAGAAGAAAAAAGGAATTTAAAATTGATGAATTAGTGGCTCTTGATGAAGAAAGAAGAAATTTGCTGGTGCAGGTTGAAGAGCTGAAAAGCACTAGAAATAAGGTTTCTGAAGAAGTTGCCAAGCTAAAGAGGGCAAAGCAAGATGCAGATGCGCTCATTGCTGAAATGAAAACAGTTGCTGACAAAATCAAGGAAGACGATGAGAAGGTAAGAGAGCTGGATCAGAAAATTGAAGACATTTTGCTTACGATTCCAAATCTTCCAAGTGATGAAACACCGGATGGAGAATCAGAGGCAGACAACAAGGAAATAAGAAAATATTCTGAGCCTACAAAATTTGATTATGAGCCAAAGGCTCACTGGGACATCGGTGAGGATTTGGGGATTCTGGATTTTGCAACAGCGGGGAAAGTAACCGGTGCACGCTTTACCTTCTATAAAGGCTTTGGTGCAAGACTGGAGCGAGCACTTATTAACTTTATGCTGGATACGCACAATGATCATGGCTATACAGAAATTTTCCCGCCTTTTATGGTGCACAGAAGAAGCATGCAAGGAACCGGACAGCTGCCAAAGTTCGAAGAGGATGCATTTAAGGTAGCAGGTACAGACTATTTCTTGGTACCGACAGCAGAAGTCCCTGTAACAAATATGTATAGAGAAGAAATACTGGAAGGGGATCGCCTTCCTATATATCATACGGCATATACAGCATGCTTTAGAGCAGAAGCGGGCTCCGCAGGGAGAGATACCAGAGGTCTTATTAGACAGCACCAGTTTAACAAAGTAGAGATGGTAAAATTCTCGCACCCCGACACCTCTTATGATGAATTAGAAACGCTTACAGCAGACGCTGAGAGAATATTGCAGCTGCTAAAGCTTCCCTATAGAGTAGTTTGTCTATGCGCAGCTGATTTAGGTTTCTCCTCTGCAAAAACCTACGATATAGAGGTATGGATGCCCAGCTACAACAGATATGTTGAGATTTCATCCTGCAGTAATTTCGAGGACTTCCAGGCTCGCCGTGCAGATATAAAGTTTAGACCTGAGCCAAAGGAAAAACCAAGATTCCTGCACACATTAAATGGATCCGGATTAGCAATCGGAAGAACGGTAGCGGCTATATTGGAGAATTTCCAACAGCAGTAATCATTCCGGAGGTTCTAAGACCTTATATGGGTGGGGCAGAAAGAATCAAGAAGTAAACAAATAAAAAATGACGGTATGCAGGGTATTTAACCTGCATACCGTCATTTTTTAGGATATAGCCATACGAATAAGCTTAAGCTCCCACTTTCCGTTTTTGTAAGTGGCTTCATAGGTAGGGAAAACTGCCCCTAGGTTGCCAAACCAGGATACTCCTGTAATAGTAGCTTTACTTTTACTATATCTTTCTAATTCTATAGATAATAGGGTACCATTATTATCCAGTTCGAATTTAGTGCCGTCATTTTTGATTTTTTCAAAATCATATACATTTTGAGATAAGACGGCAAGCTCTTTTAGCACCTCATCCTTTGCTTTATCACTTAATTCAGCCAGCGTATCTAATTTTACTGCAATAAATTGCTTGCCTCCATTTTCCTCATTAAATGCTGCTTTCATAACTGCAACATATAAGTCTATTCTTCTTTGTTCGCCTTCATTCGCAGCTGGTGCGGTGTCATTGTTTGGAGTATTAGTTTGAGCTGTGCATGCTACTGCTGAAATAATAAGGAGCATTGATATAATTATTAAGGCTACTCTTTTCATTAAATCACTCCTACATAAGTTATTATGCTATTTTAGACGAATTCCATATATTATTGTTCCCGATATATTAGGCATGCTAAACTTGTATTTAGCATGCCCTTTATTTAAGTGCTATTTAATATACTCATTTCCTACCAGTATATCAGCAATTGCTTCTGTTGGAATTTCAAATTTGGGGGTACCCATGTATCCAGGTGCTACCTCATACTTGTTAAAGGATATCACAAGCTTGCCGGCATTATTAATATAAAAGCTTTGCTCTGTATCAATGGATTTGAAGAACTCTGAATCAGGGATTCCCTCTGAATTTCCGCCTTCTACCCAATAAATTTTGCCTTCATCGGTATTTATTTGCTGCAGCATTTGCTCCTTAATATTTTTACTGATAATTTCTATATAGCTGTCATCCATAAACAGGCTGGGCAGCGTTATAAGTATCTGTTTTTGCTTATCTATAGTGTCGTATTGGAAGGTAGTTGAGGAAGAACCTGCAGTGTTTACTACATAACGCCCTATAGATAGCAGTTTGTCATTATCTGTTTTAATCTGATAACCTGCATCTATTCCCATATGACCTCCACCTAAGGTCTTCAGCTCTTCAGTATCCTTCATGAACTCTTCGTACAGTCTCTTATTTTGCTTCAAATACTTGTCATTAAGGCTGTTTTGGAGTTCTTTGTTTTCAAGTCCTTCGATAGCAGGAACCTTAATATTTGCCTGAAAATTATTTTCATTTACTTTGAATTCCTTAAAGGTCAGAACCTTTACAATACTGCTTACTACTGGCACTTTGGACAATGCTTCTGCAAATACAGGACTTGTATTGATTCCTATAGTGAGTACAGCGATTGCGGCTGCGATTGATGCTGTAATTTTGATTAGTTTCGTTAAGGATTTACTATTTGTTGAAACATTAATTTTATTTTCTCTAAATGCTTTTTTTATCATAAAGTCTAATTCTGAAGGTATGGGAGTATTCATATATTCCTTTTTTAGTTGATTTATGCTGTTATCTTGCATAATTAAACCTCCTCAATCTTTATTCGCAGTCTTTTCAGGGATTTATACAAACGAGTTTTAATAGTATTGATGTTTTCATCAAGAACTTCTGCAATCTCTTCCAGCTTTAAATCCTCAAAATATCTTAGTATAATTATACTGCGGCAATCATGAGGCAAAGCTTCAAGGGCTGCCTGCAAATCTATGTCCGGGTATTTATCGGCTTCTCCTGTCTCAATACTGCATAAAATTTCTTCATCCAGCAGAACAAGTTTCTTATTCTTTCTGAGAAAATCCAGGGATGTATTTACTATAATTCTATAGAACCAGGTTGCAATAAAGCTAGGCTCTTTTAGGGATTCTATGGATAAAAGTGCTTTAATTATTGAATCTTGTACAATATCCAGGGCATCCTCTGAATTTCTAACATAACTGTAAGCTAATCTATAATAGCGGTCTTTATATGTAATAACATGGGCTTCAAGCTGTTTTTCTATATTAATTTTAGCTTTAGGCATTAAGCTTTCACTCCTTTTTGAGATACGTATCTATTCGTCTGACATTATAGAGACGCATGAAGGTCAAAAATAGTTTTACACATAACTTTAGAAAAAATAGATAGAATTCTTTATAGGACATAAGGCACTCCTCATTTAAAATCATACTATAATATAAGATGATTTTTAAGAAGGTGATAGCTTGTATTTTTGCCCTTTTAAATGCTTTAATATGAATATGAAGTATACAAAAGCTCAAGTTGATTTGATGAACGAAATTCGTATGCTCTGGGAGCAGCATGGTTTCTGGACAAGAGAAGCTATTATGAGCATAGTATTAGAGTTGCCTAATGAAGAGGTTATTGTTCAGAGACTTTTAAAAAATCCCAAGGATTTTGGACGTGCTTTAAGGCCTTTATATGGGGACTTTATTGCAGCAAGATTTAGTGAATTGTTAACAGACCACCTTACAATTGCAGCAGAGCTTGTTAAAGCGTCTAAAGCTGGAGATGACAAGACCGCTGCCGATGCTGAAAGAAGATGGTATGCCAATGCAGATGAAATTGCTTTTTTACTTGGAAGTATAAATCCTTTCTGGTCTCAGCAAGAATGGAGAACAATGCTTCATGAGCACTTGGGTCTGGTTAAGGCTGAGGCAGTTGCCATGTTAACTCAGAAATTTGAAGACGGTATAAGGATCTTTGATGAAATTGAAAGGCAAGCACTGGAGATGGCTGATGTAATGTCAATGGGCATTATAAAACAGTTTAATTTGTCGTAAACAGAGAGAGCTCTACATTGTTTATGGAGAGCTCTTTTACATATTTTGAGAAACTGTTCCCATTGTATTTAATGTGTATGAGTATGATGGATGTCCGGTGTATGCTGATGGATGTGCACGATTTCATTGTGCCTATGGGAATGGGTATGTTCTTCATCTGTGACCCAATCATGGGTATGATTATGATGCTCGTCAGAATGATTATGCCTATGCTCATGTTCTATGACGCTATGAAGGTGCTTGTGCTCGTGTTTTTCAAATATAGCAAAGTAGGTACCTAAAACCATAACCATTGTTGCTGCTAAGAAAGAAATTGTTATTGGCTCATGGAAGAGCATAAAGGATATTCCTACCCCTATAAATGGAGCAATGGCGTAATAGGCGCTTGTTCTGGCTGCGCCTAAGCTTCTCTGTGCAGTTACATAAAAAAATATGCTTAGGCCATAGGCAAAAAATCCAAGAAGGAGTGATAATGAAATAAAAACAGGATTCCATAATACTTGATGAACTGAAATTGCAATAGCCAAAGCACCAAGCCCGGAACCAATACCCTTTATTATAACAATCTGGAGAGCTGCTGTAATCTTCTATGGATAGAATAATACTTGAAATAGTAATTAATGAAATTGATAGCCATAGACGTCTGCTAATGGCTTCTTTAAATACAATGAGTGCAATAACAGAAGTGGCTGCGATTTCAAAGTTATTTAGTAATGCTGCGTTTGACGAGGTTGTCATAGTGAGACCAAACATCAAAGCTATAGGGGCAGCAATATCAAGCATCACCATTAATAAGACAAATGGCAGTTCCTGCTTTGTAAGTCTTGCTTCAACAAGCTTAGCTTTAGATATTTTTCTGATACTGTCAATGATAAACATCCCTATACCGGCGCCAAGATATAAAAGTGCTGATAACATGAGTGGAGAAATCTCCCTGAGTAAAAATTTTGAAAAAGGAGCACTCATTCCAAATAATGCAGCGGCCAGTATGGCTTGACTAACCGGAATATAATTTTTTGTTTTCATACAGGTATTTCACCTCGATAATTTCAAAATATTAAAAAAGAGAAGCATATTGATAGAAGCTAATAGACTTTTATATAGTAAAAAGATGATTACTTTCCGCTATGATGAATTCAATATAATCTAAAGCGTCCTTTCGCCTTTTAATGAGGGATTTATAATAAGAAATTTTATTACCTTTTCTTAACCTCATTGATTCATGAATGATCTTATGCCACCTTTGAGGAACCATCCTTAATGCATATTCACCTGCACCAAGCTTTGAGGTTATATCCCTTTCTTTGAAGGTATAATAAAGGCGAGTTACTCCTAGAACTCCCCATTCAATCATATTTAGGTTGAAAAAGGAACCTAAATATTTTATAGAAAGAGGCTTCTTGCAGCTATTAAGCCAGTTTAACCAGTATGTATTGAGGTTATCAATCATATTTTGCATCAAAATGTCCCAGTCTACCTCATAGTTATAGCTCTCGATATCTAATCCTTTCATTGTGACGCCATATTTTTTTAATTGATAAGCGTCAATTGAATTTTGATCAAATTTTTCTAAGCCTTTAAACATACCATCGATAAAACAAGGACAAGATTTTTTGTTTTTATGATGCATTTGAAGGTCGGTTTGCATCACATAAAGTCCCATTAAATCTGTTTTGGGAAATTTCTTCTTGATATATTTATGAATCTCTTTGAGAATAGCCATATCTGCTTCGGTAGTCTGTCTTTTTACAACTGCGATAAAATCTATATCACTAAATCCATATTCAAATGCTCCTAAGCAAATAGAGCCATAAATATAATATGCTTCAAGCAAATTAGGCAATCTCGCTTCAAATATAGTGAAGTACTCGGTTAATATCATATTGACGCTTTCTGGAATGCTATTCATTTTGTCATATCCTTTCTTATTGCGTTTTATAATAAAAATCTTTAACTTCCAGTTCATTCATTATATTGAAATTAAACACAGCATCATTCCTTATGAATATTATAATATTTATTACACAAAATAGAAATTGCATATAAGTCAAGATGACAATATACTATATAATGCAAGCGTTACTAATAATTCACATAAAAAATCTGTCTATAATTTATTGACACTTATAAGGATTGTTGATATAATGAATATTGTTCTGACGAGGAGAGATGTTCGAGCGGTTTATGGAACTGGTCTTGAAAACCAGAGGCGTGTTAAAGCGTCCGAGGGT
>JAQSYD010000175.1 GCA_029256325.1 Clostridia bacterium
TCATTTGCCTTATGGAAGGTTTCATTCAGAAGATATTTATATATATACTTGTTGAAGTAGGAGTCTAAATCCTCATAAGGGGATTTTTCCTTAGAAATTTTGAGGTCGAGGGTATGATTTGAAAACCTTATATAATAAGGCTGATAAGAATCGTCCATTTGCATATTATCAAGAACTGTTATGTTGAAGCCTAAACTGGCTATTTCGAATTTAAGAGGCTGCGGCGGGGGTTGAAGTATTTGAACTTTTTCCGGACTGGGGATTGAAGCTGTTTGGCTGCAAGCTGCCAGCAGGATAAATAATGCAGCCGCCAATAATGAAAGCCTTTTTTTCATTTGACTCCCTACCTTTCATACTTGATGAACGTTATTAGTGTTATCAATCTATGAATATTTTAGTAGGGAGTATTTTTATGCCATAGGCTATAAATTTAATTTATTGTTTTGAGATATGGGCTCTTGGATTTGATATACTCCACTGTCTCTGATTTGTCAGCGGTTAGCTTGAATACGGCATCATGAGCTTCTGCCAAACGAGCCAGATCAACGATTTTGTTGATCATGTCATCTTCAACTTGCTCAATATCCTTTAGGTTAAGTTTGATTTCCAGGGAATTAATAAATAAAAAGCCCTGTACAATCATTTCAAGCGCACTAAAGTTTTCTGCCTTCATACTTTTTGAAAGTATGATATGCAGCTCTTTTGCTTTGTTTTCTATGGTAAAAGGCATGCCTTGCTTTGGCTTTGGCACTTCTGCGGAGTCGCTTAGCATATGAATGGCTTTATCTATATCATCAATAGTGGTGCTTATATCGTCAATGGTATCTTCCAGTTTGTTGTTGATGTTGGAAAGCTTAGCTGCATTTTCGCTGAAGGTTAATACTTCGTCCACTACACTTAATACCTTGTGTGTAGTAAAGGGCTTGATGATATAATGCCTTGCGCCGCATTGGATGGCAGACAATACCATGTTTTTTTGGTCCAAAGCGCTTATCATGATTATATTTGCATCAGGAAAATATTTGATAATTTTTTTTACTGCACCTATACCATCCAGTATTGGCATCGTAATATCCATAGTAACGATATCGGGCAAATGCTTTTCATATTCTTTATAAGCGGCTTCGCCATTAGATGCATCTGCAACGATGGTATGACCTGCATCGGTCAAAATATTAGCTAGATTTCTTCTTGTGATCGATGAATCATCTACAATCAATATTGTTGCCATTGAAATCCTCCTGAATATTTATGTACTTATGGTTCATATTTTATCATAATGTGGGTTTATTTTGTACAATTTGATTTGATGTACCTTGCCAACTTGAAAAAAACCATAAGTAAGGATATACTATTATATACATGAATAAATTCTGCCTAGGCAAGGGTTTAAATTAGATTTGGAAGGTAATAACATGAGTTTATTGAATACACAAAGCAAACAACCAAAAATTAAACCGAAGTCCGTAGGCGGTCAGGCAGTCATCGAAGGTGTCATGATGAAGGGCGCAGACAGCATAGCCATCGCGGTTAGAAAGCCTGACGGAGAAATAGCACTTAAAAAGCAAGAGCTTAAAAGCAATCGAAAAACCATTTCTAAAATTCCTATTCTAAGAGGTGTTTTTGCCTTCTTTGATTCCATGGTGCTAGGGGTGCAATCCCTTATGTATTCTGCAGAGTTTTATGAAGAAGAAGATCCTAAAGCGAAGGATAAAAAGCCCAGTGCTTTTGATAAATTTATGGAAGCCAATTTTATTTGGATATCAGTATTGTTAAGCTTAACTTTTACGATATTGCTTTTTATATTGCTTCCAACCGTACTGGTCAATATTTTTGAAAAATGGACAGATAGCAGGATCGTTTTAAACCTTTTAGAAGGTGTAGTACGTATCGGTATTTTTGTTCTTTATATAACTGCAATATCCGGCATGAAGGATATTAAAAGAGTTTTTGAATATCATGGGGCAGAGCACAAAACCATTTTCTGTTATGAGTATGGAGAAGAGCTTACAGTAGAAAATGTTAAAAAACATGGAAGACTGCACCCTAGATGCGGTACCAGCTTCCTGTTTATTGTTATGATCGTCAGCATCTTGATGTTTTCGATGTTTGAATGGTCAAATCTTTTCTACAGAATATTTATAAGACTTGCACTGCTGCCTGTAGTAGCGGGAATATCCTACGAGTTTATTAAATGGGCAGGCAGAAGCGAAAGCAAGTTTGCTTGCTATATGTCAAAGCCCGGTATGTGGCTGCAAAAGATAACAACCAGAGAACCGGACGACAGTCAGATAGAAGTGGCTATAGAGGCTTTGAAAAATGTACTTGTGGAGGATCCGGAGGCGGACAATTGGTAGCGAGTACTATAAAAACTGCTTTGCAGCATAGCGTACAGCTTTTGAAGCAAAGTGGTTCTCCCAGTGCCATACTGGATGCAGAGCTGCTATTGCTGCATGGCTATGACGTTCACGGCATTGCTATGAATAAAATTAAACTAATTACAAACTGTAATGATATAATTCCGGAAAATATTTATCATTCCTATATAGAATTTGTTGAGCAAAGGTGTCAAGGCAAGCCCGTACAATATATTACTGGCAAGCAGGAGTTTATGGGGCTGGAGCTTGTACTTAGCGAGAAGGTTCTGATACCCAGAGGCGACACAGAAATTATTGTTGAAAAGCTTTTGGAGCTGACAGATCAAAATACTGCTATGACAATTATAGATATGTGTACGGGGACAGGCGCAATCGCAGTGAGCTTAGCGCACTTTTTACCCCTGGCTGAAGTTATTGCAGTAGATATTTCGGAGGAAGCTCTGGAATGCTGCAACAGAAACATACAAAAGCACGGTTTGCAAAATAGGATTAAGGCTTTAAAGAGCAATTTGTTTGAGGACTTGACAAGGTCAGAGTTAACAAATAATATAGATATGGTTGTTTCTAATCCGCCCTATATTCCTACAGAGGATATAGCAGGCTTGTCGGCAAATGTCAAAGATTACGAGCCTATGCTGGCATTAGATGGAGGAAGGGACGGACTGGATTTTTACAGAAGGATAATCCATGATGCTGTTCACTGCTTGAGAAGCGGGGGAATACTAGCTTTTGAAATAGGCTATAATCAAGGACAGGACATCATGAATATAATAAAGGAGAGCGGAGGCTACTATGATTTAGAATGTTTTAAGGATTTAGCCGGACTCGACAGATGCGTAATTGCGCGTAAGAAATAGAAATTACAAGGAACAGGAGTGATATTATGATAGATAAGCTGCAGGCTTTGGAAGATAAATACGAAGATTTAAGTCATAAGATAAGCGACCCGGAAATCATAAATGATCAGGCTCAGTGGCAAAAGCTTATTAAGGAGCATGCAAATTTAGAGATAATAGTAGTAAAGTTTCGGGAGTACAAGGATGTACTTCAGGGCATCGAGGACTCCAAAGCCATGCTTGAGGATGATATAGACAGAGAATTTGAGGAAATGGTCAAGCTGGAGCTTTCGGAGCTTCAGGATAAGAAGGACGCCTTGGAGCAAGAGCTCAAGCTGCTTCTGCTGCCTAAGGATCCCAATGATGATAAGAGTGTTATTGTTGAAATAAGAGGAGCAGCCGGCGGCGAGGAAGCGGCATTGTTTGCAGGCAGCTTGTTCCGTATGTACACAAGATATGCGGAAAGACAAGGCTGGAAAATCGATATGCTAAGCTCTAACGCTACTGATATAGGCGGCTACAAGGAAGTTATATTTGAAATAGACGGCAAGGGCGCTTACAGCAAGCTGAAATATGAAAGTGGAGCACACAGGGTGCAGCGTGTACCTGACACAGAGGCCAGCGGAAGAATTCATACTTCAACTGCAACAGTAGCGGTACTTCCGGAGGCGGAAGACGTAGAAGTTGACATCAACGCCAATGATTTAAGGATAGATGTGTTCCGCTCAGGCGGACACGGTGGACAGAGCGTTAACACCACAGACTCTGCAGTGCGTATAACACACTTGCCATCGGGATTAGTGGTGTCTTGTCAGGATGAAAAATCACAGCTTAAGAACAAGGAAAAGGCGCTGAAGGTTCTAAAGTCACGATTGTTAGAAGCAGAAACAGCAAGACACAATGCCGCCATAGCCAGTGATCGTAAGAGTCAGGTCGGCACTGGAGACAGAAGCGAAAGAATCAGAACCT
>JAQSYD010000041.1 GCA_029256325.1 Clostridia bacterium
CCATCACCGGGAATAAGCGTAATATGATGCATTAGGAACACCTGCCTTTTCTGATTACTTCCATATAGTTTAGATATCCTCCAGCTATGAGGATTTCAACATCTGATTCAGAACCCTCAAATCTGCTGATAATTTCAAAACCTTTGCTTTTGTTTTTTACCCTTACAGTTCCGCCTGATTTCAAGGCTTGGATGACATTGACCAATTCCATTTCGTCCTTTTCATCAAACTTTTCATAGTCATTTGAGTCATTAAAAACAAGAGGTAGTATTCCCGAATTAATTAAATTATCCTTATGAATTCTGGCAAAGGATTTTGCTAAAATTGCCTTGATACCGAGATATAGTGGTACTAATGCTGCATGTTCACGACTGGAGCCTTGACCATAGTTTTCCCCTCCAAGGATAAAGCCGCCTCCGTTTTTATCAGCACGCTAGACAGTTCCGGAACATTTGATCGAAACGGTAAAAGCTTTGCATTTGACGGCATAATATCATCCGTTGTAATATTATCCGCAACCTTCAATAGAAGCTTTCCCTCCACAGTCGCCGTAAGTGGCTTATTGACAGGAAAAGGCTTGATATTAGGCCCCATAACCAGTTCTGCATTATTCCTGCCAGTCTGTGGGAATATAAAGTAATGATCATGAACAGCAAAGCTTTCGGGAAGCACTATGTCCGGTTGTTCAAATCCTGAAGCATCCGGGCTGGTCAGATAACCTGTGATGGCCGAAACTGCCGCTGTCTCAGGACTTACAATGTATACTCCTGCAGAATCAGTTCCACATCTTCCTTTAAAGTTTCGATTAAAGGTTCTTAGAGAAATACCTCCTGATGTAGGTGCTTGTCCCATTCCAATGCAGGGTCCGCATGCCGCTTCTATGATTCTCGCTCCTGCAGCAATCAGATCTGCCATTGCACCATTCTCTGCCATCATTTGCAGTATATTGCTGGAACCCGGTGCAATAACCAGACTAACATCCGGATGAACTCGCTTTCCCTTCAATATTGCTGCCGTCTTCATCAAATCTGCATAAGAGGAATTTGTGCAAGAGCCGATGGCAACTTGATCCACCTTAATACCTTTTATGTTTTGTATAGCTTCTACATTATCAGGGCTGTGAGGTTTTGCCACCATGGGCTTAATTTCACTTAAATCAATTCTGATTTTCTTGTCATACACTGCATCAGCATCCGCAGTAAAGAAAACATAATCTTTTTCCCTGCCCTGCTTCTTGAGAAAATCTAGAACCGCTTCATCACTTGGGAAAACCGATGTGGTAGCTCCCAGCTCAGCTCCCATATTGGTTATAGTTGCTCGATCTGTCACAGAGAGAGATGTTAATGCTTCTCCGGTATACTCGATAATATATCCGACGCCGCCTTTTACAGTCAGAAGCTTCAGAATATATAAGGCAACGTCTTTCGCAGCAACCCAAGGTTCAAGCTTGCCAACCAGTTCAATGTTCATAAGCTTAGGCATCCTAAAGGTATATGTTCCGTTTGCCATGGCCACAGCCACATCCAAACCGCCAGCACCAATTGCAAGCATTCCCAAGCCTCCGCCTGTAGGCGTATGACTGTCAGAACCTAAAAGAATACCACCCGGTTTCCCAAAACGCTCTAAATGCAGCTGATGACATATTCCATTTCCAGGTTTGGAATAGATTATTCCATATTTTGCTGCTGCACTCTTGATAAATGCATGATCATCCGCATTTTCAAAGCCTGTCTGCAATGTATTATGGTCTATATATGCAACTGAAAGGTCAGTTTTTATCTCCTGTATATTCATTGCCTCCAATTGCAAATACACCATTGTTCCTGTCGAATCCTGAGTCAGTGTCTGGTTCACTTTAACCGTCACCTCTGCACCAGATTCCACCACACCTGTTATCCTGTTCTTTTCGATTATTTTATGAGCTAATGCTTTTCCCATGGAGGACCTCCTATTTTTCACAATAGATTTAATTTTTTTTATTATATCAGACAATTGCAATTATGTAAACATAAAATTGCATATTTATACACTTCTTTATTTTTCATTCTTCAATGCAATTGCTACGAATAGTGCGTCATTTGCAAGTTTTCCTTTAAAAACGTCAGAGTCCATGCATGAATAAATTCATATTTATGCAATTCACATGCATGATTTATATTTTATTCCTGCAGAATTTTATAACCTGTGTACAAGAATTTTAGCTATCTACACATAAAAAGCCTGTGATTGTTCCCAATCACAGGCTTTCCACGAAAACATATATTACTTTTATGTGGTGATGGCGAAGGGACAACCTATACCATTGTCTCCCATCGTGTCGACTATAACATGAACTAATTCTGCATATCCTAAGCTATACTTAACGCTTCACCCTTGCATTACCCTGCCATACGCTCCATATCTGCTCTTCATCAGCAGGTACGACATAGTCTGTAAGGAATGTTGTAGCAAGTGCTCCGGTAGCCCAGCCAAACTGTATCCACTTCTCGCTTTCCCAGCCCCTTAATATTCCATAGATGAGCCCTCCTACAAAGCCATCTCCTCCGCCTATACGGTCAAGTACAGTAATTTCACGGGGTTCAACTACATGCCAGTTCTCTCCATCAAGCATAATAGCACCCCAAAGATGACTATTGGCACTAACAACCTGTCTGAGCGTCGTTGCAAAAACCGAAGCATTTGGGAATGACTTTTTCACATTGTTGATCATTCCTTTGAAGCTATCTATTTTGTCTGCAAGATTTGTTCCGCCTGCTTCCGGTCCTTCAATACCCAAGCAAAGCTGAAAGTCTTCTTCATTTCCAACAAGGACATCAGAAATACTTGCAAGCTCAGTGAATATCTCTTTTAGTTCTTTTTCCCTGCCCTTCCAGAATGACGCCCTGTAGTTTAAATCAAAGGAGATTCGGGTTCCGTATTTCTTTGCTGTCCTTCCAAGTTCAAGACAGAAAGCTCCTGTTTCAGGGGACAAAGCGGCAATAAGCCCCGACATGTGGAGTATCTGGACTCCCTCTTTATTAAAAATTCTATCAAGATCGAAGTCTTTAACATTAAGAGTCCTTCCAACTTCTCCTGCGCGGTCATTCTGCACTCTAGGCCCACGTGAGCCATAGCCAGTGTCGGCAATATTAATCTGATGGCGGTACCCCCATGGTCCGTCCTGAGGTACTTCCTTTCCTTCATAATCAATATTACGGCTTCTTAGATTACTTTTTATTAGCTGGGCGACGGGACTATCTTTGACAAAAGTAGTAAGCGCCTTACACGGAAGTCCAAGGTAAGAGGAAATACTGAGCACATTGGTCTCTGCGCTGGTAACATACACATTAAAGGTGTCACTGCACTGCACAGGCTGTCCGTTTACCGGCGTCATTCGCAATCCCATGCTGGTGGGGGCCATTAGAGAATATTTGCAGTTGCTTTTCAATTCAATCTTCATATTTACCTCCCGTATTTTTTAATCAAACACTATATGTGCTGGATGCTGTTGTACCTCCATGGCCCGTCCAGTTGGTATGGAAAAACTCACCACGAGGTCTGTCAACACGCTCATATGTGTGCGCCCCGAAATAATCTCGCTGGGCCTGGAGTAAATTGGCCGGAAGCCATTCTCCAGCTTGCCTGACAGGCTTCAACCTTTTCCTTAAAGAATGGATCTAGAAGAAGATTAGTCAACTCCGGATTGTTATAAAATGCGTCCTTTATTTTACCCAGGAATGCGGATCTTATAATACATCCGCCCCTCCACATCAGAGCTATTTCACCAAAGTTCAAGTTCCAGGCATTTGTCTTTGCAGCCGCAGCCATAAGAGCATATCCTTGGGCATAGGATACTATTTTTGAAGCATAAAGTGCATTCTTTATATCTTCAATGAAAGCCTCTTTATCACCTTGGAATTTTACTTCAGGTCTAGATAATATCTTTGAGGCTGCAACTCTCTCATCCTTTATTGAGGACAGGCATCTTGCATAGACAGCTTCACTGATCAATGTAAGGGGAATGTCTTCGTCAAATGATGTGACTGATGTCCATTTACCCGTGCCTTTCTGCCCTGAGGCGTCCAATATTTTATCTACAATTGCGCTTCCATCGGAATCTTTATATGCCAGTATTTCGCTTGTGATTTCTATAAGGTAGCTGTCAAGTTCTCCATTATTCCACTCCTTGAAAACCTCATGCATCTCTTCGGCAGTCATGCCCAGCAGTTCTTTCATCAATTGATATGCTTCGCATATAAGCTGCATATCCCCATATTCTATTCCATTGTGCACCATTTTTACAAAGTGACCTGCTCCATTTTCGCCTACCCAGCTGCAGCAGGGTGTTCCATCTTCAACCTTTGCTGCAATAGCCTGAAATATTGGCTTAACATGGGGCCATGCTGCAGGGGAGCCTCCCGGCATAATACTTGGTCCCTTCAGTGCGCCTTCTTCTCCCCCTGAAACGCCTGTTCCAATGTAAAAAAAGCCTTTTTCCTCCACATACTTTGTCCTTCGGATTGTATCAAAGAAATGGGAGTTTCCGCCATCAATTATGATATCCCCCTTGCTAAGGTATGGGATTAGTAAATCTATTAAATCATCAACAGGCTTACCCGCTTTAATCATAAGCATTACTTTACGTGGTGTTTCAAGTTTGTCCACCAGCTCTTTAATTGACATGGCATCGATTATGTTTTTGCCCTTTCCGCGTCCTTCTATGAAGCTAGTGACCCTTTCAGTACTGCGGTTATATACGGCCACAGTAAAGCCCTTGCTCTCCATATTCATAACAAGGTTTTCTCCCATTACTGCCAACCCGATTAACCCTATATCAGCTTTTTCCATTCCCTATCCCCTCTTTTTCCTTATTTTAGAACGTATTTTATATATCCAAGCCCCAGAACGGGATTGCTTACATAGTAAATATCTTCGCTGCGATCCAAAATGTTATATTCTTCTGCTGGCTTATGAAGATAATCTAATTATCGTACTTTCCATAAAGCTCCTGTTGACTTGCACAACTGTATCCTCACAAATCAATCCATATGATGCTTCTTCTACCCATAAACTGTCACTTTTTGCTCTCAAAATAATGTATAGCTTTTCGTACCCTCTCAAGACAATATAGTATCGAACAGGCTATACAAAAGTTATATAATATGTCCATACTTTTCTGTATGGACATATTATATTTAAAATCCCTCCCTTTATCAAAAGGAAGGGATTTTTTATAGAATCCATAGTTTAATTATTGAGCTGCTTCAACTGCTGCCTTAAATTCATTTATGAGGTCCTTACCTATTTTTTCTTCGAACTCAGTGTAAACAGGCTGAACTGCATCTTGGAACACTTTTAGCTGTTCAGGAGTGAATTCTGTAACTTCCATACCATTTTTCTTGAGTTCAGCAACATAGTCCTTAGCCATTTTTCTGTTAGTCTCTCTGTTTAACAATGCTGACTCATAAGCTGCTTCTTCAAATATCTTTTTGTCTTCAGCTGAAAGCTCATTCCAAAGCTTGTCACTGATTAACATGATATGTGGGCCATATACATGTCCAGTTAAAGAAACATGGTTTTGAACTTCAAAGAACTTCTGTAAGTATATCGTTGGGATTGGGTTTTCCTGTCCATCTATTGTATGCTGCTGCATTGCTGTAAATACTTCACTGAAAGGCATTGGAGTTGGGTTGGCTCCTAGCGCCTTAAAAGCTGCAAGGTGAATTGGGTTTTCCATTGTTCTGATTTTTAATCCCTTTAAGTCTGCAGGAGTTTTTACTGCACGCTTGCTGTTTGTTAACTGTCTGAATCCATTCTCATAATATGCAAGAAGATGAAGTCCTTTTCCGTCAAGGCTTGAAGCTATCTTCTTGCCTACAGGGCCATCAAATATTGCATCTGCTGCCTTCTCACTTGAAACGATGAAGGGTAGGTCGAACACCATGAATGCTGGTGCAAGTCCTGTTATTGGTGATGCCGAAGTAACAACAATTTCAAGGTTGCCCATTCTTACGTCCTGAGTCGCCTTAACGTCATCACCAAGCTGTGCATTTGCATAAACCTGGACATCATATCTGCCGCCAGTCTTTTCTTCTACTATTCTCTCAAACTCTTTGCCGCCTAAGAATGCAGGGTGCTGTTCGTTAACGCCGTTGCTTATCTTGATTATCTTTGCAGGCTCTTTAGGTGCTTCAGCTTTTGGCTCTTCCTTCTTTTCTTCTGGTTGTACAGGAGCCGCAGCCGGATTTGATGATAAACAGCCTGTAAGTAATACAGCTGTCATCATAACTACGAGTAAAATTGCTAATAGTCTTTTCATACAAATTCCCCCTCTTATTTGTTATTCGGCTTTTTAGCCATGATTTTTATCCAAAAAGGAATCAGCCGTTGGCTATCTCCCCTTTAAATAACAAGTTAACACTTAGTTTCCTAAAGCATAAGGAAGATATAATATCAAACCAGGTACATAAGTAATAAGAAGCAGTACAGCAACCATAATCGCAATAAATCCTATGGTAGGCTTCACCAGTTCCCACATAGATAACCCTGATAACCCACAGCCTACGTAAAGCACCGTGCCAACCGGAGGTGTAAGCGTCCCTATGCAGAGATTGCAAACCATAACGACACCAAAGTAAATCGGATCAAGCCCGAATCTTGTTGCGATAGGAAGCAGAATCGGAGCTAATATGAGCAGTGCAGGTGTCAAGTCCATAACACATCCAACTAAGAGTAATAGAATATTGATAAGAAGCATAAGAACATATACATTATTTGATACAGCAAGCAGAGCTTCTGAAAGCAATACAGGTATCTGCGCGGTTGTTATAAAGTATCCTGCCGCTGTAGCTGCACCACATACTAGCATAACAATTGAAGTACTCTTGGCTGACTGGACAAATATTTCAGGAAGATGATGAAGCTTCAACTCCTTGTATGCAAAAAATCCCACTAACAGAGCATAGACAACTGCCACCACCGCTGCTTCTGTAGGAGTAAATATCCCTCCCAGTATTCCTCCCATGATTATCACAGGAAGAAGTATTGCCCAGAAAGCTGCAATCGTATCCTTTATCATTTCTTTAATTGGCGCCCTTTTTGTTCTTTTATAGCCCATTTTCTTTGAATGAAAATACCAGCCTATCATTAGGGCAACTCCTATCAAAACACCGGGTACAACTCCTCCAAGGAATAACTTGACGATTGACACACCACCAACAACACCAAAAAGTATCATAGGTATGCTTGGCGGTATAACAGGGCCTATGGTCCCGGCGGAAATAATCAAAGCGGTACTCTTGCCTTTTTCATATCCTTGCTCCTCCATAACCGGAAGAAGTATTGAGCCTATAGCAGTAGTATCTGCTATTGCTGACCCAGAGACTCCGGCAAAAAGCATACTTGCAAGTACAGTAACATATCCAAGTCCTCCGGTAACGTGACCAATAAGGACTTTGGCAAAATTAACTATTCTCTTTGATATTCCGCCTACGTTCATTATTTCTCCTGCCAAAACGAAGAATGGGATGGCCATTAGAGGAAAATTATCTACTCCCCTGACTATATTCTGAGAAACAATTGCCGGTGATGAAACACCAAGGCTAGCCATAAGAACAAGACTTGTCAGCACAAGGCTGAATGCAATGGGTATATTCATCAGGATAAAAAAGAACATGCTTACAAGAAAAATTACTAACATTGCGTATCCTCCTTTGGCGCTTCTTTACTAATACCAAAAAGAACTTTTATATGTCCAATAAACTTAAAGATTGTCATTATTAATACGGCTGCTCCCGCCATTGGAATGATTAAATATACATATGCATAAGGTATAGCTGCAGCCGGAGATAGCCAGTCCCAACTCGTCATTGTCAAGTTGAGCCCTCCCATTACGATTATGTATATTGCATAGAGCACACCAATGTCTGCCATAACCTGCATTATATGGGCTATCCTCTTCGGCACAGCCTTTATCAAAATGTCCAAACTTAGATGTTCATCCTTTATATAAGCTAATACTGCACCTAAAAATACTACCCATATAAGCATGAACCTTGATATTTCTTCCGACCAAGCTATGGATGCCCCTAAGAAGTATCGGCTAACCACATTCCAAAATACTATAGCTACCATTGCTGCCAGTAAAGCCCCAACCAAATACTTAATGAAATTTTCACATATAGTCAGTAGTTTTTTCATACTCTTTCCCCCCTACTATTTGTAGCAGCTTAATATTTTGTGTCATATGGCCAAGGCTGTCCGCCTGCCAGACATCCACCATCGATATGATACATCATACCAGACATATAGCTTGATGAATCCGAAGCCAAAAGAATTGTAAGGCCAAGAATCTCTTCTGGTGTGCCAGGCCTTCCCATTGCAATTCTCTCACTAAGATATTTTGACCTTTCCGGATGTTCCCACGTTACAGTTGTTAAGGGTGTTAAAATATGACCGGGGGCAATTGCATTTGCCCTAATGTTATATTTTGCCCATTCAATTGCCATAGAGCGTGTAAGGGCAGTTACAGCACTCTTTGTTGCTCCATACACGGAGCAGCCGCCAAGCATGCCCACGGAGTTATGCGAAGCCATGTTGATGATGTTTCCCTTATTGGCTTTAATCATATGCTTTGCAACTTCCTGGGTCAGAAAATAGAGGCCTTTCAAATTAATTCCCATGATTTTGTCATAGGTTTCTTCCGTTACATCCAAAAAACCTTCTCTTTTATTAATACCGGCACAATTTATTAATACATCTATTCTCCCATATTCCTTAATAACATTGTCTACACACGCTTTAATTGAATCCATTTGGAGAATATTTAGACTATATGCTTTTGCTGAACCATTTTCGTTGATTTCTGCTGCAATTGCTTCCAGCTTGTCATTACCTATATCACACAAAGCCATTTCTGCACCTGCATCCGCCAGACCTTTTGCCAGAACAGAGCCAATACCTCCAGTTGCACCGGTCAGCAGAATAACCTTGTTTTTCAGTGAAAATATCTTTTCTAGATTTTCACCAACAGACATAAACGAACACGCTCCTCCCATTTGTTTCTAATTGGTTTGTTTTAATGCTTGATTGTGACATCATTCACTTAATTACTACAATTCCTATCAATATAACAACATATTTTCGGAATTGATATACACTATATCTATGTATCTAACAAAATGTGCTGTGTGATATGTTGTCAGTCATAAGGTTGTATTACAACCCGCAATTTATTTCTTCGACGAGTTTTTTAAGATTCCTTCAAAGTCTTGGTTAATATTTTTAACTATCGGAATATTGCATCAATTATGCTTATAAGATCCTACGTATTATATTTTTTATCTGATTATCTTTGAGAACAGAGCGCTGACCCATGACTGCAAGTCTGATAAACCTCATGACATTGCATTCATATGATACCGCTTTACCGAAATTTTGCAGGATTTTTAGAATGTGCATTTTTATTTATTATATTATTGATTTTATGTCTTATTTTTGGATAAATACTAAAGAATTTTAGAATAGAATAATATTTTTTGAACAGACTAAACCTATGAGTAAAATATAACCATCGAGAAAATTATTTTCATAAACATTATATCATACTCTTTTTAATAAAGGAATATGTAAATTATTTTCATAGGGTAAAAAACTTTTTTTGTTTAAGGCCTTTTGTCCATTATATATAGTTATTTTATTAAATACTAATATCTAAAACCTCTTAACCGCTATTCCCTCTCTTATCTTTTGAAGGGTACTCAAAGTAACTTCCTGCATTTTCATAGCAGTCCTTATATAGAGACAATCAACAAGCATTAAGGCTGTCATTCTTGATTCCATTGCTTCACTTTTAAACATTGATTCTTTGCCGTATGAGACCAGTACAATATCTGATAACTTGGCGATAGGAGACCTGCCATTTCCGGTTATCAATATTATTTTTACCTTATTTTTTTTAGCGATCTCAATTGATTCCATCAAATCCTTATTGCTTCCGGAATTTGAAAAAGCAATGATTACATCATTTTCCTTTGACATAGATGAATACATAGCCTGCCAGTGCGAATCAGTATGTGCAACACACCTGATACCTGTCCTTACAAATTTGTGGTATGCGTCATGAGCCAGACTTCCTGAACCACCCATGCCAAAAAACAGAATCTGACCGGCTTTTATTATTAAATCTGTTGCCTTCTCCATTTCTCCGCTGTCGTTTATCTCTACGGTTTTTTGAAAGCTTGCTATATTTGAATGCAGAACCTTTTGCAATATGATATACATATCATCATTTTCTTTTATCTCTTGATGTATATAACCTTGATACCGTTGCGTCACTAACATCACTGCTTTCTGCAAGCTCGGTTATAGAAAAGTGTATTATATCTCCAGGATTTTCCAATATGTACTTAGCTACCTTTTTTTCCGCATCATTTAAATCAGCATATGCTTCTCTTATTCTTTCAAGACAACTGTTTTCTTGATAACTTTCCACTACTCAGTTTCCTCCAATATTTACATTATTCTATGAATAACCATAAATTATATTTGAAGTAATTATATCATATAGGCTTTACTAAAGAAATATTTTACAATTTTTTCAGTTATCTTCCCATATAACCATTAAATTAATGCTGCTAATATGCCTCTGAGTAGGAATAATTTATCGTAGAGTCAAAACTTTACAGTTTATAACAATAAAAGCCTTGACTTTGATGCTTCAAATAATATTCAGAATTTCCCTTTACCTGCTATAGCGCCCGTTACTTCCTGACCTCTATACCGGCAAGCTTTTCATAAAATTGAATTATTCCACCATGATCATCTTGAGCCTTTCCATCAACCTTTAACGCCTGCATGATTTCCATAATCTGTGAAGTCAAAGGCAGCGGCACTCCAATGTCATGTCCAGTTTCTATTGCGTTTGCAAGATCCTTTATGTGAAGTTCAATCCTGAATCCTGGCTTGAAGTTTCCTGCCATAACAAGGGGTGCTTTTGCATTCAATACTGTACTTCCTGCCAAGCCGCCCTTTATTGCATTGAATATAGCTTCAGGATCAACGCCTGCCTTTGTTCCAAGAACCAAAGCCTCTGACATTGCAGCGATATTTATTGCAACGATGATCTGGTTTGCAAGCTTTGTGGTGTTTCCTGCACCGATATCTCCGCAGAGTACTACTGATGCACCCATCTTTGAGAGTATATCATAGCATTTATCAAATACTTCCTTCTTTCCACCCACCATGAATGATAGTGTTCCATCGATAGCCTTAGGTTCACCGCCGCTTACAGGGGCGTCCAGCAAGTCAACGCCCTTTTTAGCAGCCTCCGCTGCTATTTCCTTTGATGCGAGAGGCGCTATGGAACTTGTGTCTACAATGATTGTCCCTTCCTTTGCTCCTTCCAAAATACCGTTTGTCCCAAGAACAACATCCTTAACATTAGGTGAATTTTGAAGCATTGTAATGATGATTTCAGTTCTTGATGCAACATCCTTAGGAGAAAAGCCCTCCTCAGCTCCTGCCGCCACAACTTCATCACGCTTCTCTTTGTTCCTGTCATAGACTACAATACTATACCCGGCTTTTATTAGATTCTTTGCCATTGGCTTTCCCATGATTCCAAGACCAATAAAACCTATTTTCATAACTTATTCCCCCCTTGATTTCCAACCAATTTCAAAGCAGCTTCTTCTATTGCTTTTGCAGTCAAACCGTAATATTCTAGTAATTCATCATAATTATGGGCAGAGGTACCAAACACATCCTTTATACCCACGAATTCTATTGGAAAATTTGTCTCTCCCCTTAAAGCTTCGGCTATAGCGCTTCCCAAGCCCCCGATTACACTGTGCTCTTCAGCAGTCACTACCGCCTTGTATCCCTTTACCGCTTCCTTGATTATGCTCTCATTTAATGGCTTTAATGTTGATACATTTATAACCTTGGCTGAAATCCCTTTCTTCTCAAGCTCTTGAGCGGCTTCCAAAGCCTTTGAGACCATGACTCCGTTTGCAAATATTACAACATCTTTTCCTTCTCTTTTTGTATATATACTGCCTATCTCAAACAGGGAATCTTCATCTGTTATGATTGGAAGATCGTTTCTGTTTATTCTCAAATATACCGGGCCATCATATTGTGCTGCAGCCCTTACCATCTTTCTGGTCTCAACAGCGTCTACCGGAACAAGTACCGTCATATTTGGAATGGCTCTCATTATGGCTGCATCCTCTACCGCCTGATGGGTTGAACCGTCTCCGAAGTCGGAAAGTCCAGAGCTGGACCCGCATATTTTTACATTCAGCTTTGCTATGGATATTGTCTGTCTTATCTGGTCATATGCTCTTCCTGACGTAAATACAGCAAATGAGTTTATAAATGGTACCTTGCCTGCAAGGGCAAGTCCTGCTGCAGTTGACGTCATGTTTTGCTCTGCAATTCCCATTTCAAAATATCTTTCAGGGAATTCGTTCTGGAATAGGCATGACATTGTTGATTTTCCAAGGTCAGCTTCAAGGACTACTATGTTATTGTTTTCCTTGCCAAGCTCTACCAGGGTTTCGCCATAGGCTACTCTTTGACTTTTTGTACTCATTTTCGTCACCTCACACTTTCAGACTTTCCAGGTCTTTCTTTGCAGTCTCATACTGCTCAGGAGTCATAGCCCCGTTGTGGAACGCAGCATTATTCTCAGCAAAGGATATGTATTTACCCTTAACCGTTTCAGCTACTATTACTGTTGGTTTCCCTTTAACCTCATCTGCTTTATCAAGAGCAGCTATGATCTCTTCTACATCGTGTCCATCAATTTCAATTACGTTCCAGCCAAATGCCTCAAACTTCGGAGTTATAGGATTTGTGTTAAATCTATCTGCAATTGCTCCTGTTGCCTGAAGTCTGTTTCTGTCAACTATTGCAACAAGATTGTCTACCTTAAAATTAGATGACGCCATTGCCGCTTCCCAAATTTGTCCTTCAGCAAGCTCACCATCTCCAATTATCACATATACCTTGCTGTCTTTTTGATCCAACCTTAGTCCTAATGCTATGCCGTTTGCAATTGAAAGCCCCTGACCCAGCGACCCAGTATTTGCCTCAATCCCTGGAGTTTTTGTCATATCAGGGTGTCCCTGGAGCATTGCCCCAAGTTCTTTTACCTTTTTTAACTCTTCCTTTGGGAAGTATCCGGCTTCAGCCAAAGCTGCATACTGCACAAGGGCCGCGTGTCCCTTGCTAAGAAGGAACCTGTCCCTCTCCGGTAATTTAGGGTTTTTCGGATCATTCTTCATTTTATAAAAGTAAAGGGCTGCGACTATGTCTGCACAGGATGATGATCCCCCAAGATGCCCTACCTTACTTAAGCCGATCATATCTACTATGTGATGCCTAAGTGCAAGGGCCTTTTCCTCTACCAGTTTTACTACATCTTTAGATACCAAATTAATCCCTTCCTTTCCTGCATAATACTTTTAAAAATACTTGTAAGAGGATTAGATACTATCTGATTCTCTTGTTTTCTGAACACTTTCAATAGTCGTTCTTATATGTTCCTCCATGAGCTTGCTTGCTAATTCAGAATCTCCTTTTTTTACTGCTTCTAAAATTGCTGGATGATACTTTAAAGCAAGTGTCGGACCCATAATTTCCTGTATCTTAATCTGATGGGATAACAATATATCCTTGATAATTGTGTTTACTTTGTATATGATTGGGTTCTTAGCACTTTTGACCAGGGTCTCATGGAAAAACGAGTCTTCCTCCGCAAATTTCTTAGGGTCATACGTACTTTCCTTCATTATACGGACTATCTCTTCAAGTTCTTTTATATCTTCATCCTGAGCTCTTTGTGCTGCAAGCTTAACGCTTTCAACTTCTATTATTCTTCTAAATTCAAGCACTTCAACCAGCTGTGTTTCGTCAAGAGCAAGTATCGGAATTAGCGAGTTCATATACATGTCAGGTGACAAGTCACTGACAAATGTACCTTCACCATGCCTGGTAGTAAGAAGCCCAAGTACACACAATTTTTGCAAGGCTGCTCTAATGGATACTCTGCTGACCCCGAAAAGATTTCCCAGCTCATTTTCAGACGGTATTTTATCACCGGGTCTCCATTCCCCTGATATAATATTATTCTTTATTTGGTCAAATACTTCTGTACTAATGTTTTTCTTTGTTATTTGTTTAATAGGCATTTTTCTTCTCCATATCTTTAATATAAATATCTCAATTTATTAATTCCCATAGTTGTTAGGCTCCAAAATTGCAGTTATAGGTCAAAACAAAAGAAGCCTGCGATTGTTTCCAAGCACAGGCATTTCTATACAAGGCGACTCTTATACAGTTACTCAGAGAAATTTACAGCTTTATTAATTCATTTACGTCCCCATTCCAGAGTTATATAACTGTCTGACTGATAGGCATGGCACCTATTCTTTAATTGGTTACCAATCCACGCTCACTGGTCTTTGCAGGGTTTCCTCGTAACTGCCGTAATTTTCGAAAGTATAATCTGTCTTTGGGTCAGTGATGAGCATTCCATGTGTACTTAAATACTCTCTAGCTGTAGGGAAGTGCCCTTTGATCTCGAAACTTGTATAGTTCTTATTCCCATTATTAAAATACATATTAGCAAAGTCGGTCTCATTAAAAGCTTCACCATATGGGTAGTTTGGCATAGTAGAACCTGCATAATAATTTTCATTAGGAATATCAAAATGAATAGGTGCTAAGTAAATCCTGATAATACGGCTCTCTCCTGGTTTTATGGTTGGTATCTTCTGGCCTACAATCGGTTTGAATACATCATATACTGCTTTCTCGGCTTTATATGCATAATTAATGGTATTTCCATTTAGTCCATTTTTAAAATGCTTTTCATAATCTGCATATTCATTCCAGCCGGCAGGTGTGCCATATCCGTACTTTGAAGGTGTATCCAAAAGAAGGCCATTTGCTGCACTCATCATATTATAATACTCCAGAGTGAAGTTCACATTAACATCAAAGGTTCCAGGAACTGAATCATATTTACTGTCATTTTTAACCTCTACTTCAATATAAGCCGGTCGATATTGAAATCTTGGATTAAGCTTTAAAAACTTTGAATTGATAGGATTCGGATTCGGGTGGTCATTGCTTTTTTTCATCTCATCTTTAATGCTATCTGTAATTTTACCGATGTCTTCTCCATCTACTAAAGGATTTGGCAGTACCCCTGCCTCTGTCAAAGCTAGCTCAGCTAAGTACTCTGCCCCCATACTGGTTAAGTCGTCAAAATTTGGCAAGGTTGGAGGCAGACCAAGCGCTATCAGTCCATAGTTTGCTAATCCTTCTAATGCCATCTTAAATGCACCCTTCAATGGACCAATAGGGCAAAGATTTACAGCAAACTCAATTATCCCTGCTTTCAGATCATTATAGGCAGTACTTACCTGATTTACAATTTGACTGCAAACATATGTCAAATTCTCAAAGAACTCACAGACGCCATCCCATAGCTCCTCGTACCATGGTTTCTCTTCACCATTAGGATTGGGTGTTGGGAAGTAAACCTCTCCACCTACCGTCATCACACTTGGGACTATTACATTTTCATAATATGCTTTTGCATTTTCGAACTCTGTTTGATTGTTAATGAATAAAGCAAATTGTGGATAATAAGAATAAAAAGGTCTTAACACTTTACCATTTTGCGAATTTTCCCATTTACACTGCACTTCATCCCATTTTGGAAGTCTATATATTATATAATGATTTAGGCTCTCTCTATCAGCCCATTGAGCCTTAGTATATCTGAGTATTCTTATACTTGGCAGTGATGCTTTAACCTTTTCTGATTTATCATATATAGACTCAGCTGGAGAAGTAATAAACCATTGAATTGGAGGTTCATATCCGTAATCAATCGTTACAGTCTGTGAATAGCTGAGGTCAAACTCACCAGGTCTTATAGAAGGCTTTAATGCTATGCCTCTAACATAATATTTGGTATATACTTGGGGCTGCATCTCTGCTAAGGGTATCCCAAACTTGGCAAAGGGCACTGGTATCGTATTCGGATATAAGCTATCAATAACTTTGTATACGCCATCTAAACCTGCCTTGTTTTTCTCTGATATAGGCTGATTTACTGTTGTTGGCAGATCATAGCTTTTTTCATACACAATATTCTTTGTGTTAGGCCATTCGCTGCCAGTTGTAAAATCTGAAGTTGCTACCTGAATAATTATCTTTTTTGTGTTTGCATCTATACCATGAAAGTTGAAAACCTTCTGGGAATCTATATCAGCAGGTGAAAATCCACCAATATCGAGAAGCCTAGGCTTATCAGGATTTTCAGCAGAATAACGACCTAAATAACTGGTGGTTGACCAAAGCTCGAACTCTTTCTTTTGAGCATTATTATTACTTGAAGGGTAAGCCTCTCCATACTTGATTGCAAGTCCCTTGCCCGGGTCGCCTATAGGCTCACCTATTAAATTAATAGGCACGGCTCTTACATAGTAAATCTTCTGCTTTTGTTTAATGGGATTATAAGTCGCTTTTGTTCCAGATTTAATAAGGCTGTTCATCATGTTCTTTTGAATTGTAAGGTTCTTTTGTTCAACAGTACCTAAATCTATAAGAAATTCTTTTTGTGAAGCAGGAATTTCTCCAGATGCTACCAACCCTATTGGATTTTTCCAACCTTCTTTAAAACCGGCATAAGGCGCTGTTGAAACTTGGTATACTATCTTAGAAATCCCTCTTACATTTTCCAGATCATAATAGAACCAGCACTTTTTATCTCCATTCAGATCAACAAAGGAAGAATAATCGGAAGCGCTGTATATTGGACCAGTTGGTGCTTTTATTGTAAGTAAATTAGGCTCTATTGTATTCGGAGTAATATTAGGGTTGAGGATAGGTGGCAAACTCAGAGTTGTATCTTTAAGCTCCGCGGAAGCAAAAAGCACTTCTTGCTTCCCAGTAACTTCTGCAATAGCAGGAAGCTTTGCGGGCTTCATGCCACTTGTAGATGCATATAGTCTCAGCTTTGTTTTATACTTTGGAAATGCAAGATTATCATTGCTTATCATATCATAAAATTTCTGCATATTGTCTTTTGCCGGAGGCGTACTATTATTCATTGTAATTGTGGCTTTTAGCTCTATATATGCTTGACCTTGCTGGGATTTATATTGATCATAGGTCCTCTTCACTAATATTATTCCCTGCTCCCTATTCGTATTAGCAAGAGGTGATATAGTCGTTGCACTTGTTCCTTTCATGATATTGTTGAAATATGCAAACTTTACAGAATCTATTGCCCATGCAGCAATACTGTCACTATCCTTAAATGGAAAGCTGCCGCTTACTGCTTTATTAAAATCCGGCTTTGCAGCCTCTAAAGTCCTATAGATCATAACACATATTTCTTGACGGGTGATTTTATTCAAAGGTGAAAAGGTATCTACACTTGTACCTTTAACTATCTTTAATTCGTAAGCTTTTAGAATCTCAGGATTTGTCGTATCCTTAAAAGGATTGCTCGATGGCACCGCTTTCTTGTCCGACAACTTTTCATATAGCTTTATAGCAAGGGTACAAAATTCTTCTCTGGTTATCGGTTTTTGAAAGCTTTGCATAACCGTTGTGTAGGTCATGCCATAATCATAGGCCTCCGTCAATTCTTTTTCTGCCCATGTGCTTTGGGTGCCGTCAAAAACTAGCTTTTCTTGGGTATCTGAATAAGTAGAAGCAGAAGGAATAGAAATTGTAATAAACATTAGGATTGCCAATAGAATACTTGTGAACCTTTTTAAGTGAATCTTACGCATAAAAAAACTTCCTCTCGCATTTTTAGTGAGCATCATAAAGTTTTTACGCTATCCTCCCTTCACTAATCTAAGCCTTCGATTTTTCAATATATTATATTATGAGTATTGTACTTTTATTAAAAAATGTAATAACGCGAACAAAACAGCAATAAAAAAGAGCCTAACCACAATCTTGAAGTTTGCTCTTTCAATAATACCGCTATTACATTTTTATATTTGCTATATGCTGCTGCTTTTTAAACTCGTCTGCATGTGTATGCACATTAAGTAAGCTGTAAATTGATTCGATCTTTTCTGCAGTTAATCTATTTCCTATGGTATTCATATCTTTCTTTAATGTAGACAACAACATAGTACGTTTCATTACTCTTATATTATCAGAAGTAACTTTAATATTTTTCAACTCACAACGCTGACTGAATATGATATAGGAATGAAAAATATCTTCATCAACATCTTTAAGAGTATTTTTCATGGCAGTTATATGTCCATTATTTTGCCACATTGGATTATAGAATTTATGTTTCCGTCTATTTTTCAAGGTCTGCGTCCACATTTTGCTTTTTTCATCCCCATAAATCCATCCACTGTAGTTCTTGGATTCAAACACAAACAATCCCGACTCGTTTATCATTGCCAAATCTACTTCTGTTGTAGTTCCATCTTCTCTTGGAAGATATATATTAGTTAGCAGCTTTTTATTACCTGGTAGTTTTTCTAGAACTCTAAAAGTAAGAAACTCTCCATAATTTCCAATATTAAAGGCCGTCTTAAAATAACTATTACCGCTTGCCTTTTTATATGATGAATTCTTATATTGTATATAAATTAATGTATACCTGATTATTGCAGGAATTGCTGCAAGTACTATAAACGGATAAAAGGCTTTCAGCAAGGACCATATTGATGAGAATAATGATTCTGTCATTTGTACACCTCTTTTTTCCATAATTTGTGGCTAGGTAAATTATATTATATGTTCCCACCTATTTCAATATCATGCATATATTGGATGCTCCTTAAAACATATATCATCTAGCTAGAAAAGGAGCATATGTAATTTAAGAAGGAAAAAGAGTGTACAAGCTAATGTAATAATTCTAATGTAATAATTCTAATGTAATAATTCATCAGTAGATGCTGTTACTTCATCTTTAAATGAAATAAACTTAAAGATTTTTACCGGTATCTGGAATAACCTCATGATGTGTAGCATGTTACTTTAAGAAATAGATTGCTACAATTGCAAAGGAGCTACCAAATAATAATAATAATAATAAAATGCTTATCCATTTAAAAGTTCTTGGTTCAAACAGCGAAAATCTTTCATAAATTGTGTTAGAGAAGCAGATTTATTTTGCTTTAGATTTAAGTATCATCGCGGTAATCGTATATATGACCTTTGATGCATTCTCAGGTATTCCTTGAGTGCTATGCGCTCACGCTTACACTCCTACACCCAAGTACCATCGAATATCTAAACATAAAGCAACAGACTAAGAATCCAAGTTCTTAGTCTGTTGCTTTATGTATTTGGTGTAGGCGAGAGAAATCGAACCCCTGCGTGATTGTGCTTCAAACAAAGCGGCCACCAGCGCAGACGGTGATTTTACATTCCCTCTACTGCACGCCCGACCTCAGGCTTGCAGCTTCAGTAGCTTCATAATGTGTTATCCGTCTCAAAGCTTTGACTGTAACCATCACCTCTAAATGACGCCTTATCCTAGAGTGTGGAAAAGACTAGTGCCAGGTAAAGCCCTTTAGAACTTATGAATTGCAATCGAAGCATTATGTTCTCATGTACTTTACCTAGCACTAATTTTTCTTACTATCCTTCAATATAAATCAAAGGAGTGAGCATTGTACTGTCACTCCTCCAACTAAATACCTAACCTTTATCTAAGCTTTAAATTTATTAATCATTTGTTGAAGTTTTGTTGCCTGAATCTCAAGATTCACTGCAGTTGCCGAAATCTCTTGGATTGAAGCTGTCTGTTCCTCCGTTGATGCTGCAACCTCTTCTGTGCTTGCAGCATTATCTCCTACTATCCTTGCAATATTATCTATTGAAGCTTCTATTGCCTTAGAGTCTTTGCTTAATGTTTCTACAGCAATAGATACTTCTTTAGTCTGTTCCGCAACATTGGAGACAGATTTTATTATACTATCAAATGCCATTGCAGTTTCATTTGCAGCCCTACTTTGTTCTTCAAAACCATTTTCAGCCTTCATCATTTCATTAACTGCCTGTTTAACACTCATCTGAATTTCTGATATCAACCCACTGATCTCTTGTGTAGAATCCTTTGACATCTCTGCCAGCTTTCTGACCTCATCAGCTACAACCGAAAAACCTCTTCCTGCCTCTCCTGCTCTAGCTGCTTCGATTGCTGCATTTAACGCCAATAGATTAGTTTGGTCAGTTATTCCGTTTATAACTTCAACTATTTGACCAATTTTTACAGATTTATTCGCTAAATCCTCAATTGCAACACTTACATTTTGAGAAACCGTCTGACTTTCACTCATTTTTTCTTTTTGAAAATTAACTTTACTCATTCCGACTTCCATTATATTCATGGTCCTTAAAGTTAATTCATCTGTCACTTCTGCATTTTTAGCAATATTACCAAGACCTTTAACAACACCTCTTAACATCTCACTACCTTCTTGAGTAGAGTTTGATTGCTCACTTGCACCTTTTGCCAAATCTGTAATTGTATAAGCCACCTGCTCAGCGACTCTACTAGCTTCACTAGTAGCTAAGCTCATTTCCTTTGAGGAAATAGCAACAAAGTTGCTCATTTCTTTTACCTGAATAATTAATTCTTTAGTACTTTTAACCATGTTGTTAAAGTTATCAGATAGTTTTCCTATTTCATCTTTAGATTTTATAGCTACATTAACTGTTAAATCACCTTCAGACACCCTTTGAGTTACACTTATTAAATTTTTTATTGGCTTTAAAGAGCGACTCAAAAGTAAATAAGATGGCAATAGCATTAAAAGTAATAGAATAACTGTATAAATAATAATTTTATTTCTAGCTTCAGCTATAGAATTTATTAGTAAAGCTCTATCTTTGACAACTTTAAAGTATCCTTTCATATCACCTTTATAATCTTTAAAAGGCGTGAGCATTGCAATATTCATTTGATCTTTAGTTATTATGTATAGTGTTCTGCCACTTCTTAAATCAGCTATTATTTTTTGGTCTTCTATAACCCATTTATCTTCTTCCGTTGTAGCAGCCAATATGTTTGATTTATTGTCCCAAGCAACACTTTGATCATCAGAAAATCTGTAGCTGAAATATTCACCATTATAATTCTTCTTCAGGCTTTCTAAAAAATCAACTCCAAAATCGCTTCCATATTCAACACTTCCTATATGCACATTCTCATAAACCATAGGTACTACAACTCTAAAACCATAGCCTCCCTTACCTTCTTCCAATCCTTTTACCATTTGATTCTTTTCATTAGCTTCATTTACTGTAAATCTAAAAGATTTTAGACTGTCACCAAACTTATCCGGTGCATGTAGCCTAAGAAAAGCTGTTGAATCAGGCAGATGAAATTGAACTTGTGAAACCTTGGATGAGATACTTTGATATACAGGCAAAAGCATTTTTGCCAATTCTTCACGGTTTCTCTCCGCAAAAAGCCTTTGAACCTCCACATTGTTTGCAATTGATAAAACACCAATTTCTGCTGCCTTTATCTGTTCATCCATTTGTGCATTTATCGACTGCCCCAATACCTCCATCATCTCTTGCTCTTTTTGACTCACGGTTTTCATATTTTCACTAAAGGTTATATAAGAAAAAACAGAAAAAACCAATAAGATTGAAATACTAAAACTTAAAAATATTTTAATTTTTAATGACAAGATTACCCCCCCTAAATATGAATAAATTTACATTTCGACAAATTTTTTCATAATCCTCCATTAATTTTATAGGATTAAAATATAATATAAAGTGCTGAGAAGTCTCCGAAAAAGTACCCTTCATGGTAAACATGCAAGAAAAACTAGTGTCAGGCATAGCAGTTAAGAACTTATTTACTGTATTCAATCTGATTTGTTCTTATATCCTGTACCTGACACATTAACAAAAGAAATCTTTTATAAGAAATTCATCTCGTTAGAAAACACAAAAGCCTGTGACTCCCAAATCACAGGCTTTTTCTATTTAAAATGATATTTATGTATTTGGTGTAGGCAAGAGAAATCGAACCCCTGCGTGATTGTGCTTCAACCAAGGCAACCACCAGCACAGACGGTGATTTTACATTCCCTCTACTGCACGCCCGACCTCAGGCTTACAGCTTCAGTAGCTTCATAATGCGTTATCTGTCTCAAAACTTTGACAGTAACGTTTACCTCTAAATGACGCTCTATCCGAAAGTGAGGTAACTAAAAGTAAGACGGCTGCCATTAGGCAACTAACGCGTAATTGTCCTTAGCGTTTAAATTAAATTTCAAGCTTTTTAAAGTGCCTCTGGGACCACCGCTCGCTACCTCGATCTCTACCCACAAGCCTTTTTATCATGGCATCACATAATCTGTATTGAACCCGACACTATATATTTTCCTGACTTCTGATCATATAATGTAATATTATCACTTGTAATATCAATATGCACTGTCGTTCCAATCTGATATAGAACATTTCCAAAAATGACTCCAGTCAAAAGGAACTCGCCGACACGTATTTTTACAGTAGATTCCATACCTGTAGGCATAGCACCATAAATGATTCCCTCTACATCTCCACTTTCTGTAATGCTAACACACTCAGGTCTGACAGCGATTACAAAATTCTCATCAGTAATAACCTTATCTTCCTGCATATCGAATTCATCATAGTTAACTTTTGCAATATGATATTTAAAGGCTTCATCCTTATTTCCTTTTTCCACATATCTCTTATCCTGTAATGATTTCTGTCTTACTTCTATTTCTTCATCCTCTACCGTATTCCTGTGCTCAAACCATTTTCTCAAATTAATTGCTGCCGAAGGCTTAAAAGTTGCATTGATTCCATCTAATATGGAAAGAGCAATGGATCCATCCTCCTGTTGTTTTCCTTTAGCCTCAATAAAGTTAACAGATGGGTTTCCTACAAAATCTGCCACAAACAAGTTATTCGGCTTATTATATACATCAAGCGGTGCTGCATATTGTTGTAAAATTCCATTATTAATCAGACAAATCTTAGTTGCAAGTGTCATGGCCTCCATCTGATCATGTGTTACATATACAAAAGTGCTGCCAGTTTCCACGTGTAGTCTTTGCAGTTCATATCTCATTTCCAAACGTAGCTTAGCATCCAGGTTGGAAAGTGGTTCATCCATAAATAGTACAGTCGGTTCGGGGGCTAATGTTCTGGCAATGGCTACGCGCTGCTGCTGTCCGCCAGATAGCTCTGCTGGATAGCGGTCCATAAACATACCAATTTTTACAATTCTGGCAACTCTCCTTACGGACAAATCTATCTCTTCTTTTGAAAGATTTCTGATTGTTTTAATTACCTTTCCGCGATCTACAACAGCACACTCTTCATTCAGTTCCTGTCCTTTTGCTTTGTAGCTAGCCCTGATTTCATCCGCTTTCTTAGTCAAATCATTAGTAATTTGATTCGCTGCATCTTGAGTAGCTTTTACCTCATGCAGATTATAACTAAACAAAGTTTTTGCTGTAAGTGTAGAAATAGAATACGTATCAATTAATTTCAAAAGTACTTTATTTAGGTCAATTTTATTATTCTTATCTCTGCATTCCTCGATATGCTTGATTACTTCTTTTGGATTACTAAGAATTTCAATTAGTTTCATTGTATTTTTATAGCTAAAATTATAAGTAGGCAATTCCTCTTTAACGTTGCTAAGACCAAATGCAATATTATCATATACTGTCATGTTCGGCCATAGTGCATAGTTCTGAAACAGGAATCCAACCCTTCTCTTATTCGGCGGCATATTTATTCCCTGTTCGCTGTCAAAAACCACCTTATCACCGATGGTAATTCTTCCGGTTGTTGGTGTTTCCAAGCCTGCAATCATGCGAAGCGTCGTGGTTTTCCCGCAGCCGGATGGTCCAAGTAAAGTGATGAAGGAATTATCTTCTATGTCAAGATTGAGGTTATCAACCGCATAATATTTCCCCCATCTTTTTGTAACATTTGTCAATTTAATATTTGGCATACTAGTTCCCTCCGATACCTTTATCCAAACTTGCGCCGGTTATTTTATTTACCAATGAATTGGAAATAAGAATCATGATAATCAATATAAGGTTGATAGCGCTGGAAAATGCATACAATCCCATCTCGTCAAAGTAATCCAATGATGTTGCAACGATAAATCCCTGAGTACATAAAAGCATAAATAGGGATAATTCTCTCAAGCATGTCATAAACGGAAGCAGATATCCGCTTATAATAGAAGCTTTCTGAATTGGGATTATAATTTTAAACATCCTTTTATGCCATGGTATACCATGGATAATGGCGGCCTCTTCAATTTCATTGCTAAGCTGCAGCATTGAATTCAATGAGCTTCGACTTGCAAAAGGAATGTACTTAACAGTACCTACTATGATTAATAAAGCATAGGTGTTAAACAAATTAATTGTCTCATTTGAGAACATGATGAAGAATGCAACACCTACTGCTATAGAAGGCATCAGATATGGAAGAAATGCAACACTATTTACATAATTCGCCCATTTACTCCTTCGATTTTTAGATACAGAATAACCGATCAGCGTACCGATGGTTCCTGCTAATAATGCACAGCTGACCGCTACAAACAAGGTACCCTTAAAAGCATTCCAAATTGTCGGGTTAAATAAAATACCCTGCTGCCCATACATACCTTTTTCTGCAATATTATCACTAGTTAACCACCACTTAGTTGTCAGATTGCTTATATTTCCGGTGTAAAGGAAGCTATAATCCCCTGGATTCGGAAGAATTGTTTCAAAAGCAAAAGAAATAATCGGAAATATGCTGGTAAAGAAGGTAAGTACTATTAAAATTATAGCAATCACATTTTTTCCTACCTTACCCAATTTAATCTTTGAAATCTGTCCGGATTTTCCGGTCACTGTTGTATAGCTCTTACGGCTCCTAAGGCTAACTTGATTCATCAGCAGTATTGCTACACCAAACATCATCATGATAATTGCCAGTATACTGGCCTCCCCAGTATACTTGGAGTTTAAGGAAATATATTTTGTGGAAAGTGTAGTAAGACCCAAATAATGCGGAACTGGATAGCTTCCCATAGAGCTTCCAAACACAAGAAGAATAGTTGACAAAATAGCTGGTTTTACCATGGGTATTGTAATACGAAACATTGTTTTCCATTTGGGTGTATTCAAAATTGTTGCTGCTTCCTCAAGATTCGCATCCATATTTCGAAAGATACCCCCGATTAGGATATAAGCAAATGGAGCATAATGCAAGCCCAAAACCAAAGCACTAGGGAACAGGCCCTCACACCACCATTTCGGCATGTATATCCCCATCATAGCAGCGAGCAAACCATTTGAGGTTCCTGTTACTACATTGCTATTAAACACATTCTGCCAAACAACCGCAAGTGTCCACTGGGGCATAATATATGGGAAAATAAATATTGAGCTTAAATACTGTTTAAATTTAAGATTTGTCCTTGTCACTAAAAATGCAAAAATCCCACCATAAAAAATTGAAATAATACATGCAAAGGCAGCGAGCGAAACTGTATTTATTAATGGTGTCCATAGGTTTGTCTTTGCAAGTCTGCTCGTAAACAAATCCACATAGTTGACAACTGAATAGCCTGTTACTTTCTGTGTCAGATGAGCGTCTATCGTACCCGGATGAATCGCGAAGGTATCATTTACAATAGCTATGATAGGTACGAAGGTTGTAAGTGTAAGAACAATTCCAAATAAAAGCAGAATTACATTCTGCGGTTTTGAAAAAAAAGCCTTCACTTTATTGAGCACAATCATATAATTGCTGGGCTTTTTCATCTCAACTGGACTTTTTATCTCTATCCGATTCATAGGTACCTCCTTAAAAGGCATCAAAGGTGCTTGCACGCCTTTGATGCCACTAAATACAGGATTACAATACTAAATTATTTTTTTGCAGTTCCTTCACTATACTTTGTAAGCAGTTCAATCCAGCTGCCCACAGTAAATGATACTGAAGAACAATATTGCGGATCTTCAAGAACAAGCTTGCCATTTGTTGTCCACCAGTCATAACCTCTGTCATTCTTGCTGTCATAAACATTGACGCCATTTTCATATCCGCCTTTGCTATGGTTGTAAGCTGCTTCTGTTGCTGTTGCTACCTCAGGATTTGCAGAGTAGCCGCCCATATCCTTACCCCATGCACTAAAGCCATCTTTTGTGCTTGACATATAGGCAATTAACGCACATGCTGTCCAAGGAAGAGGGCTGTTATTTGTTACAAATAAGTAATGACAATAACCATAACCACCGATTCCATTATAATCATCCTGATATGCAGCTACCGTTATGTTATTCTTGGAAACAGAAGCCGATTCTTCAACTGAACGAAGCTTTGAATATACCAATAAACCGCTTTGGTCTGTTGCAGAATCTGCTACTAACGTATTGCAGATTGGTCCGTCATCTGTTTGAGCATTATAGCTTTCTACCCATAATTTTATCCATGCAAGTGCATACTTTCCGTTTTCACCTAAGCCTAGGTCCTCAGCATCTTTTGCAAGTTCATCGATAAAAGGTTTGAAATATGCTTGTTTTGTGCTGTCAAGGGCATCATATGCCTCTTTTAACCAAGCTGCATATTTGTCCTGTGTTAACATGTACAAGAAATTCTTACCTACTATTTCGGAATCAATATCCATATAAAGCGCATGAACATCTTTGTTTACAAAATCCCAGCTATTCTTGTAAATTGCGCTGCCAGTATTATTAAACATGAATACCTTGTTCAGGGTTTGAAGCGGAAGGTATCCAGTGTAAGCATCTGCAGTTGTATCGTTAGCCTTAGCCCATTCCTGTGGAATGTATGTTTTTAGGACTCCTGTCTGTACCATTTTACTTTCAATTTGGTTGCCATCTTGAATCAAGGTCATCGCAAAAGTACCTTTTTCTTTTAATGAATCTGCAGTTAACTGATCAAAGATCTTATTGTTCTTAGGCTGTTGCCATTCATACTCCATTGTGTATGAAGGATCAATACTTTTTAGGTATTCAATAAATAGTGGAATTGCTGTTTTACCACGGCTGGAATTGCCGACACCATAAAAGGTTTTGCCATTGGATTCCTCAATCGCTTTTTTTGCAAGCTCTTCCATACTCATGGACTCCGCTTCTTTGATGATCTTTTCAATCTCCGAAAGGTTTGCGTCTTCTTTTACTTCAGTAGCTGCTGGTTGTGCATTGTTAGCTGAATTTGGATTTGTACATCCAGCCAGTGACATTAACACCATACAGCAAACAAGCAATACTGATGTGAAACGTTTGAATTTTTTCACTTATTCATTCCCCCTAATTCTATTGATTTAGTTCCCCAATAGTCTCTCTTTGAACCCTCATGAGATATTTTATCTTCATGATAGTTTCATTTTACAAATAATCTGATTTTCATAACAGTAGACAAATCTGTTATTATTTTGTTTTTTCTGACATTTTATAAATACTCGTTTTAAGTTATATTTATTGGGCTACTTTTAAAAAAGAAAAGTCGTTGAAATGTTATTTAAATCAGACTTTAGTGGGAATTGTTATCTTATAAAAGAATGAAAGATATGCAAAATTATAAGCCCTTTCATTTACATGAAAGGGCTCATTAGATATGCTTAGAAATGTATCTGTTCTTTTTGTTTATCCCTGCTGCTTCGATCCTGATACTCCGAGGGAGATACACCTACCATTTTTTTAAACATACTGCTGAAATATGTAATATCACGATATCCTACCAGTTCAGCCACTTCATACACCTTATATCTGCAATCACATAACAGGTTCATCGCTGCATGTATACGATACTGAGTTATATATGACATAATTGTATAATATGTTTCTTTTTTAAAGATGCGACTTAGATGGCCTCCACTGATTCCCAATGACTCACCGATAGTATCAACACTCATCTTGCGGTCATTGTAATGGTTTGCAATATAATCTATGGCCTCCATTACATACTTGCTTTTATCTCCTTTTTTTAACATGATGCTAACTTCTTTTATGTTTGTATCAATTTGCTTTCTATCATTAACAATCTTATTATGGATATTCAATACCGTTTTTTCTAACTCCCCATCCTGAAATGGTTTTAATAAATAATCTGATGCAGAAAGCTTAACCGCTCTCTGTGCATACAAAAAATCATTATGTGCAGTAAGAAAAATCACACGGACATCCTTGTTTACTTCGCGCAAGCACCTCAGCATCTCGATTCCGTCCATCTTTGGCATTTTTATATCTGTAATAATCAAATCTGGATTATATTTTTGCGCTGCCTCAAGTCCTTCCAATCCATTCGAAGCTTCTGCCACCACCATACAGTCCAAAGCCAACCAATCAACCCCTAATACAATTCCTTTGCGCACAAGCTGTTCATCATCAACTACCAAAACCTTAAGCATGATCTGTTGCCTCCCCCCGTATAACTGGCAGCACAACCGTTACCTTCGTTCCACCATTTTCAATTGCATCAACCGTAACCCCAAATTCATCACCATAGCGAAGTCTTATAATGGTATCTACATTATAAAATCCAATATGCTCGGCCAATCTGTTTCTATCCCTACTGTTCAGACAATCCATTATTTCCTCGCTCATGCCGCAGCCGTCATCAGATACTGATATAAGAAGCTTCTCTTTTTCTTTACATACATTGATATATATATTTCCATCATCTCTATCAGCTAGGCCATGAATTATAGCGTTTTCTACCAATGGCTGGATGACTATCTTTGGTACAATACATTTCTCTAGATCGTTTTGTATTTCTGCAACATATGTAAATCTTTCACCGAAACGTATCCGCTGTATATCTACATAACACTGCGTAAGAGTCAGCTCTTCCTTCAATGTAATGAAATGCTTTGATGAAATACTAGTTCGTAAAATCTTAGCCAGACTTGCTACCAAAGTTGATACCTCTGGGATATTGTTTGCCTTTGCTACCCATTTTATGGTATCTAGTGTATTATAGATAAAATGAGGATTTAATTGAGCTTGCATCATGGCGATATTTGAATCATTTAGCTCCTGTTGTTGTTTAACCTGACGCTCCACATTATCGCGAAGTTTGCCTGACATCGTATTAAATTTGATTGCCAAACCGCCAAATTCATCTATTCTTTCTGTTTCAATTCGAGTATCCAGATAGCCCTTTTCTACTTCATGCATTGCTTCTGTAATTGTATGAATCGGTTCCGCAAGACTATTACTAAGTCTTATGGAAACCCCTATACAAAGCATCAAGCTAAATAAAGTCATGATAGCACAAACTGTGTACATCGTCCTGCTTATATCCGTTGTAAAGACTTCATCCCTTTGCAGTGCAACATACAATCCCGTAGAGCCTATTGGCGAAATATAGAATTTGCATTCCTTGCTTAAATCTGTTAAAGCTCCACCTTTCATAAGCTGTTCCCTTAAAGCTGGTCCAATGGATTTCTCCGTCGCCGATTCTGTACTGTAAATTGTGTCCCATTGTCCATCTAAAATAACAATACTGTCCTGTGGGCTATACGTATCACTCAGAAGACTGTCAAAATCTGCTGACCTCATCCCAACTACAATATATCCGATACAATTTCCTTGGTTATCATTTATTGTCCTTGCCGATCTTAGTAAAATATCCTTTGAATTGCTTGCATACTTGTTTTCACCACGCATAACCAGCGCATCCGGTAGGTCAGCCGCCGCCTTTAAAATTCCCCAATAGGTAGGAAGCTTGGTATTTATAGCTCTTGTACTAGTTGAGTATTTACAAATTCCTCCTACAGAATATAGCTCGAATTGTGCTACTTTTCTGAGCTCAGAGGTTGAAGCATACAATGCCTGATATGTTTTATTACGATTTTCTTCATTCTTTTCATACAAGGTTTCAATAACCATTTCGTTGTTATTCAAATCTTGGCTGATAACATCCAGCTTATCAAAAAAGCCAGTCAATGCAACTTCAATACTGCTTAATTGCATTTTAATTTCCGTCTGATGATCCATTTCTATTTTCACTTTAAAAAAATGAATCATTAAGAAACTACATATAAGTAGTGGCAGAATTGCAACTAAAATAAAACAAAATAGTAATTCCCTTTTAAATGATCTCCTAATATAATTTCTCATATCTACGCCATTCCTTTAATGATTCAATGCATCCCATTTTTTAAGTATCTCACTTCTGTTGCTGCTAGCCCACTTCAAATCGAAGTCTATGAATTTCACTTCTTCTGCGTCCCAGGTTTCAGAATTTGATATATCTTTTCGCACTGATCTTCTATAACAATGTTCTACAATCATTTTCTGTACATCCTTACTCATGATGAAATTTAAAAATAACCTGGCATTCTCTTCATGGGGCGCATTTAAGATCAAAGCGCTTCCGTCTGGAATTGCACTGGTTCCTTCAATGGGATATACCATCGTTATATCTATACCTGCTGCAATTCTTTTCAATGCACTTTCTTCCAAAGTAATTCCTATCAGCTTTGTTCCCGAAGCCACTTCATTTATAACTTCACTGGAATCCTCAAGGGTTTTTCCATCTAAAACATTAGAAAATTGCTCTAAAGCATTCCAGTTTTCCTTTCCCATTACTTGCATTAAAGTCATTAATATCGTATAACTGGAACCAGACTTATGGGGATCGGCATAAGCAATCTTACCTTTCCACCTCTCCTGCAGTAAATCTTTCCACCCCTGTGGCGCTGCTGTTTCATATACTAGTTTGTTATTGTAGACAAATACAATCGGCAATTTTGAAAATACTGTCCATTTACTGCTGTCAGATTTATAAGTCTGCTCTAGCATCTCTTCCTGACTATATTGATATGGTGCGAAATACTCGCTATAAGCTTCCAAACTTTCCACACCTCCGCCAAACATCACATCACCAATTGGCTTGTCACTATCATTTGCAATTTGCTCTAAAATTTCTGTAGTACCGCCGCTAATAACCTGCACCCATATGCCTGTCCGCTCCTCAAACTCTTTGATTATTGGACTATATACTTCTTCTTTATGTGATGTATAGACTACTAGCTTGTTCTCTTCATCAAGTGAATAATCATCATTCATCACAGATAAAGAAGAACAAGCGCTCAAAAAAACCATCAAAAATAAAAATATGATATAATATCTTCTCCGCGTCTGCTTCATGTGCTTCATTTCCTTTTATTTATATTTGGGGCTGCACCCTTTAATCAAAGCAGGAAACATTTACTACGGTCTTATATGTTATCTCCTACAATCCTTTTTCATAACTTTATATATCTTTTATAGTGAGAACAGCTTATATGGCACTTTAATAACAAACGAAAATATTCCAATTATTGTGTATATTCTATCATATGTTTTTATAATCAACAATTATATTTACTTCTGTATACTATAAACTGTCACTTACTTTTAAGGACCCCAAAATGCTGGCATAAAAGAGAAATATCTATTGAAAAAGTATTATATATTCCCGCTGAATAAAAGATTAACAAAATAACCCGCTTAGAACCTGTTACGAGAATTACAGTCTTCGACCATTCCACTTAGTATAGAACTGGAATTCATTTATTTCTAATCGCTTCACACATGTGCAAAAAATAAAAAATACTCGGGCATGTTGCCTGAGTATCTAATCTTGCACAATATTGGTGGAGGCGAGGCGACTCTTATGAATCGAACCCCTGTCCGAAAGTGCTTCGACCAGCGCAGACGGTGATTTTACATTCCCTATACTACACGTCCGACCTTAGGTTATGGCTTCAGTAGCTTCATAATGCGTTATCTGTCTCAAAGCTTTCAATGTAACGTTCACCTCTAAATGACACTCTATTTATAGTGTGGTAGCATAAAACGCCTTAATTTTTGCGTATTGCAGTACTCCCAAAATTCCATTTAAATCAGTTTATGTTATCCATAGTTCTTGAATATCGCACTATCCTTTGTATTTTCTTCATTTCTTAATCCGTTCTACTCTATACCCAATCGCTTTATTGCTTTCCCTATAGCATTGCTTTATCAAATCTTCTTTTAAGGGTTCTCCCTTTAAATAAGTATCAAAGTCTATTTGATTTTTTTCACCGTAATATTTTTCTAATAGAATTACTTCTAAATCTTCTTGAGATGTTAGTTTATAATCATTTAATATATGTTTTATATTGAACCCCTCTTTTCGCAATGCTCTTCCCAGCAAAATGCATCGGTGGCAATTGATAGGATCTTGCATCGCTCCCATTAATACTATTCTGTATCCCTTTTTACATCCGACCTTTAAACGTTCAATCCCATTCAAGAAATCTTTATCATATATTACTTTTTCAAAATCAGCGTACCCCTCCTCAGTGTATAGCTTCTTATCTTCTCTTTGAGCAGCAAACTCCTTTCCCATGTAAATATATAAAAATCCATTTTCTGCCAGTGTTTTTGCAATAGTTTCTTTATTAAATTGAATATTATATTTAGAATATGGCGTCCCTCTAATATCCACTACGCAGTTTATATCGTAATATCTTAACATATCCAATAACTGATCTACTGAATAATTTGAATGACCTATTGTAAATATATCCATACTTCATCTTCTCCTCTTCGATCCATTTACGAACAGATATAATAGCCTATGATTCATCATTTCATATAGCGCATCTATACATATCACATAAACATTAATGCAAAATGATGTTTTCTGTATTATAAACCTTTTCCTGAGTCAGTCACTTGAATCAATTCTTTTGGAAATGGTTCAAAAATCGTTTGCTGTAATAGGTATTCCTCATCAAACCTTATAACCCAAGTCCATAAAATAGCCATCACTGTTGATTGAGGAATATGTCTGCTATGGTAATCTTCAAGAGAATCCAGAAAATATGCTTTTTCTTTTTCAGATAATACTTTTGAAAAATGACCAAATATGTACATCATAACGTTCATGTACTGCCCACAGGAGGGTTTTCTTAACAGCAGCTTATTTAGATTTTTTTCGTAAGATTCTAAGATTTCACCCATGGACTGTTTTTTGCAATTCGCTAGAATTCTTTCAAGGATATTAAGTTGATTTTGCGAGTGTACCATAAAAAGATATTTATTTTTTTCATGAAATTGAATTAACCCTTTCATATTATTTTCTTCTTTTACCTTGCGAAAATCAGCTTTTGTAAAAATCGTAGTATAGAATTTTTCTCTAATACTAAAATTATTCATCCGCCCTTCATCTTCAAAAGCAAATTCAGGAAAGCGTCCCATCATAAATCCACTAAACATACCCTTTGCCTTGCTGCTAATACAAGGTACTTTACCGATAGAATTATATATCCTTACTTCTTTGATGCCACAGCTTGGAGAGCGACTT
>JAQSYD010000042.1 GCA_029256325.1 Clostridia bacterium
GTTCTTTCATCAATACCAGGGTTGTTGAGAATATCCGAAATTATTTTTTCCTGTGCAAGAAGCATGATTTCTTTTTGAAAAGTGGAATTTCCATTTTCACTAAGTAGAATTTTGAATATGTCAGCATTTTCCGATATATAATCCAGTATTAGATTCATCGAAAGGACAGTTTGAGCCGTCCGCTTAGAAAAAGCCTCTTTAGTAATATGTTTTTCCAATTCTGCAATCACTTCCAGTTCCAGCTGCTTTAGCAAATCGTATTGGTCTGTATAATGTGCATAAAAGGTACTTCTGTTGATATCGGCAGCTTCACATAACATTTTTACGGATATCTTTGAGATAGGATGCTTACGCATTAACTCCACAAGGCTTTCTTTTAAAAACATCTTTGTATACTTGACTCTGCGATCAACTTTTTCAATTTTCATGGCTGCTCCTTAATAAATTTTAAAAATTTTTTTTATAACCGACATATTTGCCAATTATGTAGTTGAATACACAACATCAAAGAATTTGCTGGTTGTAATACGTCAATATGCACATTATAATTCAAATATGATTGTTGTTCAACACTATGTTGTTTAAAGTTAAGTTCATATAAAGAATGAAAGAGATAAGGAATTCCTAAAGGAGGTATTATAAATGCTGCCTGAGGTTTTAATTGGATTTGGAATATTTGTTGGATATTATGCCATAGCAGCTTCGAGTTTATTAATGATTCGGGCATGCTTAAAGCCTCCAAAGGAGCTGTTTCGAAAACTGCTTCATGTAGCGTGCTTCATGTCGGTGTTGGTGCTTCTCCATGCATTTGACACATGGTATCTGGCAATGCTTACGGCCATTATATTTGCGCTGGCTTTGTATCCGGTAATAACCTATATTGAAAGATTTCCGAAGGTGATGGAGATGTTGATTCAGCGTAAAAGCGGAGAAATAAAGTCAAGCTTGGTCATCGTTTTTTTTATGATGGCAATGTTGATCGCTATATTTTGGGGATGGCTGGGAGAGCAATGGAAATACATTATTACTGTTTCTGTTATGGCCTGGGGCTTTGGTGATGCTGCCGCAGCGTTGGTAGGCAAAGCCTTTGGCCGAAATTCGATAAAGCACCCATGGGTAGATGGAGCTAAAACAATGGAAGGCGCAATTGCAATGTGTGCGGTATCTGCAGTTGTTATACTTCTCACTCTTATGCTCTATACTACATTGCCTTGGTATTTGTGCATGGCGGGGGCTATGCTTGTTGCACCAATCAGTGCAGTAGTCGAGTTAATATCTCACCATGGCATGGATACCATTACGGTGCCCTTTGCAACAGCAATTCCGATATTCTCTCTTATGATATTATTTTCTTTTATGGGGGTATAGTATGACCGATTTAGATAAGAGCCAGTCCACAAAACGTGAAAGGACGATGTTAACTTCACTTCTGCTCAGCGCACCAGGACCGATTGTAACAGGAATTCCTGCCATAACAAGCCATTCCGCAACACAAATCGCGGATTTCCTGAGGCGCACTGCGGAGCTGGTTGCTCTGTTTATTTCATGGTGGGTCTATCGTAGACTTCAGAAAGGTATAGCATCTGATGATGCATATCGTGCTCGTTTGGAACAAATGGCCAATTTTGCCGTTGTAGGAGCTATGATTTGTTCGGGAGCTGCCATGCTTGTTGTAGGTGTGACTCGTCTGTTTGTCTATAATGCAAATGGGAATGTAATTATGGGTCTCATCATAGCAGTCCTAGGAGTACTGACAAATACATGGTTTTGGTTACGTTATGCTCATATGGCAAGGGAACTGTTTGATCCTGTAATAGAAGGGCAGAAGCGGTTGTACCGTGCTAAGTCCTGTGTTGATTTGGGCGTTGTAGCAGCATTGACTTCAGTGGCTGTTGCACCAAATCATCCTGTGACCCAATATATAGATGCATCAGGCTGTATTATAGTTGCTTGCTATCTGCTGTATAACGGGGTAGATATCATACGGAAGAATAAAGCAAAGGAAAGTTCTGTGTGTGAAGATTTATCGGAGCTGGATAGAGGGGGAAAACTATGAAAAAGAAGATCTATTTGCTGACGGGAGCAACAGGAAACTTAGGCAGCAACATTTGCCGCGCTCTGATAACCAGAGGTGAAACCGTTCGTGCATTAGTTCGCAACCCTGAGGCAGCACGTTTGCACGAAGAAGTTGAAATCAGCTCTGGGGACGTCCTTGATGTTCCGTCCTTGGAAAGGTTCTTCCTAGTAGAGGAAGACGCTGATGTTTATGTGATTCATTGCGCCAGTGTTGTGGCACTGGATTCGGAGTATAGCCAGATTGTTCATGATGTCAACATTACTGGTACTCAGAATATCATTGACTTATGTGTGAAACACAAGGTCAAAAAGCTGGTTTACATCAGCTCCACAGGTGCAATTCCGGAGCTGCCTGACAACCAGACTATCGTTGAAGTGGGTCATTTCGATCCTGATACTGTACTTGGCTATTACAGCAAATCCAAAGCTGCAGCCACTCAATTGGTTTTAGATGCAGTAGATAGATATGATCTGGATGCTTCCACTGTATTTCCTACGGGCATTTTTGGGCCTTATGATTATGGCTTCGGTTTGATTACAAGCAACATTATCAATATCGTTCAAGGTAAAGTTCCCTGTGGAGTTGCCGGTACATTTAATTGTGCCGATGTGCGTGATCTGGCCGAGGGTGTGATCTCCTGTTGCAGCAAAGGGAGAAAGGGAGAAGGTTATATCATGGGTAACCAGACTGTCACCATGCAGGATTTGTTCAACGCTGTAGCTGAAGCCAGCGGCTGCAATCGAGTTAAGTTAATTTTGCCGGTAGGTTTAGCTAAGTTTCTGGCGGTCATGGCTGAAACGGTCAGTAAGCTGACCGGAAAATCCAGCATACTGACAAGATTCACGATATATAACCTGGTTCGCAACAATAATTTCAGCAGTGAGAAGGCTGTCAAGGAACTAAATTATCAATTTCGTCCCTTCTCAGAAACAATTCGTGATGAGGTTCTCTGGCTTCATGAGGAAGGTTTAATCTGAATGGAGGTACAGCAATGTACGGGTGTTATAGCACCCCATCCATTGCGATGCCATAGTCTAGATAGAGAAGAAGTAGGCTGGTATTAAAGGGTTAGAGAAATCTAGCCTTTTTTGTGTTTTTAATATTTTCTCAGACAACAGTTTAGAGAATTTTGCTATGACGTTTACCTAATTACTTGATACTATTTAAATAACTATATATACTTAACTTAGGTAATTATGGAAATAATGAGGAGAGTAATGACAATGCAATATGATTATATTATTATTGGAGCAGGGATGGGTGGACTAAGTGCTGCTAACTTTCTTGCCAAATATAATAAAAAGGTTCTGGTGTTGGAAAAGCATAATATTCCAGGGGGCTTGGTGACTTCCTTTTCAAGAAAAGGTGTCCACTTTGATCTTGGCATTCATGGTTTATATGAATTAAAAGATATGTGGGGATTTGAAATGCTTTATTGATGAAAAGGAATATGACTTTGAGCATGGAAAGGTTCGTGAGAATTTTCTAAAGCAGTTTCCGAAAAATCAAGATGACGTAAATCACATCTTTGATATGATGGAGACTATTAATACAGAGATGTTTTCAGGAACAGAGGCTCCTGAACCACCCTATGACATGAATTTTTTTCAGTTAATTAAATTTGGTATGAAAGCAAAGAAACTCCGCCCCATGTTTATGAAATATGGTAATAAAGATGCATATAAGGTACTGGACTCATTTACAAATTCTGAGGATTTAAAAACGGCGATTTATTCGAAAAGTCCATATCCGATGGTATTCATGTCATTTGCATATCAGTGGGGTGTATATGGTAAAAATTATTATCCGGTAAATGGAATGCAGGCAATTCCAGATGCAGCAGTTGAAGGTTTGAGACATCTGAGTGGACAATTAATGCTGAATACTGAAGTGACTGAAATATTGGTTAAGGATGGGCAGGCTTATGGAGTAAAGACACAAGATGGGTCTGAGTACTATGGTGCAGTTATTAGTAATGCATCACCACAGTATACATATGCATGGGTGACCGATGCAGCAGCAGAAAAAGAAAAAATGATAAAAGCAATCTCGAAAAGAAAAATATTTGAACCTGTAGCTGCTTTATTTATGTCATTGGATGAGAATAAATATGATCTTGATCATTTAGAAGGAATCAGCATACTTTCTAAGAAAGATTATAGAATGAGGACAGAAGAATATACACCGGATACAGCACCTATTGTCATTAACATTTATCCTAAGAGAGAGGGAGATGAATTCAGAGCTTTGGTTGCGCTAGTTCCAATCAGCTATGAATATCACAATAATTGGGAGACTGAAGCTGGTCGCAAGCGTGGCGAAAAGTATAAAATGCTGAAGAAAGAAGTTGAGGATATCTTACTGAATCGTATTGGAAAGCATATGGGCAGAGACTTTATAGATGCGGTCTCATATCATGAGCTTTCTTCACCTGTGACATACGAGCGGTATACTTACAGCAAAAGTGGTTCCTTTATGGGTTGGTCTGCAATACAGTCCGAATATGGCAAATATCTGAAACAGAGAACAAATATAAAGGATCTTTATTTAGTAGGGCAATGGGTATTTCCAGGCTTTGGGGTTGCAGGAGTCATGGCAAGCGGCTATTATCTTGCAAAGGAAATTCTCAAAGGCGAAGGAATTGATTTAAAAAAGGACTTTACTGAGTACTTCACCTCTGATAGGTTATGAGAATCCAATAGGACTTTGAAGGCAAAAGGGACGGCTCCTTTTGCTTTAATATTTACATGGAATAATATGGTATAATTGTTTAGGGGCAAATATATGCCTAGATAATCCAGGACTCAAAGCCCAAGAAACAACTACCATATAAAGATGAGAGAAAATAATAAAGAAAACATCTTTGATTCAGATGACAAAAGGGATATTTTTAGACTAATTTTCTCATAGCATATAGAATAAAAACTTGTTGATACTACTTAAGCTGCGGCGAGGGAGGCGAAAAAATGCAATTTCATATAGATGCTTTCAAGTTTTTTTTCGAAAATGCATTTTATGCTGCCAATCCGTTGAGCTTAAAAGCTATAACGAAGAAAAACTTACCTTATTTTATCGGATGGATTGCTGTTTTCATATGGCTTTACTCTTATTTTCTTCCTATGGGAGAATTCCGATTTCAAAGCAGACTGTACAACGGCAATGTAGGCAGTTCCATGCTTTATTACTATATCTGGCTGTTTTCTGGGAGTCTTATTCCGTCTCTGTTTCATGTAAAAAGGTTTATTCCAATGACTATGTACAGTGTTCTCGTTACACTGACATGCTTTGGGGTGATGAGCTTTACAAATCCGGGAATTGTGTCAGAAGGCATTATGGTGATTGCGTCCATTTGTATTGGACATATTTTTGCCTCCTATGTGTATGGTTTTTTCATGGTGCTTAACAACTCTGAAAAATTCTACTCCATGGTGCTGGCCATCCTGCTTCCGAGAGTACTGATGATGGGCAAGCCATTCATCAACAAAGCAGATTACAGGCTTGATGCATCCGTTGTTATCATATTGATTATAATGCTTATCCTGCTCGGTTGTTCTCATTTTTTGAGGTCCCATATCCTACAAACCCCAAGTGATGCAAAAACAAAAGTACCTGTAAAGGCTTATTCCCTGATGCCGTTGGTATTTGTGGAGCTGGCCTTAAATGACGTAATTGCGCCTTCAGCTCTTCATCATATGGCGGCTGAACTCTCAAAAAGACAAATCGAAAGTTTCTATTTCTTTGGGATTTTAATTGGGATATTTGCTGTAATATTTCTGCAGAAGCGATTTTCAATCAATATTTACAATATGCTGAATATTTCCTTTGCTCTTCTGGCTGCTGGGTTTACCGTGAATCTTGCCAGTATTCAGAATAGCAACGTAGGGTATATATCTGCTGTCTGTTTCGGAAGCTCCTACGCCATCGGATTTATAAATATTTACTATCTTGCTGGGTTTATGGCAAAAAAGTTTCAAAGCATCCTGTTTTATCGTATTGGCATCCTACTTTCCGCACTGTATTACTTTATTGGATTTATTTTTCAGAATACATTCAAAGAAAGCGGCCTGCTGGCACCGCCGGTGATGATGGCACTTATTTCAATTGGCATCGTATTGCTTTTCTTTATCATGTCTCCATTCTTTATTAAGATGCTTTACTCGGGAGAATGGATTGATGATACATATCGATCTGATGTCACTAAGTGTTCTCGGTTAGAGGCGCGTCTTAAAGATTTTAAGATGACCCCATCTGAAATTGAGGTGTGTAAGCTCTTACTGGATGGTTACACGCTGCGTCAGATATCTGGTATGCAGTCAAAAGCCTATGCCACTATTAACACTTATTGCACCTCTATATATCGAAAGCTGAATATTAACAGTCGAGCCGAATTGCTTCTTTTCCTTCAGGATTATAAAACCTAAACCAGCAAAGAAGTGCAAAAACGCCATCTCATTAGAACTAATGAGATGGCGTTTTTACGTATATCACGTGAATTGCTGAATAGACATCCCAGCTTCTATAAGTAAGAATTAAAACAGCTCAGGAAAAATGTTGGAAAGGAGGTGAGCAGCTTGGGGTAATGGATCATATCAAGAGAGTTCTTTCAAAGGCAAAGGCAGGCGATATGGAAGAATGCGGAGAAAAAACGTTCATTTCAGGCGTTGATACACGTTATGGAAAACAGCTTGCTATCAGCAACAATGAAAAGGAAAGGCTGGTAGACAGCCTTACATCAAGAGAACGGGAAACTTTTTTGATTTTGCTGGGAGGATACAGCCTCAAAGAAGCTGCTAAACAGATTGGAGTCAATTACTCAACCGCCAATACCCATCAAACAGCGATCTATAAAAAACTCCATGTGCACTCACGTGCGGAACTGATTATCAATTACAAGGATATCTGTGGAGAGAACAAAAACAGACTATAAGTGGTTATCAGTCACAATTATTTCAGGAGAATTCGTATGATAAAGATTATTCCTTTCCAACGATTGTGAAACCATTTTAAGCAAAATCAAATTTGAATAGGAGGAAAAAATAATGAAACGGAAACTGACAACAGTATTATTAATTTTAGCCTTGTTTATTAGCATCATACCGGTAAATGCTCTGGCCGCTGCGCCAGAAGGTGTGCCCGGGAAGCTGGAGGCTCCAGCTATTGTAAACATAGAGTTGATTACGGGGGATGTAAATCATACAAATTCCCATCCTATTTTCCGCCTGGAAATCAAGCTGCCGCAAAGTGCCCTTGATTTAGATGAGGTGAGGCCTGCCGACGGGTTTGCCAATATTGAGTATTTCTCAAAAATAGATGACGGCAACTGGGAAAAATCGGACGGCGGCTATATGGATAACCTGATTGGTGAGCCATCCTTTAAGGTGCCGGGCAAAACAAACACCTTTTACGCTTATGTGTATCCCATAGATGAGGGGGATATGGAGACAATCGACATAAAAAACCGAAACTACAGCTTTAAGGTGCAGCTTTATTATCAATACTATTTCGGTGAGGATAACAGCGAATGGGATTATGTTTATTCCGATTTTTCCAATGAAGTATCTAAGGGCTCTGCCAGCTTTTACGAAAAGGCCAGCTCATGGGCTGAGCCTGAGTTGAAAAAGGCTGAGGAAGCGGGACTGATTCCCGCTATCTTAGAGGGTGCAGATTTAACAAGACCGATTACCAGGGAGGAATTCTGTGAGCTTTCTGTCCTGCTCTATGAAAAAACAACAGGCAAGAAGGCACCCACAGCGGTATCAAATCCTTTCACCGATACTGATAATCCGCAAATTCTGAAAGCATATCAGTTGGGGATCACCTCGGGAACATCAGCCACCACATTTTCTCCCCATATACTCATTACTCGCGAACAATGCGCTGCTATGCTTTTTAGGGCAATGAAAGCGATTAAACCGGATGGCGACTATAACATCGCAGGAGTGAAGGATTTTCCTGACCAAAAATATATTTCCAATTGGGCAGTGGACGCCACCAAATACATGTCCAAAGTCGGTATTATTACAGGCGACACAAAGGGGAACTTTATGCCAAAAGCCTCCACGACAGCTCAGGAAGCCGCAGGTTATGGCAAGGCTACCAGGGAGCAGGCTATAGCACTTAGTCTGAGAACCTACGAAAAGATGAAGTAATTGTAATCTCTTAAATAGCACGAGGGGGTATGAAATGAAAAAAATAACCGCAATGCTTTTGGTCTCTATTCTTTTTTTGACGCTCATCTCTGCATGTAAAAGCAGTGAATTGTCAGACCAGGAAATAATACAAATAAATGATTTGGGCGATGCGTCCTTCATTTTGAGCGAAACAAGCGTATCGGAGGAATACAAACCGTCCCAGGGAGCGAAAACCTTGAGTCTAGTAGATGTGGACGGTAATGAATGGAAGCTTATAATTCCACAAAATGCTTTGCTGTATGATGAAACAATATCCATGCAGCTGATAAGTGATATCAAGCAGGATGTCTTAAATGGAAATAAAATCGGAGGTGTGGTGCTGAAACCAGAGGGGTTGCATTTTATCAATCCTGTTTATCTCAATGTAAAGGGGCCATTGGTATCGGAGCAGTCATGCGTGTTAGGAGGGACATCTGAGGGGAAAGCTTTGAATTTTTCAAAAGCAGTATTTTCTGATAATACGCTGATTGCCGAAATTGAGCACTTTTCTTCCTACTTCACCTATACGCCAACCTCGGATCATGAACTGCAGGAGTTGGCGCAAAAAGCGGAGGCGGACTACATCGAAACGGTCAAGGAAATAAAGGCTTTTTTAAAAACACCTGTTTCCGTGCCTCCTATTCCGCTTGATTTTGAATTTACCTGTGACATTCAATCGGAACGGAGGCCGGTCAGCCTCTATATCAGTCAGGCAGTGCAGCCGGAAAAGGATTTGATTATAAAAATGCTTGCAGCCGGCAACCGAACCCATCTGACGGGAGGCAATGAGGATTCCATTGAATATGCGCGGCAATTGCAGGAACGGCTGATTAAGAAGGTTGACAAATTGATCAGCACCTATAAAAACGATAACAAAAAACTGATTCCTGTTATGAACCTGTCGTTTATTGTGCTGAAAGATGCCAGTAGGCTGGGGATGGACACCTCTTTTAGTCCGTATTTTGAAACATTCTCCGACTGGATGGAGCAAACCGCTGAGGAACAGGTCGAAAGGATAAAAGAAAACCACGATTATACAGCGCTGTGCAAGGTGATGGTATTGATGCAGGGCAGAGCCATCATTGCTCAAGACTTTAATCAAACCATGGAGCTTTCGGAGGAATACAAGGAGAAGCTGCGAGACGCTCTCACCTTTACACTTGCGATGGAGGGAGAGGTGACGGATAGGGATAGCGAGGGCGGTATATCGATCTGGAAAACTTCGGGTGAGGTACTGCTTGAGTTTGATATGGAGGCATTGGCACATCAAAAACAGTTTCTGACCGGTGGGGGTCAGTGTGAATTCACAGACTACACCTTAAGCGGTAAGCGGGATACAAAGCTTGCAAGTTCATCCACTGAAGTAAATGCGAAGGCGTATCTCATAAGTACCGATGAAGATAAATACGAAATAAAGCTGTCAATAAACAGAATCGCTCCGGACACAATTAATTACACAGATTCGGATGGTCTTCAATTCTCACTAAACGGCAATCATTACCTTTATGCCAATCTTTTCGCAGAAAACTATGATGGAATAAATTTTTCAATTCCTATGAATTTAAAAAAGGGCTTGGATCAAATGACAGTAGCGATCAGTGGCACAGAAGCAAACAGCACAGGCACTTATGAGTTTACGCTGAAGCATACGCCAAGATAGGAGGTGTGAAACAGAGAAGGGAAAATGTCACCTTTCTTTTGATTCTTCTGCTTCTCACCGGTTGTAATGGGTGGGGGCACAGGCAAAACCCTGCCCCCACCTCACTTTAAACTTGTTAATTTTGAACAGTCATAAATCATGCTTTTATAGCCCAACGTAATTTTGCGGAACGAGCACGACTATTGGTATTACATTCTTCTGATGATGGACGAATAGGACCGGGCGCTATTTCGCCATATACGCCTTCGCGTAAAAAGTGTTGGAAGGATTTTTTTACGAGACGATCTTCTCCTGAATGGAATGTAAGTATAGCTACGCGCCCGCCTTGTGCAAGAGCAGCGGGTAGCTTCTCCAAAAATTCATATAATACTTCAAATTCTTGATTCACATCAATTCGCAATGCTTGAAAGCATCGTTGCAAGGATTTTTTAATCTCATCATCCTTTATTTTTCCGGGCATAAATTTTAGGGTGTTTTTGATAATTTGCTGGAGCTGTGTTGTCGTGGATATGTCTGTTCCTTTTTTTATTTCGGAAACGATAGCTCGAGCGATTCTTGCGGCATGAGGCTCGTCTGAGTTTTCTATGAGCATACCCTCTAATTCATCTTGCGAAATAGTTTTTAAACGTTCTGCAGCAGAGATTCCTTTTTTAGGATTCAGCCGTAAGTCCAATGGCCCTTCAATCTTAAATGAAAATCCTCTTTCGGGATTGTCTATTTGCATTGAAGAGACACCTAAGTCTGCTAATACAAAATTCAATGGTCCTGACTCCGATGCAATTTGATCTATTTCAGAAAAGTTCATTTGCTTGATGGTTAAAATTTCAGGGCCATAACCTAAGCGTTCTAAACGCTCTCGGGTGCGCGGTAATTCAATGGGATCTACATCGGTTGCATACAAATGCCCCTTTGAATTTAAGCATTTAAGCATCTCTAAGGTATGGCCGCCATAACCTAGTGTTGCATCTAATCCAATTTGTCCTGGAGTAATCTGTAAGAATTCTAATATTTCATTCACGCAAATTGAACGATGCATGCCGGCAGGGGTACTGCCTTTTTGAATAACTTTTGCCACAGTATCAGCATACTTTTCTGGTTGCAGTTCTTTATATTTCTCATTATAGGCTTTAGGATGTGTACCTTTATATCGAACACGTCGCTGATGTTTTTGCTCCTGATTATCCATTGCATAACGAAAGTATTTTAGCGTTTATCAATTCGAACTTAGAAATTGATGTTATAAAAAACGTATGGCTCATTCTTTCTCCCACCTTTTTTAATATCTTTTATAATATTATTACAAATCGTATGATATCAAATACAATTCATAAAAGCAAACTTACAAAAAGAAAGACTGCTAGAAGAATCAAAGTCTATAGGGGATGGAAATTTAAAAAATCTCAATTGAAGTTGCTCCAGCTCATTCAAAGCAATCTATAGGAGGCAAAACATTTTATTGATATTTATTTGCCAGTAAAACCATTGTAGGTATTATAGGAATGTGCTAGGATTTAAGTGTCAGCCACTTAAACAAAATGGGGGGATGATCTATGAAAACCTTGATCATATATTGTTCTGACTATAAGAACAACACGGAAGAAATTGCACGGATATTTGCTGAGAAAACCGATTCTAAGCTAATAAATATAAGGGATACTGATGATATTGACATAGAAAATTACAGTCTGATTGGATTTGGTTCCGGCGTATACAGAGAAAACTTGTCACCAAAGCTGTTTAGGTTGGTTGATAAGCTGAATTTAAGAGATAAGAATGTTTTTGTATTTTCAACAAGTGGAGTTGGAATGAAGTTCTATAACAATAAGCTAATGAAGCTTTTAGAGTCAAAGGGCGCCATCAATAAGGGCAGTTTTGCATGCAAGGGCAGCTTTGTGGCACGAGAATTTACCAACAACAAAATCTTTGATATGATGGGCAGATTATCACAGGGGCATCCGGATGAAAAAGATTTAAAAGAAGCAGAAAGGTTTATAGAGCGGGTAGTGGATTCACATTAAACCTTGATAAGCAATATGTAGGTAAATTATAATCACTGAATGATACTACTCTTTGAATAAACGACGAACCAATATTTTATTATTATGATATGGGGGGATATGATGAAAATGGGTATTGGGGGAACTTATAGACTTAGAGGTATTACAAAAACTGGCTGATAACCTATATGGGGTATCGGGCATACCAGTTAGTATTCTTGATGCAGAATGCAATGCTCTTGTAACTACCGGTTGGCAGGATATTTGCACTAAATTTCATAGGGTAAATTCTTTAAGCTTAACACGCTGCAAAATGAGTGACGAATACATAAAGCAACATCCTAACAATAGTGAAATTATTGTTTATAAGTGTATGAATAATTTGTGGGAGACTAGTGTGCCAATTATCGTAGAAGAAGAACTTATAGGATTTGTTATACTTGGTCAGTTTTTCTATGAAGATGAGAGTTTTGATATTGATATTTTCTTGAAGCAGGCACAGCATTTTAATTTTGAAACAAATGAATATATAGACGCATTGAAAAGAGTTCCTGTTTGTTCCAGGGAAAAGGTCAAAAACATTATAGAGTATTATAGGGGACTTGTGATTACACTGGTTGAAAGTAGCATCTCTAAACTGCAATATATAAATTTGAATAGAAAGTATAGCAGGCTGTTCAATTCTATGCAGGATTTTATTTTCGTATTGGATGGCTCAGAAAGAAGATTTATAGAATGTAATAAACCTTTTAGTGAAAATCTTTATAAACCAATGAGTGAGTTTATCGGGAAAAGGTACTGTGAAGTGTTGCCAAATGAAGTTAGCTTGCTGCTGGATGATGCCATTCAGAGGCTTGAAATAGAAAATGTAATACAGCCATTTGATTATTCGATTACAATAAACAATAAGGTAATGTGGTATTCTGCGCAAGTAAGTAAGTTAATTCGTGATGTAAAAGAGGAAAGTGAAGACTATATGATAGTATGTCGTGATGTTACTGATCGTAAGCACATGACGGATGAGCTGGAGAAAACTAATAATATGAAAAGTTCATTTATCGCTAATATAAGTCATGAGTTAAGAACCCCTATAACAGTCATTCTAAGCGCAGCACAGCTGAAATGGAAAAGTTATATAATAATAAATATATAAATATAGTAAAGCAAAATTGTCGCAGATTATTAAGGTTAGTTAATAATATTATTGATGTTACAAAAGTTGATGCAGGTTTTATGGGCTTGCATTTGCAGAATGTAAACATCGTAAGTCTTATAGAAAAAATAACTATGTCAGTAGCTGAGTACGCTAAGGCAAAAAACATCAATGTAATATTTGACACAAGTATTGAGGAGAAAACGATCGCAGTAGATCCGGATAAAATTGAAAGAATAATATTGAACTTGCTTTCAAATGCAATTATATTTACAGAAAGAAATAAAGATATTCATGTAAGTGTTTATGAATTGAATATGGAGCTTATTATATCCATTAAAGATTCTGGAAAAGGTATACCAAGTGAAAAATTTAGTCAAATTTTTGAACGGTTCAATCAGATAAATGAGATACTTTCAAGGAGCCATGAGGGAAGTGGTATTGGCTTATCCCTAGTCAAAGCTTTTATCGAAATGCATGGTGGAGCGATTGAAGTAGAGAGCGAATTAGAAAAGGGAAGTGTATTTACCATTAAATTTCCAATAAAAGTCATAGAAAGCATTAAGCAAAGGCCACATTCTAGTTATGTTGAAGAATCAGACCTTTATGTAGAAAGACTTCATGTTGAGTTTTCAGATATATACTTGTAGTGGCAGTAGTCTTAGTGGCTAGGAAGCAAGATATAGTTGAAAGCCCTCTGTTGATATTTACTTAGCAGAGGGCTTTTGTTGTGCAAACAAGTTCATACCTGTAGAACATATAAATCATAGTACACAAGCGGGACCCTTCACTTTTAGCCCTGACCTATTTGCGGTCAGAACTCATGATCATTTCCTTTAAAATACATTAGTATGAAAATAGCGGAGGTTCCTTTTTTTAATTCTTACGTTCTTGTTTATTTGTTCTGCTTTTTTCATGTTTTCCCTCATGTACACCAATTATTTGGCCGTTTATAATTCCTACATCTGCATTATCCTTTGGCTGCATCTCTCTTAATTCAGGATTGCTTTTTTCTCTGTCCCTCATTCTATTTTTGTTATTATTCATGATTAAGATCCTTTCTTTATTAATGCTTTTATTTTTATTAGTATTGGCATAAAAAAAAGAAATTATCTTGAAATATGATGCCAGGCACCGAAGTCATCCATGAAAGATTATCATGAATGCATTTAAACTGCAGGATTTATATAGCATATTAATGGATAAATTAATTTCACTTGTATTGACAGTAAGCAAATTAAAATATATAATCTAAGCGAATGTTAAGAACTTGACTTTTACAATGGTTAAGGTATTTGCAAAAATGAGATATAATTCACTTTAATGTTTTATCCAATGCAGCGTGAATTTGATCCATGATGATTGATTTCATGAGTATGGTTAAAGCACAATTTATTATGCATCAAGGTAATTGTATTCTAAGAATGCTATCCTCTCTAAGTATAGGGAGGTTTTTTTATGTGATTGAAAAACAAGGGATTATATTGAAAAATCATTTTTCATAATTAATTGGAAGGCTATAGATACCAGTCAAAAGGGATGATATAGAAGCATTAGACAGAAAATATCATCAAATACTTGAGGAGCTTAAGAGACTTAAGGGTTACCTTAGAGACTGGCGTCAAGCAAAGCATATCCAATAGTTAGATCCAAATTGCAGCACATCCCGTTACAGGAAAGAGAACTACATAAATAAAGGAGTGTTTGATATATGAATTTTTATTTTGCCCCTATGGAAGGTTTAAGTGGATATATTTATAGAAATGCCCACCACACTTTCTTTAACAATATAGATAAATATTTTTCTCCCTTTATTGTTGCAAATCAAAGTGGAAATTTCAAAGCTCGAGAGTTAAATGATATTTTGCCGGAAAACAACCAAGGGCTCGTTTTGATACCACAATTATTAACCAATAATGCAAAGGATTTTATTCATACTTCAAATAAGATGAAGCTTTTGGGATATAATGAAGTAAATTTAAATTTAGGATGCCCATCAGGGACTGTAGTTTCAAAACATAGAGGGTCTGGGTTTCTTGCAAAAAGAGAAGAGCTTGATGTGTTTTTAGACGAAGTTTTTACGCAAGCTGTAACGAATATTTCATTGAAGATAAGAATAGGTAAAGACCAGCCTGAGGAGTTTTATGATTTAATTGAAATATTTAACAAATACCCTTTAGAAGAGCTTATCATACACCCAAGAATCCAAAAGGATTTCTATAAAAATAAGCCTAATCTGAAGATTTTTAAGGAAGCCTTGCAGATGAGTAAAAACCCTGTTTGTTATAATGGCGATATTTTTACAGTCAAGGATTACAAAACATTTTCAGCTGATTTTCCCAGTGTTGATACCATAATGTTAGGCAGGGGAGTAATAACCAATCCGGCATTGACAGGAATTATTAAATATAATAATAGACTGGACAAAGAAAATCTTAAAGCGTTTCATGACAAAGTATATAATGATTATAAGGGTGTACTTTTTGGAGAACGTAATGTATTGTTTAAAATGAAGCCCCTATGGTTTTATATGATATCGGTGTTTTCTAATCATGCAAAATATGCAAAGAGAATTAAAAAATCGGAAAGATTGTGTGATTACGAGGACGCTGTATCAAGCTTATTTAGAGAACAGGATATTTTGGAGGAATATGAAATAAATATTGCTTATAAAGGATAGATGCTAGGTAGCATTACGGTGGATAAAAAGAACATATTCAATATGCGGGATATAACTACTTTGATCAGATGGTATTAGACTGAGCAGGAAATAAAGAATTACCCGGATATTCAAATTCCCATCAGCAATGAAGAAATTGAAGCGGTCAGCACAGTCAGCATTAAGCAAATCAAATTTTATTGCTTGGCTTTTGATGAATTATATGCAACACTTGCCGCTGATGAAAACATAATCTTAAGGTCAATACTATTTCTATGGCGAAGCCTTGAAATTAACTGTAAAACAGCAATATAAAATCCTCTGTTGTAACTTGTACAACGGAGGATTTTTATTAGCAGCTTGCTTTTAAGCCCTATATTTGCATAACTGATTCATATGAACAAAAACAAAAGCAACTAAATGGTATTACATTATATAAACAAAGTTTGTTTGTAAGAAGGAAAAGCATTTTTTATATAGTATTATAGAATAAAAATGGGTCCATTATTTGGATTGGGGGAATGAACGTGTGTGATACAATGGTGGCACTTGGAAATGCAACGAAAGATGGTTCAGTTATATTTGCAAAGAATAGCGATAGACAGCCCAATGAACCTCATATAGTTATAAGAATACCTCGAATCAAGCATGAGAAAGGGCTGAAGCTCAAATGTACTTATATAGAAGTTGAGCAGTCGGACGAGACCTATGAGGTATTGCTATTAAAGCCCTCTTGGATTTGGGGAGCAGAGATGGGAAGTAATGAGTTTGGATTAACCATAGGGAATGAAGCGGTTTTTACAAAAGAAGAACAGGGCGATCAATCTCTGTTGGGAATGGATATGCTCCGTATTGCATTAGAAAGATGTAAGAACAGTGAAGAGGCATTAAATATGCTTATTGATCTCTTAGAAGTCTATGGACAAGGTGGAAACTGCGGTTATGAGAAAAAGTTTACCTATCATAATTCATTTTTAATAGCAGACAGAAATTCAGCATGGGTTTTAGAAACAGCAGGAAAGTATTGGGCGGCAGAAAGAGTTAAAGATATAAGAAGTATATCCAATTGTTTATCCATAGGTAAAAACTATGAAAGACATCATCCTGACTTAATAAAACATGCTGTGGATAAAGGCTGGTGTAAGGGGGAAAAGGATTTTCACTTTGCCAAATGCTATACATCCCCACTGTTTACGCATCTGAGTAAGGCGAAAGACAGGAGCAGCACATCAACAAAACTGCTGGAAGGAAAAATTGGAAGTATTACAGCAAACACGATGAAGGAGATTTTGAGATCTCACTCAGATGAAATAGAAGGAAAACAATTTGCAAAACACACGATTAATAGTGTTTGTATGCATGGAGGATTTTTTTATGGTGACCATACCACAGGCAGCTATATAGCTGCTTTAAACAATCATTTGGATACGCATTGGGTTACAGGCAGCTCTACCCCGTGCATCTCTACATTTAAGCCCTTTTGGTTTATTGATGGTGAGCAATTTGCCTTTTCTTCACAAGAAGAGGATAAGGCTGTAGAATATTGGAGGCTAAGAGAAAGACTGCATCGAGTAATTATTGAAAATAAGATTAGCAATTTAAACAGTTATATCAATAAGCGGGATGAACTTGAAAAGGATATTGAAGAAAAGATAAATAAAATAGACATAGAAGATATCAATGCAAATGATTTGCTTGAGATTATGAATTATGCTTGTAATGCCGAACATAAATTAACAGTAGATGCAATACAAGAAAATGAATGTGATGGGACGGGTATCAAAGGCACCCCATATTTTAAAAGGTACTGGAGCAATAAAAACAGAAGATTGTTTAAGGAAATATAGTGCTAGGTGCAGAGGTATTGGGTTCTTAAGGGTAAAAGCTTATATCTCTCTACCTGGCACTTATCCTTATAAGAGTACAGCAGCAAGCATGTAAAATAATGATTTTGAATAGTGGGATATACCATTATTTTTTATATAAGTTGATTTTTGTAATTTGCAATGCATATAAATGATATGAAAAGAGGTGTTGTTATGACTTGGTGGAAGTCCACAACCTTATATCAAATATATCCTCGTTCATTTTATGACACGAATGGAGATGGCGTTGGAGATCTGAAAGGGGTGCTTCAAAAGCTCGATTACTTGAAAGACCTTGGAATAGAAGCCATTTGGATATCGCCTTTCTATCCAAGCCCCCATAGGGATCATGGATATGATATTAAAGATTACAAAGAAGTTGATCCTTTATTCGGAACTATAGATGACCTTCAGAGGCTTATCGAAGCTGTTCACAATGCAGGTATGAAAATTGTTATGGATATGGTGATGAACCACACCTCCAACGAACACCCTTGGTTCAAGGAATCAAGGAGCAGCTTGAATAATTCCAAAAGAGACTGGTATATCTGGAGTAAAGGAAGGGGTAAAAACCCGCCCAACAACTGGCGGTCCATGACAGGCAAAAAAGCATGGACCTATGATCAAGATACAGATGAATGGTACTATTCTTCTTTTCTCGATTTTCAGCCAGATTTGAACTATGACAATCCTGAAGTTCGTGAAGAGATGTTCAATACTGTCCGCTTTTGGCTCAATGAAGGAATAGACGGATTTAGACTGGACATATTCAACTGTATTGGAAAAGACATGACCTTGGAAGATCATCCTTTTTCGTTCCGGTATCTGCCTTCTCCATCACACAACGAAGAAGCCTATTTCCAGAGAAAGATCCATACATATAATCATCCCAAATCCTTCGAATTCGCAAGGGCTTTAAGGCAAGTTGTGGATGAACAGCCTGGAAGGTTTTTAATTGGAGAGATTACGGGAGATGACGATACCCTCAAGAAGTTCATAGGAGCGAAACAGGATGGACTTCATACCGTATTTCTTTTTGAGCTGGTACATTTTAAATACACGAAGGCGTACTTTGAAGGGTTTTTGAAGAAAGTCGAAAGGGAATATCCAGAACCCTATGTACCCACCTATGTATTCAGCAATCATGATATCGGACGCGGAATTGCACGTGTGAAAAATGATATGGAAAAGGCAAAGGTGCTGGCGTTATTTCAACTTACAGCAAGGGGAATCCCGGTCATATATTATGGTGATGAGATCGGTATGGGAATACATAATCTTAGTATGAAAAATTCTGTTGATCCTATAGCTATACAAAACCGCCATGTTCCTAAAAAGCTTGCCAGGACGCTTGGAGTATTCCTGAATAGAGATGATTGCAGAACACCCATGCAATGGGATGATACAAGCTATGCAGGTTTCTCTTCTTCTGCAACCTGGCTTGATGTGATTCCGAACTACAATACCAGGAACGTAGAGACCGAACTGCAAGAGCCTGAAAGCTTACTCAACATATACAAGGGATTGCTCAAATTGAGAAACAGCACAAGAGCGCTTCAGGATGGACAGCTTGAAGTCATTGAAAATTCAGAGCTGCTGGTATACAAACGAAAACTGGTGGATGAAATTTATACGGTGGTGATAAATTTCAATCATACACATACATCCTACTTAAATGAAATTGAAAGTGAAATGGTGTTTGCGACTAATAAATCGAATAAATGGAGAGGAAAGAGACTTCAGCTTGCTTCTAACAGCGGCTGCATCTTGAAAGGGTAAAAACATGGAAAAAACATCAAAACCGGAAAGACTTTCATACGGTGGATTTTTTGCAGGACAGAATCTGATTTTAACACTTACACTTCAATTCTTACTGATATTCTATACGGATGTGGTCATGCTGCCAACAAATATTATAGTAGCATTGTTTTTGGTTGCTAGGATATGGGATGCTGTCAATGATCCTATGATGGGGATTATTGTGGACAAGGTGAATCTAAAAGGTGGAAAATTCAAGCCTTGGGTCAATATCGTGGTTATCTTGCTGCCTTTGATGACAATTCTTGTGTTCCAAAATCCTGCCGAAAGCATGAGTGCAAAAATTACTTATGCATTTATAACATATATCCTATGGGGAATGATTTATACTTTGGGGGACATACCTGCCTTTGCACTATCTACTGTTATGACTGACAATCCTGACGAGCGGGTTAAGATCATCATGATAGGCCGTCTTCTGGGGGGCTTAGGATCACTCGTTGGTGTGATACTGATGACTCCGTTCAAAGTAATGTTAGGATGGTCTAATGCAGTGTTGGTTCTGGCAATGATTGCCTTCTTCATGATGGTATTTGTGAGAAAACTGACAGTGGAAAGAGTTCTGTATGATAGACCGGCCTTCTCATCAATTAAGACCATTATAAAATCTGTAAGCGGCAATAAGTATTTGCTGATATTTTATTCAGTTGTGATTTTGACGAACTTAACTAATACCACTTCAGGGACTGTTGTGCATTTCGTTAAGTATAATCTTGGCAATGAGATGCTGGTACCTGTTTTATCACTGGCAGCGGCATCTACCTCCATATTTATGCCGTTGATTCTGCCAAAACTGATATTCATATATGGCAAGAGAAACCTCTTTATGGGACTAATGGGGATTTCTATCCTTAGCTCAGTACTTTTCTATTTCATAGGATATAGCAATTTAGTGGTAGTGTTTATTTTTATAGCCTTGAAATTCTTAGCATTGAACCTTCCTGTATTGATGATGGGTATGTTTTCAACTGACTGCCTTGAGTACGGCTATTATATTCATGGTACGAGAAACGAGGGAACGGTATTCTCTATCCAGACATTCTCTATAAAGCTCACCCTGGCAATGCAAGGTGCAATAGGGGCCTATGCCCTTGGAAAGGCCAGTTATATGGCAAACGCAGTACAAAGTCAGGAAACGCTGACGGAACTTTGGCGTATGACCACACTCTATCCAATATTTGGTCAAATCACAGCAGTAGTGGTATTTTACTTTTTCTATCACCTGAGCGAGGCTGATGTCTCAAAGATGATGGAGGAGAATCGAGGTGCTTAAATGATAACAGTATCACTTTTAGGAGCAGGAAATAGAGGCTTGGATACATATGCCGCCATTGCACAGAAGGAATTTGATGATGTGAAATTTCTATGCTGTATTGATGAAGATCAGGAACGTCTTATGCAATTTCAAAAGCGTTTTGGAGTTGGTGAAGAGGCGCTCTATAAATCTGCAGAGGTGTTCTTCCAAGGTCCCAGACAAAGTGACCTTTTGATTATTGCTACTCAGGACAAAAGTCACTATGCATTGGCAAAAAAGGCACTCAGGAAGGGCTATGATCTAATTTTGGAAAAGCCAGTAGCCTTGAACGTAGAGGAGCTGCTGGAGCTTGAGGAATTATCAAACAAACTGGAAAGAACGGTAATCGTGTGCCATGTGCTCAGATATCAAAAGATGTGGCAGATGATTAAGGAAATAGTAGATGAAGGAAAGCTCGGAAAAATTGTGACCATCTCTCACAATGAGAATATAGGACATTATCACTATGCGCACAGCTATGCAAGAGGCAGCTGGAGAAAAAAGTCTACAAGCGGACCTCTCGTGCTAACAAAGTCCAGCCACGATATTGATCTTCTATATTATCTTGTGGGCAGCCGGATTAAAAGGGTTGCATCCTTCGGTTCCTTAAGTTATTTCCATTCCGGAAATGCACCAAAAGGCCATGGGGAGCGCTGTGAAAGTTGTGCTGTAAGGAGGAGCTGCCGTTATGAAGGAGAAAGGATGTATACCTCATTTGGTGGTTTTTTCCCTTTGTTTACAAAAAACAAATATACAAGAAGGGCTGTAAAAGAAGGTCTCAGGTCTACTGACTATGGTCGCTGCCTATATACGATGGATCATGATGTGGTTGATAATCAATCATCTATTTTAGAATTTGAAAACGGGGTATCCGCTACCTTTAACTTAAATGCATTCACGAGGAGAATGCACCGCTCTATCAAGGTAATGTGTGAATATGGAGAGATCAGCGCCGATGAAAGAACGATAGAAGTCTCCACCTTTGAGCTTCAGCCTTTGTTTAGCGGATTTCTGAAGCATCTCCTTCATCTTGACCGCAAAATCATCAAAAGGATAAGACTGTACAAGCCGTGGGACTTCTCAAAATACTTAGGTCATGTAGATGCTGACCGGCTTTTTATAAAATCTGCATTTCAAAACTATCGATTAAAAAAGCAGAGTTTGACTTCTATATCGGAATCGATACACGCTCATATTGCAGCATTGGCACTGGAGGAAGCGCGAGTGACGGGAGAAACTGTACTGATTGAGGAGTTCATGGATAAGAACAGAACAAAATGAGTGTCAAGAATGAATGAAATGCATTTTTTATGTAAATAAATTTTGAATAAGAATACAGGATTAAAAGATCGAAATGAGGTATTGCAGTGGATAACATGATTATAAAAGGTGCGAAAGAAAGAAATTTGAAGGATATCACATTGGAGATTCCGAGAAACAAGCTTGTTGTTTTTACCGGCTTATCTGGTTCAGGAAAATCCACATTGGCTATTGATACGATTTTTCATGAGTGTCAAAGACAATATTTAGAGGCTATGGGTCTTCAAGGGATTCATAAGCCGAAAATTGAATCTATACGCAACGTATCACCTTCTATTCTGATTACGCAAAATGAATACAATAAAAATCCACGTTCATCCCTTGGGACAGTCACCGACATATATACAGATCTTAGGATGATTTATGAAAAACTTAGTAAAAGAATATGTCCCAATTGCAACAAAGAAATCATGTCTTCGGAATGTAAGGAAGAGGTTGAGAAGTCTAAAGACCATTTTAAAGTATATATGTATTGCAAGCATTGCAATTATAAAATGGAAAAGCTCACCAGAACACATTTTTCTTATAATACAAGGGA